>NZ_JARJLM010000598.1 GCF_029335485.1 Cupriavidus basilensis
GTGCAGCCGTTAGCGGTGGGCCGCCGCTTCATGCGGAATGCCCTCGATCGGGCACTCCGGCGTGCCCAGCGTGGAACGGGTCAGCGACTCGACCATCTTGCGCGTGCCGTCGGGATCGTTGATCCACTTGCCATAGAATTCAAACGGGCAAGCGGCCACGCCCTGGACGCCTTCCCCGGAGTTGAGCTTGCCGGTGTAGCCGCGATGCAGCAACTTGAACAGATGATTGTTCGATTGCATGTTCTTGCGTGCATCGCGAATCAGGCTGACGGAGAATTCCCCGTACTGGATGCCCATCTCCTCGGTGCCGCACTCGCCCAGCGCGCGCCCGTCGAACCCGATCAGCGACGAGCCGCCGAAGTAGGAATACACCCCGTCGAAGCCCGTCGCATTGGCGACCGCCACATAGGCATTGTTCATCCAGGCCATGGTCTTGGCCACCATCGCCTGCTGCTCCTTGGCCGGATACATATAGCCCTGGCAGCGCACGATCAGCTCGGCGCCGCGCATGGCGCAGTCGCGCCAGATCTCGGGGTAGTTGCCGTCGTCGCAGATGATCAGGCTGATCTTCATGCCCTTCGGCCCTTCCGAGACATAGGTGCAGTCGCCCGGATACCAGCCCTCGATGGGCGCCCACGGCATGATCTTGCGGTACTTCTGCACGATCTCGCCCTGGTTGTTCATCAGGATGAGCGTGTTGTACGGCGCCTTATCGGGATGCTCCTCGTGGCGCTCGCCGGTGAGCGAGAACACGCCCCAGACGTTGGCCTTGCGGCATGCCGCGGCGAAGATCTCGGTCTCAGCGCCCGGGATCTCCGATGCCGTCTCGTACATCTCGCGGGCGTCGTACATGATGCCGTGCGTCGAGTACTCCGGGAACACCACCAGGTCCATGCCCGGCAGGCCCTGCTTCATGCCGACCAGCATGTCCGCGATCTTGCGCGCGTTGTCGATCACCTCGGCCTTGGTATGCAGCCGCGGCATCTTGTAGTTGACCACCGCTACGCCGACGCAATCGCTGGTGCTGCCGATATCTCCGTGTCTCATTGCAATACTCCTGTCCAGTGTGTGGGGAGGGGGGAAAATTCAAACCGTCAGGAATGACCTGACCTTGTCCTGGTCGAGCGTGGCGCGCGCCTCTTCGTGCACGATCCTGCCGCCATCGATGACGAGGAAACGATCGGCCAGATCGAGCGCGAAGCTGAGGACCTGCTCGGATACGACGATGGCGAACTGCCGCTCCTTGCGCAGGAGGTTGAGCGTGCGGGCGATGTCCTTGATGATCGACGGCTGGATGCCCTCGGTCGGCTCGTCCAGGATCAGCACCTTGGGATCGGACACCAGCGCGCGCGCGATCGCCAGCATCTGCTGCTGCCCGCCGGACAGGTTTCCGCCCTTGCGGGATTTCATCTCGTCCAGCACCGGGAAGCAGCGATAGATATAGTCGGGCACGGCGCGATACCCGGAATACTCGGTGCCGGTCAGGATGTTCTGCTCCACGGTCAGTTGCGGAAAGATCATCCGGCCCTGCGGCACGAACGCGAGGCCCTGCCGCACCCGCTCGTATCCCCGCGCATCGGCAAGCTCCCTGCCGTTCAGCCGGATACTCCCGGACCTGGCAGGCAGCATGCCGATCAGCGCCTTGAGCAAGGTGGTCTTGCCCATGCCGTTGCGCCCCATGACGGCGACGGACTCCTGCTCCCGCACCGAGAACGAGATGTCCTTGATGACGTGCGATTCACGGTAGGCAACGTTCAAACGGCTGACTTCAAGCATGGCGTGCTCCTGTACTCAATGACCCAGATAGACATCGATCACGCGCTGGTCGTCCTGGACTTCTGTCACCGTGCCCTCGCTGAGCAGGCGTCCCTGGTGCAGCACGGTCACCTTCCTGGCGATCCGCTTGACGAAATCCATGTCATGCTCGATCACGATGACCGCCTTGCCTTGCGCGATGCGGTTGAGCAGCTCGGCCGTCAGTTCGCGCTCGCGCGGGCTCATGCCGGCAACGGGCTCGTCCAGCAGCAGCAGCCTCGGGGCCTGCATCAGCAGCATGCCGATCTCAAGCCACTGCTTCTGGCCGTGGCTGAGCCTGCCGGCCTTCTGCTCAAGGTGATCGCACAGGAACACCGTATCGGCGACGGCCTCGATCTCGTCGATCACGGCCCGGCTGCGGCGAAAGAAGATCGACTGCAGCACGCCCTGCCCCCTGGGCATCGAGATCTCGAAATTCTCGAAGACGGTCAGGTCCTCGTAGACCGATGGCGTCTGGAACTTCCGGCCCACCCCCGCGCGCACGATCTCGTGCTCCGAGAGCTGGGTCAGGTCCTGCCCCTCGAACCACACCTTGCCGGAAGACGGCCGGGTCTTGCCGCAGATCATGTCGAGCAGCGTGGTCTTGCCGGCCCCGTTGGGGCCGATGATCACCCGCAGCTCGCAAGGCGCGATGTGCAGGCTCAACTGATCGACGGCGCGAAAGCCGTCGAACGACACAGTGAGTGCATCCACCCGCAGCAGGGCGGACAAAGCGGTGGAGACCTCCCCCACCCCGCCCGGCATAGGCGCTAGACGGTCCATATCGAGCTCCGCGTTCATTTGGCCCCTCCCGCATTCGGCTGCGCCCTGCTCATGCCTGCCATCAGCCCGGCCAGCCCGTTCGGCATCGCAACGACCACCAGGATGAAGATGGCCCCCAGGAAATAGAGCCAGATCTCGGGGAAGGTCTCCGAGAGATAGGACTTGAGAAAGCCGACCAGCAAGGCGCCCACGACGGCCCCCGGCACCGAGAGCCGTCCCCCCACCGCAGCGAAGATCACCATCTCGATCGAGGCCACCACGCCCGCCACGTTCGGCGAGATCAGTCCGACCTGCAGCGTGTAGAAGGCGCCGCCGATGGAGGAAAGCACCGCCGCCAGCATGAAGACAAAGGCCTTGATATGCGCCGTGTTGTAGCCGCTGAAGCGAACCCGGGCCTCGCTGTCGCGGATGGCGATCAGGATCTTGCCGAAGCGGCTGCGCAGCAGCAGCGACGCCAGCAGCATCAGCACCGAGACCGCCGCCGCCTGCACGAAGTACAGCTTGCGCCTGGCGGCGTCACCGACGATGTCCATGCCCAGGAAGGTGCGGAAATCCGTGATGCCGTTGGCGCCGCCCGTATCGCCTTGCTGGCCGACGATCAGCACGGTCAGGGTCATGGCCAGGCAAAGCGTCACGATGGCGAAGTACACGCCGCTGACGCGCCGCTTGAAGATGGCGTAGGACAGGCCATAGGCAAGGAGCGCCGGCACCGCGAGAATCATCAGCAGCGTAAAGCCGATGCCATGGAAGGGCTCCCACCAGAACGGCAGCTTGTCGACGCTGCTCCAGACCATGAAGTCCGGCAACGCCGGCGCCGAGGCTTCGAGCTTGAGGAACATTGCCATCATGTAGCCGCCCAACCCGAAGAAGATGCCCTGCCCGAGGCTGAGAATGCCGCCGTAGCCCCAGGTCAGCACGATCCCGATCGCCACGAAGGAGAAACACAGGTATTTGCTCAGCAGGCTCAGCCGGAAATCATCCAGGCCGAGCGGCAGCACGACGATCAGCAGCAGTACCACGCATGCCAGCGGCAAGGTGCCGGATTTTCGTAGGGGAAAGGTCATGGCATCACCCGCGGGTTTTTCTTGCGAACAGGCCGTTCGGCCGGAAGTACAGCGCCGTGATCACCAGCAGCAGGATCGCCACCTTGGCCATCGAACCGCTCATGAGGTATTCGAGCGTGGTCTGGGACTGCGCGATGGCGAATCCGGACAGCGCGGTTCCGATCAGGCTCTGCACGCCGCCAAAGACGACCACGATGAAGGAATCGACGATATAGAGCTGCCCCGTGCCGGGATTGGTCGAGCCGATCATGGTGAAGACGCATCCCGCGATGCCGGCCAGCCCCGACCCCAGGGCGAACGTGGCCGCGTCCACCCGGTTGGTGTTGATCCCTACCGCATTGCTCATGGCCCGGTTCTGCGTCACCGCCCGCACGCGCAAGCCCCAGCGCGTGCGGTAGAGCAGCAGGTACACACCCAGCGACACCAGCGCCGTCAGGCCGATCACGAAGATCCGCGTCAGCGGCAGCTGTATGCCCGGGACCGGCTCCCACGCGCCGCTCAGCCAGGTGGCCAGCGGCACGCTGACTTCCTGCGGCCCGAACACCGAGCGATAGGTCTGCTGCAGGATCAGGCTCAGGCCCCAGGTGGCGAGCAGGGTATCCAGCGGCCGGTCATAGAAGAACCGGATGAAACCGCGCTCGAGCGCATAGCCCAGCGCGAAGGTGGTCAGGAAGGCCACGGGAATGGCCGCGAACAGATAGCCGTCCATCCACTGCGGCGCATGCGTCTCGAAGCATCGCGCGGTCAGGTAGGTCATGTAGGCGCCAAGCGCCATCAGCTCGCCGTGCGCCATATTGATGACGCCCATCAGCCCGAACACGATGGCCAGGCCAATCGCCATCAGGAACAGGATCGTGAACAGGCTGATGCCGTTGAAGACCTGCATCGCTACGATGTCTATGTCCATGCTCGTTCTCTGGAAAAAAATGGGGGCATCGCCACCGGGTAGCCGGTGTGCCGCCAGGCATGGCGCGGCACGGCCGGCGCGGCGGGTTCAAAGCTTTGGAAACGGATTGGGCTCGATCGGGTTGGGCGATTCCCAGACGATGTCGAACTGGCCATCCGGCCGCGCCTTGCCCACGCGGACCTTCTTCCAGACGTGCTGGTTGGTGGCATGGATGCGCACCGTGCCTTCCGGCGCGTCGAAGGCGATGCCCGCGGCGGCGGCGCGCACCTTGTCGGGATCGAACGACCCGGCCTTCTCCACGGCGAGCTTCCACAGGTAGACGCTGTTGTAGGCCACCTCCATCGGGTCGCCGATCACGCGGTCCTGGCCGTAGCGGGCCTTGAAGGCCTTGACGAAGCGCTCGTTGGCCGGGTTCTTGAGGCTCTGGAAATAGCCCATGCACGCGTAGTAGCCAACCGCGTTGTCCTTGCCGATGCCTTCGATCTCGTTCTCGGACACCACGGTCGAGAGCAAGGTGATCTTGCTGCCGTCCAGGCCGGCCGCGCGCAGTTGCTTGTAGAACGCGACGTTCGAGCCGCCCACCACCGTGCTGTAGATGCAATCGGGACGGGCCGCCTTGATCTTGTTGATGATCGAGGAGAACTCGGTGTGGCCCAGCGGAGCGTATTCCTCGCCCGCGAGCTTGCCGTTCAGGCGTGCGATGGTCGCCTTTGCGATCTTGTTGCAGGTGCGGGGATAGATGTAGTCCGAACCCACCAGGAATATCGTCTTGCCCTTCTCGCGCGACATCCAGTCCACGGCCGCCACCACCGACTGCGTGGCCTCCTGCGAGGGGTAGATCACGTGCCTGTCCTGCTCCTGTCCTTCGTAGTAGGTCGGGTAGAAGAGCAGCCCGTTGGCGCGGGCCAGCGCCGGCAGCACGGCCTTGCGGGACGCGGACGTATAGCATCCGATAATGGCCGCGACCTTGTCGCGCTCCAGCAGCTTGCGCGCCTTCTCGGCAAAGATCGGGTTCTCGCTCGCGCCGTCCTCGACCACGATCTCGATCTTGCGGCCGAGCACGCCGCCCGAGGCGTTGATCTCGTAGACCGCCATTTTCTCGGCGTCCACGAGCGAGGCCTCGGCGATGGCGATGGTGCCCGACAGCGAGTGCAGCAGCCCAAGCTTGACGGTGCCGTCGGCCCGGGCGATGCGAGGCACGAGCAGCGCGCTGGACGCGGCACCGAAGACGATCATGGATCCGGCGGCTTGCACGAATCTGCGGCGATTGAACTGGCTCATCAGATGCTCCTTGGTCCGTATAAATGGCGATTGATGTACTATTCAGAGCAGACCTCCGCGCGCTTTTTTGCAAGCCCGCCATGCCGCTCCAAAGCGGATGCGCGAGACGTTTTCTGCAGGCAAGGCTCCGCCACTGGCCGTCTCGACGTCCATCCAAAAATTTCCGATTGAAACGACAAAACGCAAAAAGCCCGAACCGGTAGAACCGGGTCGGGCTTTTTTGCCTTTGCACTCCGCTGGCGATATTGGCAGCGAGTACGGAATGTCGAATGACGAAATTTCGTCTAGGGAGATTTATAGCATAAGGTTTTGCTTTTAGCGTAGGTACTTTCACTGATTACGCTGCATTTCCCCGCTAACGTGCCGCATCGCCGCGGCACCGCTTTACCGTTGTGCATGAAACACCTTTGGAGTGCGGCCCGGCCGCGTGCCGCACGATCGCAGTGCAATGCATCCGGCCGCGCGGCGCCGGGCCGATGGCAATCGCCGCTCACGCCACTCACGCCGCCCCCCGCTCCTGCCCCTGGCGCAGCCGCATACTGGCCAGCGCGGCGAGCACCAGCATGCCGGCGATGATGATCAGGCCGTTCCTGGTACTGCCCGTGGCCTGCTCGATCACGCCCATGACCGACGGGCCGATAAAGCCACCCACCAGACCGCAGGTATTGACCAGCGCCAGGCCGCCCGCCAGCGCCACGCCGGCAAGGCGCGAGGACGGAAAGAGGAAGATCACCGACTGGACCACGAAGAACATGGATGCCGTCAGGCTGAAACCCACCATGGCGACCACCGGCCCCGCATAGGCCGCGAGCAACAGGCCGGCGGACATCACGGCAAGCCCGGCCACCAGCATGCGGCGGCAGCGCCGCGGGTTGCTGGCCAGGCGCGGCAGCGTGGCTGCCCCGAGCGCCGCGGCGATCCACGGCAAGGAGTTGAGCATGCCGACCTGCAGGGGCGACAGCTTGCCATAGGTGCCGATGATGCCCGGCAGAAAGAAGATCACGGTGTAGATGCTGATCTGGTGGCAGAAGTACACGAAGATCGCGAGCCAGATCTGGCGGTCGGCGAGGCAGCCCCGGAACGAATGCCCGACATGTCCGGCGCTTGCTTCCTCGGCCTGCTCCGCCGCCAGGCGGCGCTCGACCTCCCGTGCTTCTTCGGGGGACAGCCAGGTTGCGCTGGCGGGGCCGTCCGGCAGCTTCTTCCACACCACGAAGGCAAAGGCCACCGCCGGCAGGCCCTCCAGCACGAACATCCATTGCCAGCCTCGCCAGCCCAGCACGCCGTCCATCTGCAGCAGCGCGCCGCCGAGCGGTCCGCTGAGGATGTTGGCAATGCACACGCCCAGCAGGAAATAGCCCGTTGCGCGCGCCCGTTCCTTGCGGCCGAACCAGTAGGTGAGGTAAAGCATCACGCCGGGGAACAACCCGGCCTCGGCCGCGCCCAGCAGCAGGCGCATGACATAGAACGAGGTCTCGCCGCTGACGAAGGCCATGCCCGCGGACAACAAGCCCCAGGTGACCATGATGCGCGTGATCCAGAAACGCGCGCCCACCCGATGCATGATCAGGTTGCTCGGGACCTCCAGCAGCGCGTAGCTGAGGAAGAACAAACCCGCGCCCAGCCCATAGGCCGCCGCGGAGATGCCCAGGTCAACCGCGATATGGCTCTTCGCCAGCGCGATATTGGTGCGGTCGAGAAAGCTGATCACATAGGCCAGCACCAGCAGCGGCATCAGCTTCCTGAACAACAGCGCGTTCAGCGAGCGATGATCGGCGAGCGGCGCTTCCCGTGCGGGTTGCACATAAGTGGTTGACATGACCTGTGTCTCCTGTCGGCGGTACTTGTTCGGTTTTCGGGAGGCGTCGAAGGCCTCCTGCGTCCGCGTGTGGTGCTGCTTTTGCGAGGCGGCTCGCCTGCCGTCAGAAGGCCACGTTTGCTGCGCCCTTCAGATCCAGCATCTCGCGCGCCTCGTCCGGGGTCGCGACATCGATATTCAACGCGTCGAGCACGCTGCGGATGCGCAGCACCTGCTCGGCGCTGGAAGCCGCCAGCCGGCCGGGGCCGATCCACAGCGAGTCCTCCAGGCCGACGCGCACGTCGGCGCCCATCGCCGCGCCGATGGTGGCCAGCGGGATCTGGTTGCGGCCGGCGCCGAGGATCGACCAGCGGTACTGGTCGCCGAACAGCCGGTTCGCGGTCCGGTGCATATGCATCAGGTCTTCCGGATCGCCACCGATGCCGCCCAGGATGCCGAAGACCGACTGTACGAACACGGGCGCCTTGACCAGGCCGCGGTCAAGGAAGTGCTTCAGGTTGTTCAGGTGGCTGATGTCGTAGCACTCGAACTCGAAGCGCGTGCCGTTGGCGTTGCCGATCTCCAGGATGTTCCCGATGTCGCTGAAGGTGTTCTTGAAGATCAGGTCGCGGCTGTTCTCCAGATGCTGGCGCTCCCATTCGTGCCTGAATTCCTTGAAGCGCTCCAGCATCGGGAACAGGCCGAAGTTCATCGAGCCCATGTTCAGCGAGGCCAGCTCCGGCTTGAACGTGGTGGCGGGGCGCATGCGCTCCTCCACGCTCATGTGGGGGCTG
Organism: Cupriavidus basilensis; assembly: GCF_029335485.1. Taxonomy (GTDB): domain Bacteria; phylum Pseudomonadota; class Gammaproteobacteria; order Burkholderiales; family Burkholderiaceae; genus Cupriavidus; species Cupriavidus basilensis_E. The sequence goes on from NZ_JARJLM010000598.1 coordinate 8,422, forward strand.
CCGCCGGTGGTGATGTTGATCACGGCATTGGTGGCGGCCTTGATCTTCGACAGGAAGGGCCGGAACAGTTCGGGGTCCTGCGAGGGGCGTCCATCCTTGGGATCGCGCGCGTGCAGGTGCAGGATGGCGGCGCCGGCCCGGGCCGCATCGATGGCCGCCGTGGCGATGTCGTCGGCGCTCACCGGCAGGTACGGCGACATGCTGGGGGTGTGGATCGCGCCGGTTGGGGCGCAGGTGATGATGGCTTTGGATCGGGCTGCCATGGCGGGCTCCGTATGAAATCGGTTAGTCGGTGCAGGATCGGTGCGGGTGCGGCGGCCGGCGTCAGCTCAACGCTTGCGTGAGGCCATCGACCACCAGTTCCTGGCCGGTGACATTGGCGGCCAGGCCGCTGCAGGCAAACAGCACCATGTTGGCGATGTCGCGCGCCGTCACCATGCGGCCCAGCGCGGCTTGCGCGGTGTAGGCGCGCGTGACGTCTTCCAGCGGCTGGCCCAGCGCCTCGGCCTTTGCCGCGATCACCGCGCGGATGCGCGGCCCGTCGACCGCGCCCGGCAGTACCGCATTGACGCGGATGCCGTCGGCGCCCAATTCCAGCGCCAGTGATTTGGTGAAGCCCACCACCGCCCATTTGGAGGCCGAGTAGACCGAGCGCCCGGGCATGCCCAGATGGCCGGCGGCGGAGGACAGGTTGACGATGGCGGGCTGCCTGCCACGGCGAAGCCGGGGCACGGCGAGACGGGCGCACAGGAACTGGCCGGTGATATTGACCGCCAGCGTGCGCTCCCAGTCGGCCAGGGCCAGGGTCTCGACCCCGCCGGTGGGGCCCGCCACGCCGGCATTGTTCACCAGCACGTCGAGGCCGCCGAGCGTGCGGTCGGCGGCCTCGAACAGCGCCGCCACGTCGGCCTCGCTCGATACATCGGCGCGGCAGCCGTGCACCGCGGGCAGCGTAGCCGCCAGACGCGCCAGGCCGGCCTCCTGCACATCGCACACCAGCACGCGCGCGCCGGCTTCCACGAAGGCGCGCGTGATTTCCAGCCCGATACCGTCGGCGCCCGCGGTCACCAGGACCCGCTTGCCCGCCAGGGATTCGTCATTCCACATAGTCGTCAGCTCCTTGGATGCGCCGATCGGCATCCACGGCAGCCATACTATATCTGTGATCACAGATCGCAAATCGGGAATACCCTATGTGCTATGATCGATTCATGTCCCTGCCCGAACTTGTCACCCCGTTAAAGCGCCAGACCCTGAGCGGCGATGTCTATGTGCAACTGAGAGAACTGCTGATGAGCGGGCACATGATGCCCGGCGAGCAGATCTCGCTGCGCAGCACCGCCGCTGCCCTGGGCGTGAGCGTGATGCCGGTGCGCGAAGCGGTCCACCGCCTGGTGGCCGAACAGGCGCTGGAGCTGACGCCGAACCGCGCCCTGCGCGTGCCGATCATGAGCGTGAGCCAGTTCCGGGAGATCACCAGCATCCGGATCAACCTGGAGGGGCTGGCGACGGAGCAGGCGGCCGGGCACCTGGGCGACGCCGCGATACAGCAGATCGGCGCCCTGCACGAGCGCTTCGCGGAAGAGATGGCCAGGCCGAAGCCGGACTGCTCACGGCTGATCGCCGTCAACAAGGAATTGCATTTCGCCGTCTACAAGGGCGCGGGCATGCCGATCCTGCTGCAGATGATCGAAGCGCTGTGGCTGCGCATCGGCCCGATCCTGAACCACGACCTGCGCTCCGGCTCGCGCCGCGTGGGCGAGCAAGTGGCCGTCAACCATCATGCCCGTCTGGTCGCGGCGCTGAAGCGCAAGGATGGTGGCGCGGCGAGGGCCGCGCTGCGGGGCGATATCGAAAGCGCGGCGGAATACATCGTGTCCGCGGGCGTGCTGCTGGCGGCCGATGCGCTGGATGAGCCGGTGCCCGGCGCGGGCAAGCCGGCCTCGAAGACCGCCCGCCGCGCAGGCGGCGGGCGCAAGACGGCCTGAGCAGGCCGGCACCCCTCCCCTTCAGGTAATCGCCCCCAGCTGCCAGGGCACGAATTCGTTCTGCCCATAGCCATGCAGCTCGCTGCGGGAACGCTTGCCGGACGCCGTGTCCAGCATCAGCTGGAACAACTCGGCACCCAGTTGCGCGATGGTGGCGCTGCCATCCAGCACCGTGCCGCAGTTGAGGTCCATGTCGTCCGACTGACGCTGCCACAGCGCGGTGTTGGTGGCGAGCTTGACCGAGGGCGAGGGCGCGCAGCCATACGCCGAGCCGCGCCCCGTGGTGAAGCAGATCAGGTTGGCGCCGCCCGCCACCTGGCCGGTGGCGGAGATCGGGTCGTAGCCCGGCGTATCCATGAAGACCAGGCCGCGCGCACGCACCGGCTGCGCGTATTCGTACACTTCGGCAAGATTGGTGGAGCCGCCTTTGGCGATGCCTCCCAGCGATTTCTCCAGCACGGTCGTCAGGCCGCCCGCCTTGTTGCCGGCGGAGGGATTGTTGTCCATGCTGGCGCCGTGGCGCTCGCAATAGGCTTCCCACCAGCGGATGCGCGCCACCAGCTTGCGCCCGATCTCCGGCGTTTGCGCGCGGCGCGTCAGCAGGTGCTCGGCGCCATAGATCTCCGGCGTTTCCGACAGGATGGCGGTGCCGCCGTGGCGCACCAGCAGGTCCACCGCCGCGCCCAGCACCGGGTTGGCCGAAATGCCGGAATAGCCATCCGAGCCACCGCATTGCAGGCCCACCACCAGGTGCCGCGCCGGCACCGGCTGGCGCTGCACCGCATTGGCCTGCGGCAGCATGGCCTTGATCAGTTCGATGCCGTGGGCAATCGTCCTGGTGGTCCCCCCCGTGTCCTGGATGGTGAAGGTCTGCAGCCGCTCGCTGTGGGTGAGCCCCTGCGTGGCCAGCAGCGCGGAAATCTGGTTGGTCTCGCAGCCCAGCCCGATCACCAGCACGCTGGCGAAGTTGGGATGGCAGGCATAGCCGCCCAGGGTCCGCTGCAGCACGGCCAGCCCTTCGCCCTGCGGATCGACCGCGCAGCCCACGCCGTGCGTGAGCGCCACCACGCCGTCCACATTGGGATAGGCCGCCAGCGCTTGCGGGTGGATGTCGCGGCGAAAATGGTCGGCAATGGCGCGCGCCACCGTCGCCGAGCAGTTCACGGAAGTCAGGATGCCGATGTAGTTGCGGGTGGCCACGCTGCCATCGGCGCGCACGATGCCGTCGAAGGTGGCCGGCTCGGCCTCCGCCTGCACCGCGCGGGTCTCGGCGCTGTAGGCATAGTCGCGCGTGAAATCGCCCATCGCCAGGTTGTGCGTATGCACATGCTGCCCGGCGCGGATGTCCTGGCTGGCAAAGCCGATGATCTGGCCGTAGCGCCGTACCGCCTCGCCCTGCGCAATCGCGCGGGTGGCAATCTTGTGGCCGGGCGGAATCAGGCCGATCACGGTCACCCCCTCCTCGGCGACGGGCGTGCCGGCCACCATCTGGTCGCGGGCGATGACCACATCGTCATCGGCGTGCAGCCGGATGGTGCGCGACGTACGCGGGGCGTGCGCTGGGGCAGCGGCTAGGGTGTCTGTGCTCATGGGATGGATACTCGCGGTGTGAATGGCGGCGCGGCGATCTGCGCCGTGGTTACTTGATCATCTCGTCAGGCAGGGCCATGCCGAAATACTGCTTGTAGATGCCGTTGATCCTGCCGTTCTTCAGGTTGGTGCTGACCCAGCCGTCGAGCCAGTTCTTCAGCGCCGTATCGCCCTTGCGCAGGCCGATGGCGTACGGATAAGCCTTCATCACGAACTTGATTTCCAGGTCGCGCGACGGATTGCTCTTCTTCACCACCGGAATCACGCTGACGGCGGCGGCAAGATAATCCTGCTGGCCGGTGGAGACCGCGGTGTTGGTGGTGGCGTCGTCCTCGTAGCGCACGATGTTCACGCCCGGCACTTCCTTGGCGCCGCGGCTGAGTTCCTGGTCCGCGGTGGTGCCGCGCGTGACGGCGATGGTCTTGCCGGACAGGTCGGGAAAGGCCTTCAGCTTCGCTTGCGCCGGTCCGCCCACCACCACCGGCACCACGCCGTAGGGCTCGGAGAAATCGATCACCTTCTTGCGCTCGTCCGTCACGGAGAAGGAAGCCAGCACCACGTCGGCCTTCCTGGTCAACAGGTAGGGCACGCGGTTGGGCCCGGTCACCGGCACGATCTCCAGTGCCACGCCCAGGTCCTTGGCCAGCAGCCGCGCGGTGTCCACATCGGAACCGCTCTGTCTGGCCTGGCCATCGAGCATGCCGTAGGGCGGGGCGCCGATATCCACGGCAACCAGGATCTTCTTGCGCTGCTTGATGGTGTCGAGCGTGTCGGACCAGGCGCTGGCCGAGAGGCCCACGAGCAGCAGGGCGGCGAGCGAGCCGAGGACGCGGCGGTTGAGGTTCATGTCGATGTCTCCTTGTTGGTATGTTGCGAGGCGAAGGCTTCCGGTGGTCAAAGGCCGTTGCCGACAAACTGCTTCAGCTCGGGCGTGGCCGGCGCATCCAGCAGCTTGCCGCTGCCGCCTTCCCAGACGATGCCCTGGTGCATGAACATGATCTGGTCCGCCACCGACCGCGCGAAGGCCATCTCGTGGGTGACCAGCACCATGGTCATGCCGTCATCGGCCAGGCGCTCGATCACCCTGAGCACCTCGCCGGTCAGCTCCGGGTCCAGCGCCGAAGTCACCTCGTCGAACAGCATCAGGCGCGGCTGCATGGCCAGCGAGCGGGCAATCGCCACGCGTTGCTGCTGGCCGCCGGACAGCTGCTCCGGGTAATAGGTGGCCCGTTCTTCCATGCCCACCTGCCTGAGCACATGCATGGCCAGCTCGCGTGCCTCCTGCTTGCCGGCGCGCTTGACCTTGCGCGGCGCCAGCATGACGTTCTCTTCCACGGTCAGGTGCGGGAACAGGTTGTAGCTCTGGAAGACGATGCCCACTTCCTTGCGCAGCTCGCCCAGCGCCACGTTGCCGTCGTGCATGGCGCGCCCGCATACGTGCAGCGCGCCGCCGCTGACGCGCTCCAGCCCATTGATGCAGCGCAGGGCCGTGCTCTTGCCCGAGCCGCTGCGGCCGATCAGCGCCACCACCTCGCCGGCGCGCACCGAGAAGCTCACGCCCTTGAGGATCTCCACCTGCCCGAAGGATTTGCTGACCTTGTCGAAGCGGACGATGTCTTCCATGCTTGTCTCCATGTTTCTTTTGGCTCTCGCGAGTTCAAACCCGCTTGAAACGCCGCTCCAGCCGGTACGACAGCGTCGACAGCGGATAGCAGATGGCGAAATAGAGCAAGGCGGCGATCGAGAACACCACGAAGGGCTCGAAGGTGGAGTTGTTCACCACCCGCGCCGAATAGGTCAGGTCGAAGAAGCCGATCACCACCGCGTACGAGGAGTTCTTCACGATCTGCACCAGGAAGCTCACCGTCGGCGCCACCGCGATGCGCGCGGCTTGCGGCAGGATCACGTGCACCACGCGCTGCAGCGGGGTCAGGGCCAGGCATTCGGCCGCCTCCCACTGCGTGCGGGGCACGGCCTGGATGCAGCCTTTCCAGATCTCGGCCAGGTAGGCGCTGGCATACGCCGTCATGGCGATGCCGGCGGCCACCAGCGCGGGCAGGTCGAAGCCGCCCACGCTGATGCCGAAGTACACCACGAACATGATCACCGGCAGCGGCACGCCCTGCACCAGCTGCACGAACACGCCGGTCGCCGTGCGCAGCACGCGGGCGCCGCGGCTGCGCGCCAGGGCCAGCGGCAATCCCACCAGCGCGCCGCCGAGAAAGCCCATGGCCGACAGCAGCAGCGTCCAGCCCGCGCCGCGCAGGATGAACAGGACTTGATCCAGGGAAAGGCTGGACATGATGCTTGGCTCCGCGTCGAAAACAGCACGTTGGAAGAATCAGAGAGGGGTCTTCAAGCGCCGGCGGCGCGTGAAGGCCAGGGCGCCCACGCCCGCCATCGACAACCGCAGCAGCCAGGACAGCACCAGGTAGACCAGCGCGATGACGATGTAGATCTCGAAGCCGCGAAAGGTCTCGGACTGGATGCGGTAACCCACCGCCGTGAGTTCTTCCGCCGAGATCTGCGACATGATGGAAGTGGCCAGCATCATCAGCACGAACTGGCTGATCAGCGCCGGATACATGCGCTCCACCGCCTGCGGCAATACCACCAGGCGCAGCATCTGCCAGCGCGACAGCCCCAGGCAGGATGCCGCCTCCAGCTGTCCGCGCGGCACCGACTCGATCCCCGCGCGCACGATCTCCGTGGTGTAGGCGGACACATTGACCACCAGCGCCACCACCGCCGCCGCCATGGCCGGCACCCGCACATGCACCGCCGCCAGCCCGAAGAACAGCCAGAAGGCCTGGATCACCAGCGGCGTGTTGCGAATCACATCCACATAAGCCGTGACGCAGCGCCGGGCCCAGGCCGGCCCCTGCGTGCGCACCACGGCGAGCGCCGTCCCCAGCACAAAGCCCAGCACGATGGTGGCCGCCGACATGCGCACGGTCAGCCAGGCCCCATCGAGCAGGTCGCGCCAGTTGGCGGACAGGAAGCTGAAATCGAACTGGTAGTCCATCGGGGATGCGCTCTTTTGTTTATGACGCCACGCTGGCCGGCGCCCTGTCTCTCGTATTCGCAAGTCCGGGCGCGCGCTGGCGATCCGGCATGGATCGAAATATATGACTATTGCCGACAATGGTCAACATAAGGAGATACCCGTGTATCATCCGCCCCATGCATCGCCCGATACCGCGTGCCAGGGCAGATCGCCGATACTTATGGATAGACGAGCGGCGCCGGCCTGATGGCCGCGCCGATCCCACCCCACCAGCCAACCGTTCCGGAGACAACGTGCCGAGTTCACCGACGGCCGCGCGACAAGACAAGCGCGCCGCCCCCTTCCCAGCCGCGCAGGAAGCCGACGAAGCGCATCGGCATGCGCCGATCTACGCCGTCATGATCGAACTGCTGCGCAAGGCCATCGTGGAAGGCTCGCTTGCGCAGGGCACGGTACTGCTCGAAGGGCATCTGGCCGAGATCCTGCGCTCCACGCGCTCGCCCGTGCGCCAGGCCCTGCGCGAGCTGGAAGCCGACGGGCTGGTCAGCCGTTTCGAAGGCCGCGGCTTCGTGGCCGGTCCCGCCGGCACCGCGCCCATGCGCATCCCGCTGGCCCCCGCCATGCTCGGCGTGGAAAGCGCGCCCGACGTCGCGCGCAAGACCCTGGGCTGGGAAGTGATCTACGACGAAGTGGAGCGCGACCTGGTGCACCTATCGGTGTTCGGCCGCTACCGCGTCAATGAAGTCGAACTCGCCCGGCACTTCAATGTGGGGCGAACCGTGGTGCGCGACGTGCTGCTGCGCCTGGAAAGCCTGGGCATCCTGGAGAAGGACGAGCGCCTGCGCTGGGTCATCACCCCGCTGGACGCGCAGCGCATCCACGATCTCTACGAACTGCGCTCGCTGGTGGAGCCGGCAGCGCTGCGCGCGGCCATCGGCCATGCCGGCAGGGCGGAGATCGAAGCCATGATCGCCGACCTGCACAAGGCGCAGCGCGTCTACCCCAAGGTCAGCCGCACCGCCATGGACCAGCTGGAACACGACCTGCACGTGCGCCTGCTCTCGCAATGCCCCAACAAGGAATTGCTGGGCAGCCTGCAGCGCACGCGCTGCATCCTCACGCTGAGCAAGCATGTGCTGGGCGTGTCGACGCCGATGCCGGAGGCCGACCCGTTCATATCCGAGCATATCGGCGTACTGCAGGCCGCCGCCGACGGCGCACCGCGCAAGGCTGCCGACCTGCTGCGCGACCACCTGGAACTGTCGTGCGAGAAAGTGACCCGGCGCGCGGCGCTGGTGCGCGAGACGTTCGCGCTGCCCGAGGTTTCGTATATCGCGTGAGCTGGCGCGGCGGGGTTCCGCCTGCCGCGCGGCGGTCTGCGCGATGCTGATGGCGCTGCTCACCGTCGTCGCCGCCCGCATGGCTTCGGAAGGCGCGCGCGGGTCGTTGGCCATCTGACGATGACGGACGGTCCGGTTGGCTTGCGGCGCCCAAGGGAAAACCCTCGACCAAAGAACACCGCTTGACACCTCCCCACGCCAGCCGCTAGCCTTTGTCTGTGGTCGCCTAGCCATGACGGCAGGCACGATGACCACGGCAGCAGGACTGCTGCTCAAACTGGATGGCTATGAAAGCCCCCGACTTACGCGACAAGCGTGGTCGGGGGCTTTTTGTTTTTTGGAGACGTAATGGAGATATCGCAAGCCCTGCACCACGCCGGTGCTTTCCCTGACACCATTGTCGCAAGCATCCAGATGGAGCCGCGCGTGGGCGACAGCGCCGGCAACCTCTCCCGCTCGCTGCAAATGATCGAAGAAGCGGCGGCGGCCGGCGCGGCCCTGGTGGTCTTGCCCGAACTGGCGAATAGCGGCTACGTCTTCCACAGCCGCGACGAAGCCTTCGCGCTGGCCGAGCCACTGCCCGGCGGCGCCTGCGCGAGCGGCTGGATCGAAGCCGCCCGGCGGCTGGGCATCCATATCGTGGCCGGCATCGCCGAGCGCGATGGCAACCGGCTCTACAACTCGGCGCTGGTGGCCGGGCCCGACGGCTACCTGGGCAGCTACCGCAAGCTGCACCTGTGGGGCGACGAGCACCTGTTCTTCGAGTCGGGCAACCTCGGCCTGCCGATTTTCGATACGCGCATCGGCCGCCTGGCTGTGGCGATCTGCTACGACGGCTGGTTTCCCGAGGTGTACCGGCTGCTGGCAATGCAAGGTGCCGACATCGTCTGCATGCCGACCAACTGGGTGCCGATGCCGGGCCAGGCGCAGCAGCAGACCGCCATGGCCAATGTACTGGCCATGGCGGGCGCGCACAGCAACGGCGTGAACATCGTCTGCGCCGACCGCGTCGGCACGGAGCGCGGCCAGGCCTTCATCGGACGCAGCCTGATCGTCAGCGCCGAGGGCTGGCCGCTGGCAGGCCCGGCAAGCGCCAGCGAGGAGGAAATCCTCTATGCCCGCATCAATCTGCGCCAGTCGCGCCATGCGCGCCACCTGAACGCCTTCAACCATGTATTGCGCGACCGGCGCGACGACCTCTACGACCCCATGCTCGGGACCGGCTGGCCGTTGCCGCGCCACTAGCGCCTTGCCCGCACCCCGCAACTTGCCGCGACCCGATTGCCCTGACATCGCCATAGCCACCGTCATTACCACCAGCCCCCAGGAGAACAACATGCATCCACGCTCCCTCCGCCTGATCACAGGCGCTATCGCCGCCTGCGGCGCGCTGTGCGCCACCGCCGTATCCGCCGCCGGCCCGATCAAGATCGGCGTGCCGGTGGGCCTGTCCGGCGCCAACAGCGTCATCGCGCCGGCGGTAGTGCAGTCGTCGCAACTCGCGGTCGACGAGATCAATGCCGCCGGCGGCATTCTCGGCCGGCAGCTGCAGCTCGAGATCGCCGACGATGCCTCGGGCGCGGTGGGTGCGCAGAAGGCCTACGATTCGCTGGTGTTCCAGAAGAAGGTCGATGCCATCCTGGCCATGGAGACCAGCGCCGCCCGCAATGCCGGCCTGCCGATCGTGGCGCGCGGCCGCGTGCCCTACATCTACACCTCGTTCTACGAAGGACGCTCGTGCAGCCCGTGGATGCACGTGAACGGCTGGGTGCCGGAGCAGCAGGTGGCGCCGGTGGTGGACTACTTCACCCGGCAAAAGGGCACGAAGAACTTCTTCCTGGTAGGCAACGACTACGCCTTCGGGCGCGGCATGCTGGAATTCACCCGCAAGTACATCCAGCAGCAAGGCGGCAAGGTAGTGGGGGAGGAGTACCTGCCGATCGACGGCGCCGACTGGACGCCGATCCTGTCCAAGATCCGCGGCGCCGGCGCCGACGCGCTGATCAGCGCCACCGCCGGCGGCGCCCCCAATGTGTCGCTGGCCAAGCAGCTGAAGGGCGCCGGCATGACGTTGCCCTATGCCAACCTGGCCATCGACGAAGGCACCGCCAGGACCATGGGCGACGTGGCCACCGGCATCTATCTGTCGGCCTCCTACCTGACCGGTATCGACACGCCCGAGAACAGGAAATTCATGGACGCGCTGAGCAAGAAGTTCGGCAACCAGATGAAGACGCCCAACGAGCTGTCGGAGCCGCAATACGAAGCCTTCTACCTCTACAAGGCCGCCGTTGAAAAAGCGGGCTCCACCGATCCCGTCAAGGTGGTGGCCGCGCTGAGCCAGGTCTCGTTCAACGGGCCGCGCGGCACGGTGCAAATGAACAAGAGCCGGCACACCCCGCTGTCGATGCGGCTTGGCCAGGTGCAGGCAGACGGTTCCATCAAGATCCTGGAAACCTTCCCCAGTGTCGATCCAGGCCCGCAATGTCCTAACCTGAAGTAAGCAAGCATCCGGCGTGGCCGCCCGCCTGCGGCGAGCCGGCCACGCGTGCAGCCACTGGAGTGGAGAGAACCTATGGTGTTGCTGTTGGACATACTGACCACCGCGGCGGTGCTGTTCATCGTCACCGCCGGGCTGATGATGATCTTCGGGGTGATGAAGATCGTGAACTTCGCCCACGGCGCGCTGCTGACGCTGGGCGCCTACGCCAGCTTCGTCGTCACGCAGCTCAAGCTGCCGCCCCTGCTGGGCCTCCCGCTGGCCATGCTGGCTGGCGTCGTGGTGGGCATGCTGGTGGAAAGCGCGATCGTGCGTCCGCTCTACAAGCGCCCGCTCGATGCCATCCTGGCCACCTGGGGCCTGGGCATCGTGATCGGGCAACTCATCGTGATGGCGTTCGGCCGCGAGGTCCAGTTCGTGGAGCCCCCGGTGCAAGGCGCGCTCGCTATCGCCGGCACCAGCTATTCGGCCTACCGCTTGCTGCTGGTACCGGTGGCGCTGGCGCTGTGCGCGGCCATGAGCGGCCTGCTCAGCGGTACCCGTTTCGGCGTGAAGACGCGCGCGGTGATCATGAACGAGGATCTCGCGCGCGGGCTCGGCATCCATTCGGGCAGGGTGCGCTTCATCACCTTCAGCCTGGGGGCCGGGCTGGGCGCGCTGGCCGGCGCGCTGATCACGCCGCTGTCCAGCGTCGATCCCGCCATGGGTCTGCCGTGGCTGGTCAGCGCCTTCATGCTGGTGATGGTGTCCGGCCACTCCATGCTCAGCCTGCTGTTGACCTGCGTGGTATTCGGCGCCTGCCAGGTGCTGGTCAGCACCTATCTCAACCCGGTACTGGGCGGCCTGACCATTGCCGTCCTGGCCGCGCTCACACTGCGCATTCGCCCCAGGGGATTCGCCCATGGCTGATACACATGCTCCTCCCGCCGGCCTCGACACGGCCATGGCGCCTCGCCGGCGCCGCACCAGCGCACGCGGCGCAGCCGCACTCGGGCTGGCCGGCGCGGTCCTGCTGGTGGCTGGCCCCTGGGTGTTCGACGCTTATCTGCTCAACATCCTGATCAAGGCCTTCTTCTTTGCCATGGTGGCGGTCACAGTCGACGTGCTGTGGGGCTACACCGGCTATCTCACGTTCGGGCAATCGGCATTCTTCGGCATCGGCGCCTATGCCGCCGGCCTGGTGTTTACCCACGCCGGTTTCTCCGCCGCCAACGCGCTGCTGGCGCTGGCGCTGGCGGTTGCCGCGGCGGCCGCCGTGGCGGCCCTGGCAGGCTGGTTGTCGTTCTACCACGGCGCCTCGCCGTTTTTCGCCACGGTGATCTCGCTCGTGCTCCCGATCGTGCTGACCCAGTCGCTGCTGTCGGCCGGCACCTGGACCGGCTCCAGTTCCGGCCTGACCGGCTACGAAACCTTCGACCTCTCGCTGGAGGCGTGGTACTGGATCGCCGGCGCGGCGCTGGCAGCGGTGACGCTGCTGGCCTGGGTGGCGGTACGCAGTGACGGCGGCCGCGTGCTCACCGCCATTCGCGACAACGAAGCGCGCTGCAACTACCTGGGCATTCGCACCGCCTGGGTCAAGATCGCGCTGCTGGTGGCCACCGCCGCCGTTGCCGGCGCAGCGGGTTTCGGCTATGGCGCCTTCAGCGGCGTGGTGGCGCCGGAGCTGGGCGGCTTCGTGCTCGGCACCGAGCTCATCATCTGGGTGGCGCTTGGCGGGCGCGGCACGCTGTGGGGGCCGGTGATCGGCGCCGTGCTGATCAATGTGGCCACTGCCTACCTGAGCAGCAGCATGCCGTTCGCCTGGCAGCTGATCCTCGGCGCTGCCTTCGTGCTGGTGATCGTACTGCTGCCGCGCGGACTGGTGCCGCTTCTGCTGGCGCCGTTCGGACTGGGTCGGCGCACGGCTGTGCCGCCGGCTTTGGCGGAGCGCGCCGTGCCTGCGCCGGCCACCGCCGCCGACACCGGCGAGCCGGCCCTGCGCATGCGCGGCGTAGCCAAGCACTTCGGCAGCCTCAAGGTGCTGCAGGGCATCGAGCTGCAAGCCCGTGCCGGGGAACTGGTCGGGCTGATCGGCCCCAACGGCGCCGGCAAGACCACGCTAATGCGCTGCCTGAGCGACGGAACCGAACGCTCCGCCGGCCAGGTGCGGCTGTGCGGGCACGACATCCGCCAGCTGCCGCCCGAGCACTGCGTGCGCTTCGGCCTCGGGCGCAAGTTCCAGAACGCCAATGTGTTCGAAACCCTGACCGTGGCCGAGTGCCTGCGCATTGCCGGCACCATCGCGCAGCGTCCCTCCTGGCTGCGCGCCTCGCCGGTGCTGACGCTGCCGCCCTATGCACTCGACGTGGTGCGCACCACCGGGCTCGACGCCAAGCTCGACACGGTCGCGCACGATCTCTCGCACGGCGAACAACAGGCGCTGGAACTGGCCATGGTGCTGGCACTGGAGCCGCGCATCGTGCTGCTCGACGAACCCACCGCGGGTCTCACCAAGACCGAACGCAGCCGCATCGGCCAGGCGCTGGCAGCGCTGGCCCATCGCTACCGGCTATGCTGCCTGCTGGTGGAGCACGACCTGGACTTCGTGCAGGAGATCGCCACGCGCATCGTGGTGCTGCATCAGGGCAGCATCGTGATGCAGGGCAGCTTCGACGAAGTGGTCAACTCCGCGCTGGTCAAGACCATCTACGCCGGCAGCGCGCACGCCGCCGATCACGCAGGCCGCGGCGAAGGGGAGGCAGCATGATCCAACCCGCTCTCGAACTGCAGGCCGTCACCAGCGGCTACCGGAACGCCGTGGTGCTGCGCGATCTCTCGCTCTCGATCGCGCCAGGAGAGGCCGTGGCCCTGCTTGGCAAGAACGGCATGGGCAAGACCACGCTGCTCAAGACCGTCATGGGCTACCTGCCGCAGCTGGATGGCAGCGTGCACGTGCAAGGCCACCCGGTCACCAACCTGCCCCCTTACCGCATCGCGCGCTGCGGCGTTGCCTACGCGGCACAGGAGCATGCGCTGTTCCAGGACCTCAGCGTGCGCGACAACCTGCGCCTGGGGCTGGCGCGGGAAGCGCTGTTCGCGGCGCGCTTCGCCGAGATCGAGCCCGTCTTCCCGGTGTTCGCCAACCGCTTGCGCCAGCCCGCCGGCACGCTCTCGGGCGGCGAGCAGAAGATGCTGCTGGTGGCGCGGGCCCTGATGATGCGGCCCGCCATCATCCTGCTCGACGAAATCACGGAGGGCCTCCAGCCCTCGGTCATCGAGCGCCTGGCCCAGGCCTTGCTATGGGAAAGGCAGCGCCATGGCACCACCATGCTGATCGTCGAGCAGAACGTGCCGTTCGCCTTGCAGGTGGCCGACCGCTACCTGGTACTCAAGCAAGGCGAGATCATCGACCGGGGCAATGCAAAATCCGCGGGCGCCGCCGGCGTCATCTTCGATCACCTGAGAGTATGAGCATGACGATTCCCTCGAACCCCTCGATTCCCGGCGGCATTCCCAGCGGCAATCCCGGCGACATTCCCGCCAGCATCCCCGATGGGATACGCCTTGGCCTGCAGGCGGACCACGCATGAACGCGCTCTACCAGCCCATCTCCGCGCTCACCCTGCTGCGCCAGCTGGAAGGCAACGAGCAGGCGCGCCGCCACTACCTGCGCGAATGCCTGGCGCGCATGCACGCGCTCGACCCGCAATTGAACGCGCTCACCGCCGTAACGGACGAGGCCAGCCTGCTGGCCGCTTCCGACGCCGCGCATGGTCCCCTGGGCGGCTTGCCGGTACTGCTCAAGGACATCATCGATACACGCGATCTGCCCACCGCCTATGGCTCGGCCATCTACCAGGGCCACCGCCCGGCGGCGGACGCCGCGGTGGCTACGCTGCTGCGGCGCCAGGGCGCCGCGCTGGCCGGCAAGACCGTGACCTGCGAGTTTGCCTATATGGCCGCCGTGCCCACACGCAACCCCAGTGCGCCGGCGCGCACCGCGGGCGGGTCGTCCTCGGGCTCGGCCGCGGCGGTGGCGGCCGGCTTCGCGCCGTTCGCGCTGGGCACGCAGACCGGCGGCTCCACCATCCGGCCCGCCGCGTTCTGCGGCATCGCCGGCTACAAACCGAGCTTCGGCATGCTGCCTACCGCCGGCATCAAATGCTTCTCCTGGTCGTTCGACACCGTGGGCCTGTTCGCGGCCGGCGTGCGCGACGCTGCCTACCTGGCGCAGGCCTTGTCAGGGCAGCGGCTGGCGGTGCCGTCGCCGTTGCCGGGCGCGCCGGTCTTCGGCGTGCCCGACAGTTATCCCTGGGGCGCGCCATCGGCCAACGCCGCGCGGGCACTGGCCAGCGCAATACGCGCCATCGAGCGCGCCGGCGGCACCGTGCGCCCGCTGCGCCTCGCGCCGTGGATGGCGGCGCTTTCCGACGCCCACGCCACCATCCAGGGATACGAGTCCAGCCGCACCCTGGGCTACGAATACGATCGCCATCGCGATCAGCTAACATCGAAGCTGCGCGACTTCCTGGCGCGCGCCGGCGCAATCGATACCGGCACCTACCTGGCCGCCTGCGCGCAGGCCGAAGCCGCCCGCGGCCAGTGCAACGACTGGTTTGGCGGCATCGATGCGCTGCTCACGCCCAGCGCGCCGGATGAGGCACCCGAGGGACTGGCCACCACCGGCGATCCGGCCTTCAACCGCAACTGGACCTTGCTGGGCACGCCGTGCGTAAGCGTGCCTGGCCTGCACGGCGACCACGGCGCGCCGCTCGGCATCCAGGTGATCGGCCGCCGCGGCGACGATGCGCGCACCCTGGCGAGCGCTGCCTTCGTCGAGAACGCATTGCTGCGTCACGCATGATCCGCCCGCGCCAACGTTGCTGCGATCCACCATCTTCAGCGAGCCGACACCATGAGCGACAACCACGCCACACCCGCCAGAGACAGCACCGCCCAAGGCTGGCGCATCGGCGTACTGTATTCCCGCAGCGGCTTCACCGCGGTCACCGAGACCGAGCACTTCTTCGGCACCGCGCTGGCCATCGAGGAGATCAACGCACTCGGCGGCGTGCTGGGCCGCCCGCTCGATCCGCTGGTCTACGACCCCAAGGGCGATCCGGAGGAGTACCGCCGCCTGGCCGCCCGCATGTTGCTGGAAGACGATCTCAACGTGATCTTCGCCTGCTCCACCTCGTCGTCGCGCAAAGCGGTGCTGCCGGTGGTGGAACGCACCAACGCGCTGCTTTGGTACTGCTCGATCTATGAAGGCTTCGAATACTCGCCCAACGTCATCTACACCGCGGCCGTGCCCAACCAGAACAGCATGCAACTGGCGGCCTACCTGCTGCAGCACGATTGCTCCGCGTTTTACCTGGTAGGCGCCGACTACGTCTACCCGCGCGAAACCAACCGCATCATGCGCGAGATGGTGGAGCAGCACGGCGGCGAGATTCTCGACGAGGTCTACCTGCCCAGCGATGCCGGCGAGGCGCAACTGGACGCGGTGGTACGCGATATCGCGCGGATCGAGCCCGACGTGGTCTTCTCCACGCTGATCGGCGATGCCGCGCGCCGCTTCTACCGGCTCTACCGCGAGCACGGCCTGGACCCGCAGCGAATGCCCATCGCCAGCCTCACCATGGCCGAGGAGGAGATCCGGCTGATCGGCCCCGAACTGTGCCATGGGCATATCACCTCGGCCACTTACTTCGACACCCTCGACAACGACAGCAACCGGCACTTCATCGCGCGCTGGCGCCAGCGCTTCGGCGACCGTCCCACCAGCATGTGGAGCGAGGCCGCCTACAACCAGGTACACCTCTTCGCCCGCGCCCTGGAGCGCTGCGGCAGCCTCGATACCCGCAAGCTGGTGCAGGCCGCGCATAATGTCCGTTTTGAATCTCCCGAGGGATCGCTCAGCGTGGATCGAGAGAACAATCACTGCGTGCTGACGCCGCGCATCGGCATCTGCCGCGCCGACGGCCGCTTCGACGTGGTGTGGCAGGGCAAGGAACCGGTCAAGCCGGACCCTTACCTGTCGACCTACGGCTTTGCCGACTTCTGGCTGGAGTGAGGCCGTGGACTCAAGCATCCGCCGCCTCTACGAAGACCTGCGCAGCATCAGCGTGGTGGTGATCTATCCGCCTGGCGAAGACCGCGACATCCTGGCCGAGCAGCTCAGGCGCATCGGCTGCCGGCTACGCCTGCTGTGGCCGCTGCCCGCCACCCCGCCCGGCGATGCCGATGTGGTGTTCTTCCAGGTCACCCAGGCGCTGCAGTCCGGCGGCGCCTGGTGCTCCAGCGAAAGCAACGCCACCATGATCGCCCTGTCCGACTACGAGAGCCCCGCCATGCTCAAGCTGCTGCTGGGCACGCATGCGCATGGCGTGATCACCCGGCCATTTCGTTCGTCCGGCATTCTCAGCACCCTGGTGCTGGCCCGCTCCGCGCGCGACTTCCAGGCGCGCCAGCACAACAAGATCCACAAGCTGGAAGACACCATCAAATCGCGCCGGCAGATCGAAAAGGCGATCCGCCTGCTGATGCAGCAGGAATGCGGCAGCGAGACCGAAGCCTACGAGCACATGCGGGCACGCGCCACCAAACTGCGCGTGACCGTTGCCGAAGTGGCGCAGATGGTAGTCGAAGCCAAGGAGGCGATGGCGCGGCTGGGGCTCGGCCAGAGCGGAAAATAGAACAAGCGGCGAGATTCGCGGCGCGCCCGAAGGCGTCGCCGCAAGGCAACCCTCACACCGCCGCGGGCGCCTCCAGCCCAGTCTCCGCATCCAGCGGATACACCGGCCGCGCCAAGCGCTGAAACGGGAACTGCGCGTAGCGCGAACTCGTCACCCCGCCGCCGTCGCACTCGACCACCGCCTTCGCGATCGGCACGAACACCGGCCGGCAGTACATGCGCGACTTCAGCAGCAGGAAGCGCTGCGCCAGCGGATCCACGCCGATATGGGTAAAGATGCCCAGGTCCCAGTGCTCCTGCGGCGTCTCGGTGATCACGACCTGCGCCGCACCGATATCGAGCAGCACGGTGCGGCCCATGCGGATGCGCTGGCCCGTGTAGGTGGGACCGCTGATCACGTACTCGCCGTCGCTGATGGCGGCGACCCGGCCGCTCAGCGTCGGCGGCACCGGAAAGATGCCGAGCTGGGTCAGCGGCACCTTGTTGCCCACCGGCAGCGAGACGCTGGCGCCCACGCCGGCGGCGACCAGCGCCGCCACCGCCCGCGGGTCGCATACCGGCCCGGCGGCAATGCCGGACAACCCCTGGCGCAGCGCTTCCTGCAGGACCGCCATATCGTCGCAGGTGCCGCCGGACATGCAGTTGTCGCCGTGGTCGAGCAACAGCACCGGCCCCTCGCCATCGCCGGCCGCCAGCTGCGCGGCGCGTGCGATCGACTCCGCCAGCGGCTCGCTGTCATAGACAAAGCCCGCGCGCTCGTCCCAGATCTGCGCCGCGAGTTGGTCGGCTGCCGCCTGCGCGGCCGCGGCGCCGCCATCGGCCACCACCAGCACGCTGATGCAAGGCGCCGCGATATCCGCCAGCCCGAAGCCGGCCAGCACCGACACCGCCAGCATGCCAGCGGCTTCCGCCTGCCGCGCTGCCGCCACCGCGCGCTGCATGGCGCCCTCGCCGGTGTTGCTGCGCAGCGTGTGCGTCACCAGCGGCAAGCGCCGCCACGCGAGCGCCGGCCGCATGCCTTGCTGCAGCATGCGCATCAGCAGGCGGCCGGCATGCTCGCCGGTCTCGTACATGTCGACGTGCGGATACGTCTTGAAGCTCACGGCAATATCCGCGTGCGCCATCATCGCCGGCGTGACGTTGCCGTGCAGGTCCAGTGCGATGGCAATCGGGGCCTCGGGCAGCACCGTGCGCACACGCGCGAGCAGGTCGCCCTCGCCGTCATCGCTGTTCTCTGCCACCATGGCGCCGTGCAGGTCCAGCATCACCGCATCGCAGCCGGGGGCGGCGTTGACGATGGCGTCGCAGAGCGCCGTATAGGCAGCGGCCGCGACGCGCCCGCTCGGGTTGGCGCTGGCGGCGACCGGCACCACGAGTTCGGCGCCCGCCGCTTCAGCCAGATCGATAAAGGCGCCGATGGCCGTGCGCGTGCCCTTGCTGGCCTGGTAGGCGTCTTCGCCGTAGCTTGGGTGGAAGGACGGCAGCGGCGTCGCCACCGGCGAGAAGGTATTGGTTTCGTGGTTCAGGCGTGCGATCAGGATCTTCATGGGCTTCCTCATGGCAGGTTCGCGGCTTCGAGCATCACTTGCAGCAGGACGTTGCAGCCTGCCTCCAGGTGCTCGGGCCTGGCGTCTTCGATCTCGTTATGGCTGATGCCGTCCTTGCAGGGCACGAAGATCATGGCGGCCGGCGCCACGCGCGCGAGATAGACGGCATCGTGGCCGGCGCCGCTGATGACGTCCATCTCCGGCAAGTCCAGCCGCCGCGAGGCGGCGCGCACCGATGCGACCATCCGCGCATCGAAAGGCTGCGGCGGAAAGTAGACCACCTGTTCGATCTGGATGCTCAGCCCGGTACGCGCGGCTAGTTGCGCGGCGCCCTCACGGAAAGCACGGTCCATGCCCGACAGCGCGGCGTCGGTGTCCGAGCGCAGGTCCACCGTCATGGCAATGCGTCCGGGAATGACATTACGGGAGTTCGGATGCACTTCCATGCAGCCTACCGTCGCGCGTCCGTGGGGCTGCCGCTCCATTGCGATGCGGTTGACCATGCCGACCAGTTCCGCGCTCACCAGCATGGCGTCCCGGCGCATGGCCATGGGCGTGGGGCCGGCATGCGCCTCCATCCCGGTGACCACCACGTCGTACCAGCGCTGCCCCAGCGCGCCGGTGACGACCCCGATCGGCACATCGCTGGCCTCCAGCACCGGTCCCTGCTCGATATGCGCCTCGAAATACGCAGCCACCGGACGGCCGCCGACCGCCTCGCTACCGGCATAGCCGATCGCCGCCAGCGCCTGCCGCACGGAAATGCCATCGCGATCGCGCTGGCCCAGCACATGGTCCAGCGCGAACTCGCCCACGAAGGCGCCGGAGCCCATCATGACCGGCACGAAGCGCGAGCCCTCTTCATTGGTCCACACCGCCACTTCGAGCGGACGCTCGGTTTGCACGCCGGCATCGTTGAGCGCGCGCAGCACTTCCAGCCCCGCCAGCACGCCATAGTTGCCATCGAACCTGCCGCCGGTGGGCTGGGTATCGATGTGGCTGCCGGTCATCACCGGCGGCAGGCCGTCGTTGCTGCCCGCCCGGCGCGCGAACAGGTTGCCCACCGCGTCGACCCGCACTTCGCAGCCGGCGGCCCTGGCTTGCGCCACGAAGAAATCCCGGCCCAGGCGGTCCTGCCCGGTCAGGGCCAGCCGGCATACGCCGCCTTTCGGCGTCGCCCCGATCGCGGCCAGGCGCATCAGTGAGTCCCATAGGCGCGCGCCGTCGATGCGAAGGCCGGCCAGCGTGGCGTCGTGCTGCGTCAACATGGTGCTTCCTCTCGCTGCTTGCAATTGCGATTGCTTGTGAATACTTGTGAATACCTGCGAATAAGCAGCCGCTCAGGCCGCCAGGCCCACGCCCAGATAGCGGTCCTTGACGGCCTCGTCGTCCCGGAACGCGGCGTTGCTGCCGCTGTAGACCACCGTCCCTTGCTCCAGGACGAAATGCCGGTCGGCCAGCTGCATGCAGACCTCCAGGTTCTGCTCCACCAGCAGGATCGATACGCCGGCGGCTTTGATCATCTTGAGCTGCGCCACGATCTCCTCGACGATGACCGGCGCCAGGCCTTCCACCGGTTCGTCGAGCATCAGCAGGCGCGGATGATTCATCAGCGCGCGGCCGATCGCGAGCATCTGCTGCTCGCCGCCGGACAGTTGCGCGCCGCCGTTGCGGCGCCGCTCGCGCAGGCGCGGGAAGATGCGGTAGATGTCATCCAGTTGCCAGGGAGACGCCTTGCGCGCGCCGAGCTTGAGGTTCTCTTCCACGGTCAGCAGGCGGAAGATGCCGCGGTGCTCGGGCACCAGGCAAAGGCCGTCCGCCGCGATCCGGTGCGGCATCATCCCGGCGATGTCGCGGCCCTGGAACAGCACGCGTCCGCCGCGCGGGCGCACCACGCCCGCGATGGCCTTCAGGGTGGTGGATTTGCCGGCGCCGTTGCGGCCCAGCAGCGTGACCAGTTCGCCAGCACCCACCGCCAGCGATACGCCTTGCAGCACGTGGCTCTTGTCGTAGTAGCCATGCACGTCCTGGACCTCCAGCATCATCGTCATTTGCGGCCTCCGGTGATCATGTTGCCGAGATAGGCGGCGCGCACGCGCGGATCGTTGCGCACCGCATCGGGCGGGCCTTCCATCAATACCTTGCCCTGCTGCATCACGGTCACCGTGTCGGAGATATCCATGACGATGTCCATATTGTGTTCGATCAGCACCACGGTGTGATCCGCGCTCAAGCCGCGAATGAGGTGCTTCATGGCGGCCAGGTCATCGATGCCCATGCCGGACGTGGGCTCGTCGAGAAAAATGGCGCGCGGCCTGGCGGCCAGCGCCATGCCCACTTCCAGCCGCCGCTGCTGGCCGTGCGACAGCGTGCCGGCTTCCGCGTTGGCGACACGGGTCAGCTCGAGCCGTTGCAGCACGCCGTCCACGGTGTCCGCGCAGGCCAGTTGGCCGCCCGGCCGCCGCCAGCAATCCATGGCGCGGAGCGGGCTGGTGCCGAGCGCCGCCAGCCGCAGGTTCTCGCGCACCGGAAGATGCGTGAACAGGCTGGTGACCTGGAATGAACGGGCAATGCCCCGCTGCACGCGTTGATGGTCAGGCTCGTGCGTCACGTCCCTGCCGTCGAACAGGATGGTGCCCGCGGTCACCGTGCCGGTGCCGGTCAGCATGTGGAACAGCGTGGTCTTGCCCGCGCCGTTGGGCCCGATCACCGAATGCACGGTCCCGGGCATCACCCGCAGGTCGACACCACCCAGCGCATTGAACTTGCCGTACGCCTTGGTAATCCCGCGCGCTTCCAGAATCGCCGCTGTCATGCTTGCTCCTCCTGTCCGAGCGGCTGCGCCGGGGCCCGGCCCGCCTTGCGCCACAGCATCTCGCCCAAGCCCCACAGCCCGCGCGGAATAAACAGGCTGACCGCGATCAGCAGGAAGCCGAGCAGCATCAGCCAGCGCGGCCACAGGGTCGACAGCCAGTCCGACAGCAGCACATAGAAGGCCGCGCCCAGGACCGAAGCAAAGGCGTTTCCGGTGCCGCCGATCACCGTCATGATCAGGATCATCTCGCTGGTGTGGTAGTCGATATTGGTCAGCGGCGCGATGCCCATCAGCATGGCGTGGAGCGCGCCGGCCAGTCCGGTGATCGCGCCGGAGAGCACGAAGGCCAGCAGCTTGAAATGCCTGACGTTGTAGCCGACCGCCTGCGCGCGCTCCTCGTTGTTGCGGATCGCGAGCAGCGTGCGGCCAAACACGGATTCCGTCACGCGCAGCACCAGGAAGAACACCAGCAGGAACAGCACCGCGACAAACGCGTAGAACTGCCACGGTCCGGCCAGGGACGCCAGGCTGCCGCCGAACAGCGAGAGCGGCGGGCGCGGGATATCCAGCAAGCCGTTGTCGCCGCCGGTCAGCTCCGGCGTCGTATAGGCAAGGAAGTAGAACATCTGCGCGAACGCCAGCGTCAGCATCACGAAGTACGTGCCGCGCTGGCGAATGGCAAACCATCCGACCAGCGCCGCCGCCGCCGCGCCCAGGACGATGGCAAGGCCCAGCCCCAGCGGCAGCGGCAACGCCAGCCGCGTCAGCGAGATGCCCAGCCCATAGCTGCCCAGGCCGAAGAAGATGCCCTGGCCGAAGGACAGCAGGCCGGTGTAGCCCAGCAGCAGGTTGCAGGCCATCACCGCCATGGCATAGACCAGCACTTCGGTGGCCAGCGTGCCGGAGCGCATCGTCAGCGGCAGCACCAGGGTCACGCCCAGCGCCAGCAGCCAGAAGCGATAGCGTTTGAGCATCTCCATCATCCCCTCCCCAGCAAGCCATGCGGACGCAGCAGCAACACCGCGGCCATGGCCACATAGATCATCAGCCACGCGCCTTCCGGCCACAGCGTGCTCATCAGGCTTTGCACCACGCCAACCAGCACGCCGCCCACC
>NZ_JARJLM010000599.1 GCF_029335485.1 Cupriavidus basilensis
GTGCTGGGCAGTTTTCCCGGCGCAGCCTCCCTGGCGGCGCAACAGTACTACGCCCATCCACGCAACCAGTTCTGGCCCCTGCTTGGCGCGCTGACCGGCGAGCCGCTGGCCGAGCTGCCGTATGCCGAGCGGCTGGTGCGGCTGCTGGCGCATCGCATAGGGGTCTGGGATGTTCTTGGCGCCTGCGTGCGCGAGGGTAGCCTCGATAGCAGTATCCGCTATCCGCAGGCCAACGATTTCGCGCGGCTGCGCTCTCTGGCGCCTGAGTTGCATCGCGTCGGTTTCAACGGGGGTACTTCGGGCCGTTTCGCCGTGCAGTTTGCGCAGGCCGGCTACGAGACGGTGGTGCTGCCCTCGTCGAGTCCTGCGCACGCAGCGCGGAGTTTCGAGCAGAAGCTGGATCTGTGGCGGATGCTGCTGCCGCCCTCACTCCCGTAGCCGCGACGGCGGCTGTCGCGTGGCGGCGTGAAGTCGAACGCGGTCGGCCAGCGGCGAATTGCGCAAGCCGGGCCGCCAGTGCTCCTACATCACAGCGCGAGCGCAGCCATTTCGCCATAGGCCCGGTTCAGCCAGACCTTGACGCGTTGCCGCTCCAGCAGGTTGAGCCCGGTGGCGGCGCGGTCCGGGTGATTGACCGCGGCCCAGAAGCTCGTGCTTTGCTGATCGATCTTCTGCATCGTGGTATCGGGCAGGTGGCGCAGCGTCATCACGCTGGCGCCAAGCGCTTCGGCCCGCGCGCGCTCGCCTGACGCGTCCAGGATCTCGAAACGGTCGCCGCGGATCTCATTGAGGACAAGCACCAGCCTGATGCGCCCGCCGAACTGGTCGAGCCACTGCCGCAGCAGGTCGACCGAATCGCGTCCCGCATCCATCACGTGCCACCAGGTAAGTGTCAGGCCATGCTCCTCGGCCAGACCGAGCACGTCCGCATCGTCGAGCCACCTGGTCAGCGCTTGCTGCGTCTGGGCTGCCAGGTCCACCAGGATGCGCCGCTGCGGATCCTCGACCGCGTGTTCGATGATGGGATCCAGGCTGTCGTGCCGCTCAAGCGCGGCGGGCGCGGCAAAATCGGCATAGAAGCGCAGCAGCGCGCCATGCGACTTGTCGGTGTCGAAGCCCAGGAATGGCATGCTCCGGTCGATAAAATGCTGGGCCAGCAGGCGGGCGACGAGCGATTTGCCGACGCCGCCTTTTTCACCACCGATAAAGTGGATGTAGCTCATTTCTGCGGATCCTTGGTCGTGGATAGGGCCGGGTTGAACGGGGTGTCCCAGGTTCGGTTCAGGTAGCTGCGAACCATGCCAGCCGAAACATGCCTACCGTAAGAGGCGTGTGTGACAGTAGCAAGTTGCATGCCGCGCCAAGCGCGGCGATGGCGCCGGATTTGGCAAAATACCGGCTGTGCCGCCCGCGGCTGCGCGCCGAAGCCGGGGGCCGGGTGCCCGCTTCTGTCACAATCGCGGCCATGAATACCGGTGGCGAGTCCGCCGGCCAACGTTTTGCAGGGTAGATAGACAATGCCGTATCTAGGAATTGGTTTTCACGTTATCGTCGCGCTGTACTTCGCCGTGCATGCGGTGCGCACGCAGCAGAACATGTACTGGCTGCTGATCCTGTTCGCCTTTCCGGGGCTGGGCAGCGTGGTGTATTTCTTCGCCATCTACCTGCCCGGACTGCGCCAGACGCGTGGCGCGTGGGCCGCCACGCGTGCCATCGGCCAACTGGTCGACCCCAACCGGGCGGTACGCGAGGCCCGCGACGCCTTCGACCGGGCGCCCACCGTCGAGCACCGCATGCGCCTGGGCGCCGCCTTGCTGGACGCCGGCGAGCCCAAGGCCGCGCTGGAGCACTACGAGGCCGCCGCCAGCGGCCCGTTTGCCACCGACCCGGCCCTGTTGCTGGGCCTGGCGCGCGCGCAGTTCGCCACCGGCGGGCATGCCGCCGCCGTGGCCGCGCTGGAGCGGCTGTTCGCCGCGCAGCCCCAGGCTCGCCAGCAGGCCGATCCCGCCTTGCTGTACGCGCGCGCGCTGGCCGCCTTGGACGCGCCGGGCACACGCGCCGCATTCGAACAGGCGCTTGCCTGCGCAAACGACGCGGCCGCGCGCTGCCTGTTCGCCGACTGGCTGGCTGCGCACGCCGAACCTGCCGACCGGGAGCGCGCCCAGGCGCTGTATGCCGAGATCGTGCATGACGGCAAGCACTGGCCGCGCCATGCCCGGGAGCACAATCGCGAATGGCTGCAGCGTGCCCAGGCTGCGCTCGGCAAGGCATGAATTGAACGGCCCGGCTGTCGCCAGCCGCCTTACTACGTACGTGCCGTCCATGTAGGCGGCACGCCTGCTCGTCTTCTCCTGATCACCATGACTCTTCTCAAACGCAAATCGATTGAAGCCGTGGCCTCGCGCCGTCCCGCGCGCGGCACGCGCAGCCGCGACGGCGCGCAGGCAGCGCAGCGCGAGGAAAAACGCATGACGCCGCGCTTCGCGCCGGTGACCTTTTCTGAAATGGAAGGCGTGCGCTACCTGCATTTCGGCACCGAATGGGTGCAGGGCGCGATGCGCCTGCGCAAGCCCGATGCCATCGAACTGGAGTACGCACAGCAGATGATGGCGTGGCTGCTGTTCCTGTCGCCGTCGGCACCGGATTTCCACGTCACGCAGCTGGGCCTGGGCGCGGCCGCGCTGACCAAGTTCTGCCATCGCCAGTTTAGCCGCGCGCGCGTTACCGCCGTGGAGCTGAATCCTTCCGTGATCGTGGCCGGGCGCAGCATGTTCGGCCTGCGCGAGGACGACGAGCGTCTTACCGTGCGTGAGCAGGATGCCTGGGACTACGTGATGGACGGCGCCCACACCGGTGCCCTCGATGTCCTGCAGGTCGATCTCTACGATGCCACCGCGCGCGGACCGGTGCTGGACACCACCGCCTTCTACAAGGCCTGCCGCCGCGTGCTGAAAGCGCCGGGCGTGATGACCATCAACCTGTTCGGCGACCACGACAGCTTTCCCAAGAACATCGTGCGGATCTGCGAGGCATTCGATGACCGCGTACTGGTGTTTCCCGAGGTGCATGACGGCAATGTCATCGCCCTGGCTTTCAACGGGCCGGCGATCGATGTGTCGTGGGATGTACTGGAGGTGCGTGCCAAGGTGGTGGAGGACAGCACTGGCCTGCCAGCGCGCGACTGGGTGAAGAAATTGCGGGCGGCGAATGCGCGGCAGGAGGAGGGATTGCGGATTTGAGGGGGTTTGGGGTTTGACGGTTTGCGTTGAGGGGGCGGTAGCCTGGCTGTTCAACAAAAGTCAACTGCTCAACTGTCAAGCAGTCAAGCAGTTGACTTTAAGCCGTACCCATCAACGTCAGGCGCTTGAACCCTTCCCCCTCACTGCTTGTGGAAGAACTGCGCCAGCGACCATTCATCGGTGCGTGCTTCATACTTCAGGCCCTTCCGCATCGCCCACATGGCGAGCTGGCTATGCGAGGGGATGATGGCGTGATCGGTCAGCGCGAACCTGGCCGCGGCTCGGGCGTTGTCCTCGCGGGCCTTGTCGCTGCTCACGGTGGTCAGCGATTTCTCGATCAGCTGGTCCAGTTGCGGATTGCTGTACTTGCCCCAGTTCCACGTCCCGTATCCGGTCTTGGGATTGGGCGTGCCCGTGATAGAGCGCAGCGCCACGTCGGCCGCCGCCGAACCCCAGCCCAGCATCTCGAACGCAAAGTCGCCCTGGCGCGCACGCGTGAAATACGCCGCCACCGGCAAGGTCTCCACCTTGGTCTGGATGCCGATGCGCGTCAGCATGCTGGCCGTCGCCTGCGCCACCGCGGCGTCGTTCAGGTAGCGGTTGTTGGTCGCGTGCAGCGTCAGGCCGAAGCCATCCGGATAGCCTGCCGCGGCCAGCAGCTTCCTGGCGCCTTCGGGGTCGTAGGCATCGGGCTTGGTGCCGGGATGGCCGAAGATCTGCGGCGAGACGATCGACGAGGCCGGCACGGCCAGGCCTTCCATGATGCGGCTGACGATGGCATCGCGGTTCAGCGCCTTGCTGATGGCGGCGCGCACGCGCGCGTCCTTGAACGGGTTCTTGCCCAGCGGCTTGCCGGCACGGTCGGTAACGTAAGGCGGGTTGTCGCGCGACTGGTCCATCTGCCAGAAGATGGTACGCCACGACACCTGCTGCTCGATGCGGAACTTGGGGTTCTGCCTGAGCTTGGCCACGTCGGCCGAGGGCACGCTCTCGATCACGTCCACGTCGCCGGACAGCAGCGCCGCGCTGCGCGCGCCGTTATCCGTGATGATGCGGAAGATCGCGCGATCCCATTCGGGCTTGGGGCCCCAGTAATCGGGATTCCTGGCCATCACGATTTCCTGCCCGCGCGCGAAGCGCACGAACTTGAACGGGCCGGTGCCGATCATCGCCTTGCCGGAATCGAAGTCCGCCTGGGTCAGCGTGGCCGCCACCTTCTTCGGCATGATGGGCACGCTGTTGAGGTCGTTGGCCAGGTTGGCGTAGTTGGGC
Organism: Cupriavidus basilensis; assembly: GCF_029335485.1. Lineage (GTDB taxonomy): Bacteria > Pseudomonadota > Gammaproteobacteria > Burkholderiales > Burkholderiaceae > Cupriavidus > Cupriavidus basilensis_E. Next base: position 4,512 of record NZ_JARJLM010000599.1, read on the forward strand.
ACGCTCATGGTGAGGCGCACGGTCAGCGGGTCGGGCGTGTCGATGCGCGCGATCGGCTTGGTGTAGCTGGTGAAGGAGCCCGGGCTGCCGGTGAGCTTCTCGGGGCGCTCCAGCGAGGCCTTGACGTCGTCACTGGTGAACGGCGTGCCGTCATGCCATTTCACATTGGGGCGCAGCTTGATTTCCCAGGTGATGGCATTGACTGGCTTCCACGACAGTGCCAGGCCCGGGATGAAACGGGCGTTCTTGTCCATGAACACCAGCGATTCGAAGATATGCAGGGCGATGGCGTTATTTGGCCCGGCATTGTTCCACTGCGGATCCATCGAGGTGACATCGGCTGACAGGCCGATGCGCAGGTCTTCGGCCTGTGCCGCGCCGGCGGGCAGCAGCATCAGCGCGGCGCCGCCGAGCGCGAGGGCGGCACCGGCTTGCAGCAGCGCGCGGCGCGGCATCAGGGCGGTCAGGCGGCTGGGATGGTGGCGTGTGCGGCGTGTGGCGTTCATCGGGATGCGCTCCTCGTACGGGCCGCCGTCCGGATTGGCGGGCGGCGGCGGGTTCTCAGAAGGGGTGGCTGCCCGGGCCTGCCGGCCCGCGCGTTCACCCGGTTGCCCGCATTGTGCCGTCAAAACGACATCGGCGTGCGACATGGACGTCATATCCTTATGCTGGCAGCAAGGGGTGGCCCTTGTCCATGCCTTGTTGCCGCGGCCATGGCCACGCAGCGCACGGCAGCCGGTAGAATCCCGCCCATGTTTGCCAACTCCCGCACCATCACCTCGGCGCAGGCCGATGTCCACGACCATCTCGCGGCCCGCGTTGCCCGCCACCTGGCCGAGCCTTTTCGCAAGCCGATCGGCGAGCCCAGCCGGCGCGCGCTCGATCTTGCGCTGCAGCAATGGCAGCAGGCCGGGGCGGCGCCGCTGATCCTGGATGCCGGCTGCGGCGTGGGGGAGAGCACCTTGCGCCTGGCGACGGCCTTTCCCGGCCACTTCGTGATCGGCGTGGACCAGTCGGAGAAGCGGCTGACCGGCGGCAAGGATTGGTGGGAGGGGCCGATGCCGGCCAATTTCGCGTGGGCGCGTGCCGACCTGGTCGACGTCTGGCGGATGCTGCAGGCGGATCGCGTGCCGGTGGAGCGGCATTACGTGCTGTATCCCAATCCCTGGCCCAAGATCGGCCACCTCGGGCGGCGCTGGCAGGGGCATGCGGTGTTTCCTGCACTGGCCGCGTGCGGGGCTTACCTGGAGTGCCGCAGCAACTGGCGGGTCTATATCGATGAATTCGCCCAGGCGCTCGCGCTGGTCGGCCGGCCGGCGCGGGTCGAGCCGTGGCAGCCCGCCGAGCCCATTACGCCGTTCGAGCGCAAGTACGCTGCCTCCGGCCATGCGCTATGGCGCTGCGTGAGCGAGACCGCGGCGGCAGCCTGAAAGAAAAACGGCCCGCGCAAGGCGGGCCGTCGATCCGGCAGGGTAGGGCAGCGCCAGCTGCTCAGTGGAACAGCGGCTGCTGCGTGGGCGCGTCTTCCGGCAGTTCGGCGTGGACGATCTCGCCCGAACGGTCGGCGTACAGCGGCGTGCCGCAGTCTTCGCAATACTCAGGGTCGAACAGCGCGGCGTGGCGGAAGATGTCTTCCACCCCGGCGTTGCGCAGTTCCTCGCAGATCTGCTCCAGCGGATTGTCTTTCTCGCTGGCATCGATTTCGCCGGACTCGCGGCCATAGACCGGCCAGACGATGCCGTAGATCACATCCTTCTCGCCGCGCATGGTGAAGCCCACGCGGTATTCCTCGACTTCCTCCTCGCCGAAGGCCGCCACCACCGCCGCCATCTGGCCGGCAGGCACGTCCAGCGTGCCGCACAGGTAGTTGACGGCGGCGCGCACGGTCAGCGGGCGGATGCTCTTGTCGGATTCGCGGCAGGACAGGAAGAAGGCGTCCGGCAGCAGCAGCTCGAACTCGCAGCCGGGCATCAGCAGCGCGATCGAGGGCTGGACCTGGGTGCGCCATTGTTCCAGGCATACGGTGCGCTCGGCATGGTGCTCCTTGGCATCTTCCTGCCAGCGGAACAGGGCCTGCTCGTGCGGCGCCACCACCACGGCCAGCAGGTAGCGCGGATCGGCCAGGATCGGCGCGGTTTCCGGCAGGTCGCGCAGGTCCACCTTGGGCGTGGTGCCGGCCATGGCGGCCGAGACCAGCTTGTAGGTCAGGGCGAAGGTATCGCTGTGCGTGCGCGGCAGCTGGTCGATGCTGTACAGGTAGGGCGACAGCGCCATCCTGGTGTTGGCCGCCAGCACATGCGCCTGCATGTGCACCGCCAGGGTCTGTGACAGTTCGGGCTTGAGCGCGCCGGACGGGATGGCGTAGCGGGTGTGGGCCAGGATGGGCGCGGCGATCAGCAGCGCGTCGTAGCTGACGCCGTCGATTTCGACGGTGGCCGACTCGGCCAGGGTCTCGGCTTGTTCGGCGAGTACGTCGGAGGCATCGGCGTTGTGCTTGAACAGGTGTTCGAGCGCCGCGTCGAGTGCGGACTGGCTGCCGTTCTTCAAGAGCCGGCCCAGGCGCTGCGAGAGCCGCCGCTCCCAATACGCATCCTCCATGCGGCTGCCCGAGGCATCGAGCGCAAGCGCATCGGCCACCAGACGCTCGGCGTCAGGCGAAAGACGTTGGGAAGCCTTGGGGCGAAAACCTGCCATAAGTCGAAATCATCCGTTTTTCGGTAAAACGGTATTCTACTCGCTGCGTTGACAAAAAAGCCGCCAGGTGCCTGGCGGCCTTCCAGCATTGCACCCCTTTGGCCCGCGCGGCGGCGGAACCGCTCGGGGCTTTATTTCTGCGCGGGCGCTTGCGGGGTCTCCGGCGCATGGGTTTCCACGCCGTGCTGCTCGCCGCCCATCGAGATGTCGCCGCCCTTGGACAGCATATAGAGTGCCGCGCCGGCAATGACGACGAAGGCGATGAAAATCTTTGCCATGGTGTTGGTGTCTCCTGTGCGATCGAGGCGGGACAGGCTGACATGGCTGCCCTCGCGCGGTGCTTTGTGGGTTTTGTTGCATGGCAGTGTGGCAGGGCAGGCTTGCATGGAACTTACACGACGCTCGCATCGGGCAAGCCCGGATAAGTTGTGTATGCTGCGCTTTGTGCCGGGCGGCCAACCTCGCCCGGTACGGACGGGAGCAGGGATAGGCAAGGCT
>NZ_JARJLM010000059.1 GCF_029335485.1 Cupriavidus basilensis
AGCGCATTGAATGCATCATCAGAAATGATCTCCAGATTCTTAAACTGCCAATATGCTAGGTTGTAGAACAAACAGCGAAAGAATAGCGCCATCTGCTTCACGCCGACTTCGAATTCAATACCGCCCTCCGCACCCAGCCCGACACAAAGGCTGGCATGGGCTGTGAAGCGAAATGTGCCATCAATATATTCAATCTTGAACTTCGCCCCGGCACCAATACCCGCCATCCCCCCCGCGGACGGGGCGATATCGGCGATGCTGACGAACGCCTTGTCGAGACTCTCCGGATCCCGCCATTCCAGCGCTCCGGTCAGCGCTGCGTCGGCCCGCGCTCCGGCAAACGCACTCACGGATACGTCGAGCGCGCCAACGTCGGCCTCGTCATTGGTATTGATCGAGACCGACCGCTTGCCGCGTGCCTTCTTTCCCTTCCGGCCAGGCTTGCCCGAGACTCTCGGCGATTTATTGTCCAATGGGGACACCTGGACCTTCATGGCCAGCTCGCCAGCAATGCTTGCGCCCACCACCCCGGAAACCTCCAGCGTGATTCGGCAACGTGCCGCGATCAGATCATAAGACTTGCCCTGCCTGTCCTGCACAGTCCATAGCCAGCCCTCCTTGCGCGGAAAGTAGAGATCGAGATTCGCCTCGGCCTTGGCAAAATCGATCGCCGCGTGGCCTTCGGCCTTGACGCTGACGCGGCGGTCCATCACCGACAGATCGCCATTGAGACTTCCTCCGTAGGAGAATCGCATCAACTGGGCGTCCGCGCTGAGCTCAATGTCGGCGAGCTTCGTCTCGCCGTGGGAAAGAGACCCTCGGCGCTCCAGATGGTGTTCCTGGTTCCAGTTGTCAGCCCATTGGCCCAGCGTGATGCTCGCCCCGCCCTTCAGATCCTCGCCGAACAGGGTCTTTGGCTTGATCGTCGTCTGATTTGCGATCTGTTCCTTCACGTACGAGCGGAGTTTTCCCTTATCCAGGCTGCGCTTGCCGTTGCTACCCTTGGCGTAGACTTCAGACCATCTTGTTTTTTCAGCGTCCTTGATTTTCGGCCACGCCGGTTTCAGTTTTCCCGACTCGACATAGACGAGCTTCTCCGGCATCGTCTTCGGCCATTTCGCAAACTTCTTGAGTTCCGTCGCACTCTTGAATGAGGCCATCTTCTTCTTGAGCGTCAGGCCATCGATCTGCAGTTCCTGACCGTCGGCCTTTTTCTTCTGCTGCGCCTCTGCACTCTCTTTCCCGAGCGCGATCAGTTCGACAAGCCTGTTGCCGACACCCGCCGTACTGTGCTTGTCCTCCTTCGGCTTTGCAGGTGCAGCGGAACCCGAGGTCTGGCCGGCGCCGGCATTCCCTTTGCTGTCGGGCACCGGATCGAGCCTGTCATAGACTTCGCGAAGCTTCCCGTGTGCCTCTACCTGCCATTCGATGGCGAAGCCAAGTACGCGACGCGCCTGGGCCTTGTCTGTGTCAGAGCCCTGTTGAGCCTGAAGATCCTGCAGATTCGCCTCGCACAGTTGCACCGCCTTGTTGGCCGAATGCAGATCGGCCACTTTCTCGCTGAGCCCGTTGTAGTGACTGCGCAACAGATTTGCGTCGGTCCCCGGCACGATAATGACGTCGCCGGTTTCCGGCTGCAGGAAAGCCAGGGGTTCCCCCGGCACCTTGGTGTCGACATTGCTGCCATCTCTCGAGTTGGCGGCCCCATTTCCCAGTTCACGATCGGCCATGTCCTATCCCTTGAAAATCTTGAGGGCCTGCGCCTTGTCCGCAAAAACGCGGATCGTCCTGCCGGCGGCATCTGTCACGCCCTCGATCACCTCGCCGCTTGCGGTTTCTATCCGATAAGGCAGGTGCGGCAATACCTCGCCCGTGTGCTCGTCCCTGAGGGTGAACTGTTCGTCGTACAGGCCGGGAGGCTTGGGAAGGGGTTGAATCGCTTCTTGCAGACTGGCCACCCCCTGCTTTTGCATGGTGATCACCTTCAGGATCAGGTCGCCTGGCCCGCCAATGGTGACATTGCCGTCGGCAAGCCGTACAAAGGCACCGCCGCATTCGAGAATCAGTTCACGCTTCGCCGCGATGCGAACAGCGCCGTTCACGCTGGAAACCTCGATGTCCTTGTCCGCAGCCAGCGACATGGCATCGCTCTGCGCCTGGATTTCCACCTTCCCCTTACCTGCAAACAGCTTGATGCCCAGCTTCTGGGCGAACAGAGAAATCATGTCGCCAGCCGCGACGGTGAGCTTCTTCACGGCGCTGAAATCGATATTCTTCTCGGCGACAACCGAGACATTGTCACGGGCCGATATCTGGGCACCGCGCCCGGCAACGATGCCGACGGATGCGGGGGCGCTTGCCAGCAGCGAAGGCTCGGTGAGCCCGTTCAACGCTGTCGTGACTTGCTTCTGTGCATCCGTATCCGCTGTGCCGGCATTTGCGGCGCTGGCCGAGTTTGACAGGGCACGCGCTATCCGCAGTGCACTCTCGAGCTGGGCCGCTGCCGCCTGCATATCGAGCTGATGCCCGCCAGCCAGCGGCTGGTCATCCGCCGAAAGAAACAAGCCCTTGCCGCCACGGAGCACGCCCCAGCCAGACGTTCGCAACTCAAACCCCTCACCCCGCTTCTGCCGCTTGCCATCGACGAGGTAACCCATGTTCAGCTGGGTCTTGCCCCCGTACTCGGTGGAGATATGGATGAATTCCTGCCCCTCCCAGTCCTCCATCATCACCATGTTGTTGCTCTGCGTGACGATGGCATTGCGCGACAGCCAGCGGTCCTGGTTGGTGATCAGGTCGGCGTGATGGCTGTGGTGGTGCACATGGGCGATGTATGGCTTGTTCGGATTGCCGTCGCGGAATGCGATTGCCACTTCCGTGCCATCAATCAAGGGGAAATGGAAGCCCGTCTGCAGCGCGCCCGCGAACGGCTTGGCCAGGCGCAGCGGCACGCTCTCGCCGCCTGCGCTCCACTCGTCGAAGTCCACGTCGAAACGCACCACGTAGTGGCCGTGCTGGGTCAGATAGGCATATTTGTACTTGCCCGGCGAGGTGATCCGGGCGCTGAGCGTGCCGTTGATCCTGGGCCAGCTGGCTTCATTCAGCCGCAGGCGGAAGCGCCGGTCCGACGGAATGGCTTTGTAGGTATTGCGATAGGCCGCATCGCGCCCGCCGCTGTGGGTGACTTCGATGATCACCTGCCCGTTGGGCGCATCGGGCAGCGTCCGGTCCATGCGCAGGATGCGCGCGAGCCGCAGCTCCAGCACGTTGCTCTCGCCCTCGTAGATGACCTGCCAGGCGATCGCCGCCTCGTGGCGCAGTTGCGCTTCCCATTTGGCGCCCTCCTGGTCCAGGTGGTGAGTGCCGTAGACATAGGGCTGGCCGTAGGTCGTCTTGTCCTTGCGGGCGACGTTGGCCTCGGCCTTGAAGCGCTCCCAGGACTGGTCCGGGTTGTAGTCGGCGACGAGATAGGAGGCCGGCACAGTGCGCGCGTGGGTCTGGATCGCGAAGACGGTTTCCGTGCCAGATTCGAGGCCGGCGGTTTCCCGGTAGGGCACGCGCAGTTCGGGCAGGTAGAGATAGTGGTCGATGTCGTCGCCGAACACCACCATCTCGCCGAACTTGCCGGGCTCGAAGTAGCTGTAGAGGCCTTCCTGCTCCATCAGCAGCCGGATGTAGTCCCAGTCGGACATCTGGTATTGGAAATGGAAACGATGCTCCGGGTACTTCCGGCGGGTCTTGAAGCGGAACTGATGGCCCGCCAGGCCGTGCCGGCGCAAGATGGCCTCGATGATCTGCGGGGCGGTCTTGTGCTGGTAGATGCGGCTGGCGTGCGTGAGCCTGAGGCGCGCGACCAGCGGCTCGATCACGATCTGGTAGGCGGAGAAGTCCTGCGTCTGCCGGGTCTTGCTGAAGCACGTAATGCAGCCCGCGAACCTGCGCGGCGCGGTGCCGTCGGCGGGATCGATGACGAAGGTGGCGTCCTTGTTGAGATAATCCGCGCGGTCGAGTTCCAGCGGGTGCGTCAGCTGGATCGTCACGGTGTAGGGCTCGCCCATGCGCTCGACGGCTTCGAACGACACCACTGACAACCCGGCGGCGCTGGCGCTGCTGGGCACCTCGACGAAATACGACTGCTGCCCGGTGAGCCTCTTGCGCGACGCACCGCCGTATTCGTTCCGCTCATCAATCCAATCCGCCATTGCCTTTCGCTCCGTTGTCAGCGCGACAGAGGCTGTGCCTGCCGCAAAGGGAGGCGCATCGCTCGACGACATGCCTGCACGCGCTGCACCTTACCCGCATTCGCGGGCGCTGAGAACGGTTGAAAGTCGCATTTTCCAAGCTCATGCAAATAAAGAATTTTCTGCATTCAAAAGCAGAAAATTCTCGAATACAGCCTGAGGGACCGCGTGTTATTTTTTATGATTTTCCATCGCTCGAACGCCGCGCCGATTGATTTCAATTCAAGGCGCGAAGCTCGCAGTGGAGATCACACTCTGCGGCGGCAGTTCCGAGCTGCCAGTGGATCGGGATCACCGTACGATGGACGACTTCAAGCCTGAGGGGGCTGGAAGCATCTCGTTATACGGAAGTCGAAGCCCCGCCTCGGCTACTACCCCGGCATCCCCGACTATTCGGTCAAGGTGGCATTGCTACCGGTGCTCTGACAGATCGGAGAGATTCGCATCGGCCAAGCCGGATGCAACCGCCGAATCTGCTTCTGGCGCAACACCGGCTAGCCTCAGGTGCTCCACGTCCTTCGCGTCCGCCAAACCGGTTCCGGCAGCGACTCGGCGGGGCCGGCAAGAGCGTAGTCGATCGGCATCGTCAGCCCTTGCTCGCCATGACCAACGATGAAATGACGCGGCAACCGCAGGCGCATTTATGAAGGTGCAGCGCCACGGGCACACCCTTGTCGGCGAAATTAGGAGCGCCTTCCGCAATGTATGTATCACCGTGTAGCGCGCATCTCGCCGGCCCGCACTAGCGGGCCGCTGCACGTCCCATAAAGCTCATGTCCTTCGAGCCAGCCAGGACTTTCCCGCCTCTTTCAAGCTCGTCTCCCACTCGGACAATTCCAAACATAGTATTCGTCTTAGATTAAACAATGTCACTTACCAGCCACTATTCATAAATTCGCTCCGAAATCTCCTTCCCTAGAAAAAATATAGAGAACTCTCTTGAGAAAGGTATCAATATCGAATTTATTGGCTCAGCACCCAAATCTATATGAAGCATTTTCCGCTCAACCTCCGACTCGATTTACATCTCTCCAATTCAAGTATCACATTATTATTCCATCACACGTCCATCCAACTCAAAAATGTCAAGCCCGCGTATCACCAAATTAAATTCCGCGAAAAAAATACTCATGGCATAAATTTCCTCAATTGAGTAAAACACGAAACCGGAATATTTTCACGAAAATACGTTCCAACAATAGCCTTGCGCCTTTTATCGATTTCCACATTTATAAACTCATCCCCACAAGCCGGAAACCCATCAACAAAATCCATTATTTTCGGTGAATACAAAAAAATCCTATATATTTTATAGACACCCATCCCCTCATCTATATGCCACACTGAAAAATCAAGCTGCCCGTCAAAGTTGTAGTCAGAAACCTCAATATGCAATTTTTCTTCGCTCTGAAACACTATTTTCTTACTTGCAACCGCTCCGCTCATCTCAAATATTTCGTACGAAACATCCTCATCATTAACTCGAATGCAAACCTCTGTTGAACTATTTGGCGAAAAACACGTAATCTCCGATGCCGCTGTCAACTCAACCAACAACACCATTGACAAAATACAAAAAGCCATCCATTTCCATGACATGGTGCTCACTCCGGCGCAGCCATATTTATTTGTACGCTGCTTTTCGGCGCAGGCGGTTGAACAACCACCATCGCGCCTCGATCGACGCCATCCGCCAAGACATGCCATCCAGAGAAACGATTAAAAAATTAATAGAATTATTT
>NZ_JARJLM010000005.1 GCF_029335485.1 Cupriavidus basilensis
AAATCCCCCTCCACTGACAGGTTTTCGACAGCTACTGATAGCAAATTGAAAGCCCATTGACAGCGTAATGACAGCCCTTCGCGCGCAAACTTGCCGCCATCAGCAGGACACCCCCAAGACCCAGTCCAGCCAAGGTGCTTCCCCCCGCAAAGCGGATCCGATGCCTGGCTGGCGCCCGACCAAAATCAAGCCACCGGAGCCCACCGGCGGCGTCTGAGAGAGACAGCCACATGTCAAGCTCCCCCACCCAGCAGCACGGGTTCCGTACCGTGTTCCGCGTTGTCAGCGGCAACTTCCTGGAAATGTACGACTTCATGGTGTACGGCTTCTACGCCGCCGCCATCGCCAAGACGTTTTTCCCCAGCGGCAACGAGTTCGCTTCGTTGATGCTTTCCCTCGCCACCTTCGGCGCGGGCTTCCTGATGCGGCCGCTTGGCGCCATTGTGCTCGGCGCTTATATCGACCATCACGGCCGCCGCAAGGGGCTGATCCTGACCCTGGTCCTGATGGCGCTCGGCACCTTGCTGATCGCCTGCGTGCCGGGCTATGCGTCCATCGGCGTGGCCGCGCCGCTGCTGGTGCTGGCGGGCCGCCTGTTGCAGGGCTTCTCGGCCGGCGTCGAGCTGGGCGGTGTGTCGGTCTACCTGGCGGAAATCGCCAAACCCGGCAAGAAAGGCTTCTACGTGGCCTGGCAATCGGCCAGCCAGCAGGTGGCGGTGATCTTCGCCGGCCTGCTCGGCGTGATCCTGCACTCCATGCTGTCGCCCGAGCAGATGGGTGAATGGGGCTGGCGCGTGCCGTTCCTGATCGGCTGCCTGATCGTGCCCTTCCTCTTCCTGATCCGCCGCTCGCTGGAGGAAACCGAGGAATTCAAGACCCGCAAGCATCGCCCCAGCATCAACGAGATCTACCGCTCGATGCTGGCCAACTGGCGCATCATCGTGGCCGGCTGCATGATGGTGGTGATGACGACGGTGTCGTTCTACATGATCACCGCCTACACGCCGACCTTCGGCAAGACCGTGCTCAAGCTCGACGACGTGGACAACCTGATCGTCACCATGTGCGTGGGGCTGTCCAACTTCATCTGGCTGCCGCTGATGGGCGCCCTGTCCGATCGCGTGGGCCGCAAGCCGCTGCTGGTGATCTTCACCATCGCCACGCTGCTCACCGCTTATCCGGCCGTGTCCTGGCTGGTGGCCGAGCCGTCGTTCGGCCGCCTGCTGATGGTCGAACTGTGGCTGTCTTTCCTGTACGGCAGCTATAACGGCGCCATGGTGGTGACGCTGACCGAAGTGATGCCGCCTGCCGTGCGCACCGCGGGCTTCTCGCTGGCCTACAGCCTGGCCACGGCGCTGTTCGGCGGCTTCACGCCGGCCATCTCGACCTACCTGATCCACAGCACCGGCAACAAGGCCGCCCCCGGCCTGTGGCTGATGTTCGCCGCCGCGTGCGGGCTGGTCGCCACGCTGGTGATCTTCCGCGGCGGCCGGCAACACGCCTATGCCGAACCTGCCGGCAAGGCGGCCTGAACCGCCTGGGTTTCACCTCGGCCGCCCGGCTGGGGTAGACTCCCTGCTTCCGGCAGGGCTGCACGTACCGCTGTTACCGGGCGAAATGGCCAAAATGGCCAAAATAGCCGAAACGGGGTGAAATGGCTGCGCTTGACATCGCGCCGCAACATGGCGCCATCAACATCACCGGTCGACGCGCACTGCCGGACGCGCGGCTCCCCGCCTGTGGCTATCGGGCTCTTTGAGAATATCAATTAGCCCCGCCCCCCGGGGATGACGCATAATCCATGTTCGTTGCGCGGCAGCCAGGTCCTGACCCGGTCAAGGCCTGGCTTGCACAGCGCAAGCGTCTCTCTTCAACCGTATCCAGGAGCAGTCTATGAAGACCGTTGGTGACAAGATCGAAGCCTTCCACGTCGTCGGTGTCAAGCCGGGTTTCAACAACCATGAAGAGAATGGCCAGTCGGCCTTTGAAGACATCACCGAGAAGTCGTTCGAAGGCAAGTGGAAGGTCATTTACTTCTACCCGAAGGACTTCACCTTCGTGTGCCCGACCGAGATCGTGGCCTTCGCCAAGCTCAACGGCGACTTCGCCGACCGCGACGCGATCGTGCTGGGCGGCTCGACCGACAACGAATTCGTCAAGCTGGCATGGCGCCGCGAGCACAAGGACCTGAACAAGCTGGACCAATGGCAATTCGCCGACGTGACCGGCTCGCTGATCGACCAGCTGGGCGTGCGTGACCACGCTGCCGGCGTTGCCCTGCGCGCCACCTTCATCGTCGATCCGACCAATGTCATCCAGCACGTGTCGGTGAACAACCTGAACGTCGGCCGTAACCCGGAGGAAGTGCTGCGTATCCTCGACGGCCTGCAAACCGACGAACTGTGCCCGTGCAACCGCGCTGTTGGCGGCGCCACGCTGTAAGCTGTAACACAGCTGGCATGCTGCACAAACTGCTGGCGACCTATTGCCGGCCGTTTGCGGCGATTGCGCGGCGGGTTTCGGCCCGCACCTCAAAACCCGCCATGGCGGGTTTTTTGAGCCCCTACCGATAGGAGATTTGTATGGAATTCCTCAGCACGATTAAAGGCCTCATCCCCGATTACGCCAAGGATATCCGCCTGAACCTGGACGGCACCATCGCCCGCTCCTCGCTGGAAGGCAACGATGCGGTCGCGGTAGCGCTGGCTGCGGCGTTCGCCGCCAAGAGCCGCGTGATCGTCGATGCGATCCGCGATGCTGGCGTGCTGTCGCCCGAGGAAACCAGCGCGGTGCTGACGGCGGCCGCGCTGATGGGCATGAACAACGTGTGGTATCCGTTCGTCGAGATGGCCGACGATCCCGATCTAGCCACCCAGCCGGCCGGCCTGCGCATGAACGCGTACGCCACGCATGGCGGCGTGGACAAGCGCCGCTTCGAGATGTACGCGCTGGCCGCGTCCATCGTCGGCAAGTGCCACTTCTGCATCAAGTCGCACTACACACTGCTCAAGAACGAGCAAGGCATGACGGCGCAGCAGCTGCGCGATGTAGGCCGCATTGCTGCCGTGGTGGTGGCCGCCGCCAACGTCATCGCTGCCGAGTAAGGCGCGGCAAGGCCAGTCAGCCCGGCGGCCATTCCGGGCCTGGGACGGCCGTCGGCGCAATGGCAAACGGCCGGCGCTCGCCGGCCGTTTGGCCTTCCGGTGAAGGTCCCTGCCCTACATCATCCGGTGCGCAAAATGCCCGCGCCGTGCGTCGGCCATCAGGTCGACGAATTGCTCGGTGCTCATGTGCACCAGTTCCTGGTGGTCGCCCGCTTCGAAGTAGACGTCGGGATGCGTCAGCAGGCTGTCGTCGAGCCAGGTCTGCGTGCCGTATGCCATACCGACCGGCGGGATCGCTCCGAGGCTGCAGTCCCTGAACACTTCGCGCACGCCATCCTCATGTGCAAGTGACAGCTTGCGGCCGGTCTGCTCGCAGATCTCCGACAGTTTCAGGTGGTGCGTGGAAGGGATCACGGCCGCAATGTAGCCTCTGTTGTCTTCCAGCAAAACGGTCTTGGCCAATCGGTCTCCGGGAATATGCGCAGCCTGCGCAGTAGCCATGCTGCTGGGGCTGTAGGGGTGAAGAACTGTGTCGAACCGGCTCTGCTTGTTGCGCAGGCATCTTGCCAGCGTGGTAGCCATGGTCATGATTGCACCCTCCGACGCGCTCATCGCGACAGTTGTCCGAATGCTATAAATATAGAAGTCCCGCCGGGCGGCAGCGGCGTCCGGCACGTAGCGGCGGTTGTCGTGGCATCCGATGCCCATGACGCACGCACAATCGAATCCATGGGGATGCGCGTCCAGGATTGCTTCGGACAGCTTTAGTCCTTCGGTACGGTGAAATTGCGTTCTAGGATGGTAGGGTCGACCGTGATGTCCGACGCAGTCCGGAATCCGAACACTGTCCCTTGAGGCTAGTCTCCAGTGAGGGCGAATAGTTACAGACGGTGTTACGTTGAATACAAGCGACCTAAGGAGACACCCATGACGACCGAAGCAAAGTGCCCGTTTCTTCATCCCGCCGGCGCCGGCCGATCTCTGCAGGAGTGGTGGCCAGAGCGGCTTAATCTGCATATCCTGCGTCAGAATTCCTCGCTGTCCGATCCGATGGGCAAGGATTTCAACTATGCGAAGGAATTCAGCAGCCTTGACCTGGCGGCCGTGAAGAAGGATCTGGAGGCGCTGATGACCGACTCGCAGCCCTGGTGGCCGGCGGACTTCGGTCACTACGGTCCGTTGTTCATTCGCATGGCATGGCATGCCGCAGGTACGTACCGCATCGGCGACGGGCGCGGCGGCGTCGGGACAGCCCAGCAGCGCTTCGCACCCACCAATAGCTGGCCTGACAACGTCAGTCTCGACAAGGCGCGCAGGCTGATCTGGCCGATCAAGCAAAAGTACGGTCGAAAGCTTTCATGGGGCGACCTCATCGTCCTTACCGGCAACGTCGCGCTGGAGTCGATGGGATTCAAGACCTTCGGCTTCGGCGGCGGGCGAGAGGACGTCTACGAGCCGGACGAATCCGTCTACTGGGGGAACGAAGCCCAGTGGCTGGCCGACAAGCGTTACAGCGGCAACCGGAATCTCGAAAATCCACTGGCAGCGGTGCAGATGGGCTTGATCTACGTGAATCCGGAAGGCCCGAATGGCAACCCGGACCCTCTCGCGGCAGCCATAGACATCCGCGAGACGTTCCGCCGCATGGCGATGAACGACGAAGAGACCGTTGCGCTGATCGCGGGCGGCCACGCCTTCGGCAAGACGCATGGCGCTGGTCCGGCGTCTCACGTGGGGCCCGAGCCCGAGGCTGCCGGCCTGGAGGAACAGGGTCTCGGCTGGCGCAGCAGCTTCGGCACAGGCAAGGGCGGTGACACCATCACCAGCGGGCTGGAAGTCATCTGGACCACCACGCCGACGAAGTGGAGCAACGACTACTTCAAGCACCTTTTCGAATATGAATGGGAGCTGACGAAGAGCCCGGCCGGCGCGAATCAGTGGAAGCCGAAGGGCGACGCGGGCGCCGGCACCGTGCCAGATCCTGCCGATCCATCGAAGCGTCGTTCCCCGTCCATGCTGACGACCGACCTCTCGCTGCGGTTCGACCCGATCTACGAGAAGATCTCGCGGCGGTTCTACCAGCATCCGGAGCAACTGGCCGATGCGTTTGCCCGTGCGTGGTTCAAGCTGACCCACCGCGACATGGGGCCGCGCGCACGTTATCTCGGCCCCGAAGTCCCGAAGGAAGAACTCCTCTGGCAAGACCCCATCCCGGCCGTCGATCATCCGCTGATCGATGCGCAGGATGTCGCGGCGCTCAAGGCCAAGGTGCTGGCTTCCGGGTTGAACATCCCGCAACTGGTGTCAACGGCGTGGGCATCGGCCTCGACGTTCCGCGGATCGGACAAACGTGGCGGCGCCAACGGCGCCCGCATCCGCCTTGCGCCGCAGAAAGACTGGGACGCCAACCAGCCGGCCGAACTGGCGAAGGTTCTGGCCACGCTGGAGGGCATCCAGGGCGAGTTCAACAAGGCACAGACCGGCGGCAAGAAGGTCTCGCTGGCCGACCTGATCGTGCTGGCCGGTTGCGCGGCGGTCGAGCAGGCGGCGAAGCATGCCGGCCACGATGTCACGGTGCCCTTCTCGCCGGGACGCATGGACGCCTCGCAGGAGAAGACCGACCTCGATGCCATGGTGGTGCTCGAACCGGTCGCGGACGGGTTCCGTAACTACCTGCAAGGCAAGTTCTCCATCCCGTCCGAGGCGCTACTGGTCGACAAGGCGCAACTGCTGAGGCTGACGGTACCGGAGATGACGGTGCTGGTAGGCGGCATGCGGGTGCTGGACGCCAATTTCGGCAAGTCTCAACATGGCGTCTTCACGAAGCGCCCCGGGACGCTGACCAACGACTTCTTCGTGAACCTGCTCGACACGGGAACAGAGTGGAAGCCGGTGTCGGACGACAAGGACGTGTTCGAAGGACACGACCGCAACACAGGTGGGCTCAAGTGGACCGGCACGCGTGTCGATCTCGTCTTCGGCTCGAACTCCGAGCTTCGGGCCGTTGCTGAGGTGTATGGCGGCGCGGATGCCCAGGAGAAGTTCGTCCAGGACTTTGCGGCGGCCTGGAACAAGGTGATGAACCTAGATCGCTTCGATCTCAGGTGACAGCGTACGCTGGGCCTCGAAGGTGCCAGGCGGCAGTCAGATGGGGCCGGTCGCAGGACCGGCCCTTCTTTCGCATGAGCGCCTTCAACGCCCCCTCTTCCACCTTCCCGCCCTGGTGGAAGCCGATGGCGCGGCACCCAGGCCGTAAGCAGTTGAATAGTTTACGATTCCTGTTCGTTGCCTGACCCGCCGGAAACCCGCATGGTGACGCTCCACAGTTGGCCGGACCTGCGGCGCAAGCCTATTGCCGCCAAGCCAAGTCGGTAATTCACTGACTGCATTTGTGCACCGAAGGGCCTACAATCCAGCAAGGTCACAGTCTTTACCCCGCAACCATGAGCACCCTTCCTTCGCATACCTCTCCCCGCTTTCACTACCGGCTCGCCGCCGTGCAGGACTGGGGCGATATTGCCGCGGTGACGCAGCAGGCCTATGGCCAGTATGAACTGGAGATCATGGAGGACTGCCGCGAGTCCTTCCAGCAAGGCATGAAATCCGTGCTCGCCGCGTCGACTTCGGAAATGGAATGGTGGGTGGCGGAAACCGATCACGGCATCAGCGGCGCCGTACTGTTCTGCCATCCCGGCGCGACCCTGCAGGCGCTGGATGGCAGCACCATCACGCTGGGCTTGCCCGAAGCCCGCCTGCTGGCGGTGAGCCCGCAGGCACGCGGCCTGGGCCTGGGCCGCACGCTGATGCAGGTCTGCATCCAGCGCGCGCGCGATATCGGCGCCAACGCGCTGCTGGTGCGGACCATGCCGGAGATGAAATCCGCCAACCAGCTCTGCCAGCAGATGGGCTTCGTCAAGCGCACCGAGGCCGGCGCGCGGTCGGGCCCGATGGCTCGGCTGATCGACTACGTCTATGCGCTGCCGCCCGTACCCGCAGCCGAGCCAGGCGCCACAGGCAACCGCTAGGCGCCCCGGGGCGCCACCCGCCCCTTCAATCCTGTACCGTGGTGATCGTGCCGCGCCAGAGCAGCACCACCGCCTGCGCCACGATACCCTCCTGACGGCCCTCGAAACCCAGCTTCTCGTTGGTCTTGGCCTTGACGTTGCAACTGGCGGCGGGCAGGCCCAGGTCTTCGGCCAGGTTCGCCACCATGGCGCCGATATGCGGCGCCAGCTTCGGCGCCTGCGCGATCACGGTCGCATCCACATTGCCGATCTCATAGCCGGCTTCGCGCACGCGGCGGGCGGCCTCGCGCAACAGCGCGCGGCTGTCCGCGCCCTTGAAGCGCGCATCGGTATCGGGAAAATGACGGCCGATATCGCCCAGGCCGGCCGCGCCGAACAGCGCATCGGTAATGGCGTGGAGCAAGGCATCCGCGTCGGAATGGCCAAGCAGGCCGCGATCATGGGGGATGTCCACTCCGCCCAGGATGAGCTTGCGGCCGGGCACCAGCGCGTGCACGTCGTAGCCTTGGCCGACGCGGATATCGAATGGGGTCATGGAAGCAGCACTCCTTGTTGAGTCAGGGTCAGGGTCAGGGTCAGGATTAACGATGGCGTTCAAGGCTTGGCGGGGCCGGCCTCGGCCCCCTCGCCCAGCAGCAATTCGGCCAGCGCGAAGTCTTCCGGATAAGTCACCTTGAAATTGCGCAGCGAGCCGTTGACCAGGCGCGGATGCAGGCCGAGCCGTTCGATGGCGCTGGCTTCGTCCGTCACCACCGCCCCCGCTGCCAGCGCCTCCTGCAGTGCCTGCCGGAGTACGCCGAGGCGGAACATCTGCGGCGTCTGTGCCTGCCACAGGCCTTCACGCGGGACGGTCGCGCCGATGCGCACCACGGCCTCCGGCTGTCCGCCGGAAGCCGGATCGGCGCGCTTGAGCGTATCGGGCACCGGCACCGCCAGGATGCCGCCGATGGCGGCGTCGGGGCCATCTTCGTCCGCGCCGCCCTCGCCTTCCACCGCGCGCACCAGCGCGTGGATCATGGCGGGCGTCAGGCCGGGACGGGCCGCATCGTGCACCAGCACCCAGTCGCGGTCGGTGGCACCGAGTTGCGCCAGGTGATGCAAGCCGGCCAGCACCGAGGCATGGCGCGTGTCGCCGCCCACGAAAGCGGTATCGAAGCGCAGGCCGGCAAACGCCGCGGCGCCGAAACGGGACTCCAGCGGCATATCGTCCGGCGACAGCACCAGCGCGGTGGCGCTGATGGCATCGCAGGCGGCAAAGGCGGCCAGCGCATACCAGATCATCGGCCGGCCGGCTACGGTCTGGTATTGCTTGGGCAGGCTGCCGCCGGCACGGCTGCCGGTACCGGCACAAGGAATCAGGGCAAAACGGCGAGCAGACACGGATAGCGCAGGGAACAAGGTGGGTGCGGTGCACGGGACACGGAGCAAGGCCCGGCTTCGATACCCCCTCGGCGGGGACCGGGAAACGCGGCACTTGAAACGCGGATTTCGGAGCGCATTCTATAATACGGCCTTCGCTCGCGGACATGCGGGCGACGAAAGCGCAGTGCCCCGGCTGTCCGGGGCGCCGCATGCTCCGCCTACACCCCCGCCCGCGATGCCGGCGGGGTGTCGCTGTTGCATGGCCGCGTTTTTTGCCATGTCTTTGCCATGGCATTTCCCACAGCCATACATGTGTAACGTCATACCGCCATAACGCCATAACGCCATAACGCCTGCAACGTCTGCAACGTCTGCAGTACCCGCAAGCAAGCCAACCGCCAGCCCGTACCCGATGCCCGAAGCCAATCGTCCCGCCCCCTTCGCCAACCTTCCCCTGGTCAAGGCCGGCCAACGCAACACCGTAGCCGGCCTGCCAGGCTCCGCCGACGCCCTGGCGCTGGCCGCCTACGCCAGCCAGCACCGCGAGCGCGTGCCGATGCTGGCCGTGGTGTGCGCCAACGCGGTCGACGCGCAGCGGCTGGCGGACGAGATCCCCTGGTTCGCGCCTGGCCTGCGGGTACGCCTGCTGCCCGACTGGGAAACCCTGCCCTACGACAGCTTCTCGCCGCACCAGGACCTGGTCTCCGAGCGGCTGGCGACCCTGCACGACATCCAGGGCGGCCAGTGCGACATCATGCTGGTGCCGGCGCAGACCGCGCTTTACCGTCTCGCGCCGCCCGCCTTCCTGGCGGCCTATACCTTCTTCTTCAAACAAGGCGAGAAACTCGACGAGGCCGCGCTCAAGGCGCAGTTCACGCTGGCCGGCTACGAGCACGTGAGCGCCGTGATGCGGCCCGGCGAATACAGCGTGCGCGGCGGCCTGATCGACCTGTACCCGATGGGCTCGCCGCTGCCCTACCGGATCGACCTGTTCGGCGACGAGATCGAGACCATCCGCGCCTTCGATCCGGACACC
Source organism: Cupriavidus basilensis (assembly GCF_029335485.1). GTDB lineage: Bacteria > Pseudomonadota > Gammaproteobacteria > Burkholderiales > Burkholderiaceae > Cupriavidus > Cupriavidus basilensis_E. Next base: position 9,528 of record NZ_JARJLM010000005.1, read on the forward strand.
CAGCGCAGCCTCTATCCCGTCAAGGAAGTGCGCCTGCTGCCGGGCCGCGAATTCCCGCTCGACGAAAGCGCGCGCACCGCCTTCCGCGGCCGCTGGCGCGAGCAGTTCGAGGGCGATCCAAGCAAATCGCCGATCTACAAGGACATTGGCAACGGCGTGCCGTCGGCCGGCATCGAGTACTACCTGCCGCTGTTCTTCGAAAGCACGGCAACCGTATTCGACTACCTGCCCGCCGACAGCCAGCTCGCCTTCGTCGGCGACGTGCATGAGGCCATCCGCCGCTTCTGGGCCGACACCACGCAGCGCTACAACTTCATGCGCCACGACCGCGAGCGTCCGCTGCTGGCGCCCGCTGGCCTGTTCCTGCCGGAAGAGCAGTTCTTTGCCGGCGCCAAGCCGCTGGCGCGTCTGGTGCTGCAGGCCGCCGGCAACGCGGACACCGCCCCGCTGGCCGAAACGCTGCCCGACGTCTCCGTCAACCGGCGCGCCGAAGATCCGCTGGTCAACCTGGAAGCCCTGCTGCTGAAAAAAGACCGGCGCGTGCTGATGTGCGCGGACTCCGCCGGCCGGCGCGAGACCCTGTTGCAACTGTTCGGCGAGAGCGGGCTGCGCCCGTTGCCGATCGACGACTTCGCCGCCTTCCTGGCGGGCGACTCGCATTTCTCCATCGTGGTGGCGCCGCTGCAAAGCGGCTTCGCCCTGCCCGCAACGGACGGCGGCGAGCCGCTGGCCTTCGTCACCGAGGCCGAGCTCTACGCCGGCACCGCGCGCCGCGTGGGCCGGCGCAAGCAGGAGCAGGCCAGCGCCGTCGACTCGATGGTGCGCGACCTGGCCGAGCTGAAGATCGGCGACCCGGTGGTGCACAGCGAGCACGGCATCGGCCGCTACCAGGGCCTGGTCACGCTGGACATGGGCCAGGGCGACGAGGAATTCCTGCACCTGGACTACGAGAAAGGCAGCAAGCTGTACGTACCGGTGCACCAGCTGCACGTGATCTCGCGCTACTCCGGCGCCGACCCCGACACCGCGCCGCTACACCAGCTCGGCTCCGGCCAGTGGGACCGCGCCAAGCGCAAGGCGGCGCAGCAGATCCGCGATACCGCCGCGGAGCTGCTCAACCTGTACGCGCGCCGCGCCTTGCGCCAGGGCCATGCCTTCGAGCTCACGCCCAAGGACTACGAGAAATTCGCCGAAAGCTTCGGCTTCGAGGAAACGCCGGACCAGGCCGCCGCCATCGCCGCGGTGATCGCCGACATGACCTCGGGCAAACCGATGGACCGCCTGGTATGCGGCGACGTGGGCTTCGGCAAGACCGAGGTGGCGCTGCGCGCGGCCTTCGTCGCCGTCATGGGCGGCAAGCAGGTGGCCATGCTGGCGCCCACCACGCTGCTGGCGGAGCAGCATTTCCAGAACCTCTCCGACCGCTTCGCCGAATGGCCGGTGCGCATCGTGGAACTGTCGCGTTTCAAGACCAAGAAGGAGATCGACGGCGCCATCAAGCAGATCAACGACGGCACCGCCGACATCGTGATCGGCACGCACAAGATGCTGTCGGACGATGTCCGCTTCCAGCGCCTGGGCCTGGTCATCATCGACGAGGAACACCGGTTCGGCGTGCGCCAGAAGGAAGCGCTGAAGACCCTGCGCGCCGAGGTCGACGTGCTGACCCTGACCGCCACGCCGATCCCGCGCACGCTGGGCATGGCGCTGGAAGGCCTGCGCGATTTCTCGGTGATCGCCACCGCGCCGCAAAAGCGCCTGGCCATCAAGACCTTCGTGCGGCGCGAGGAAGACGGCGTGCTGCGCGAGGCCATCCTGCGCGAGCTCAAGCGCGGCGGCCAGGTCTACTTCCTGCACAACGAAGTCGAGACCATCGAGAACAAGCGCGCCAAACTGGCGGAACTGGTGCCGGAAGCGCGCATCGCGGTGGCGCACGGCCAGATGCACGAGCGCGAGCTGGAACGCGTGATGCGGGATTTCGTGGCGCGGCGCGACAACATCCTGCTGTGCACCACCATCATCGAGACCGGCATCGACGTGCCGACCGCCAACACCATCCTGATCCACCGCTCCGACAAGTTCGGCCTGGCGCAGCTGCACCAGCTGCGCGGCCGGGTCGGGCGCTCGCACCACCAGGCCTACGCCTATATGCTGGTGCATGACGTGGAGGGCCTGAGCAAGCTGGCCCAGCGCCGGCTGGAAGCCATCCAGCAGATGGAGGAACTGGGCTCGGGCTTCTACCTGGCCATGCACGACCTGGAAATCCGCGGCGCGGGCGAAGTGCTGGGCGACAAGCAATCCGGCGAAATCCACGAGATCGGCTTCCAGCTCTACACCGATATGCTCAATGCCGCCGTCAAGGCGCTCAAGGCCGGCAAGGAGCCCGACCTGATGGCGCCGCTGGCCGCCACCACCGAGATCAACCTCGGCACCCCGGCCCTGCTGCCCAACGACTATTGCACCGACGTGCACGAGCGGCTCTCGCTGTACAAGCGGCTGGCCAACTGCGAGGCGGCCGAGCGCGTCGACGATATCCAGGAGGAACTGATCGACCGCTTCGGCCGCCTGCCGGCGCAGGCCCAGGCCCTGATCGAGACCCACCGGCTGCGCATTGCCGCGGTGCCGCTGGGCGTGCGCAAGATCGACGCCGGCGAGGCCGTGATCAGCATGCAGTTCCTGCCCAACCCGCCGATCGACGCCATGAAGATCATCGACCTGGTGCAGAAGAACCGCCATATCAAGCTGGCCGGCCAGGACAAGCTGCGCATCGAAGCCAAGATGCCGGATGTGGCAGTGCGTGCGCAGACCATCAAGCACACGCTGAGGCAGCTGGCCTGATTGTTGGCCCGATTGTTGGCCCATTAACTGGCCCATTAACTGGCCCATTAACTGGCCGGATAACTGGCCGATCATTACCGCACCGAAGCCCGCCAGCCGCGCATGCCGCCGGGGCGGGCCGCGATGGTGCACCGTGCATGGACCCGCGGCCCGGCTCGGTGTAGCATCATTTACTTAACACGTTACCAAAAGCCAAAGGCCCCTAGCCATGCAAGCCGATACCCTCAGCAAGCCTGCCGACGCCGCCACCCGCGGCAGCGCGATCGACTGGACCCAGCGCCTGGTCAGCTACGACACCACCAGCCGCCACTCCAACCTCGGCCTGATCGAGGCGGTGCGCGACCATTTCCTGGCCAAGGGCCTGCGCCCCCACCTGAGCTACAACCCGCAGGGCGACAAGGCCAACCTGTTCGTCACCGTGCCCGCCGCCAACGGCAGCACCGACGGCGGCATCGTGCTGTCCGGCCACACCGACGTGGTGCCCGTGGACGGCCAGAACTGGACCACCGACCCGTTCAAGCCGGTGATCCGCGACGGCCGCCTGTACGGCCGCGGCACCTGCGACATGAAAGGCTTCATCGGCACCAGCCTGGCGCTGCTGCCCACCATCCTGCAGGCCAAACTGCGCGAGCCGGTGCACTACGCGCTGTCATTCGACGAAGAAATCGGCTGCATGGGCGCGCCCTACCTGCTGGCGGAGCTGCGCGAGCGCGGCGTGCGCCCGGCCGGCTGCATCGTCGGCGAGCCCACCAGCATGCGCGTGATCGTGGCGCACAAGGGCATCAACGCCTACCGCTGCTGCGTCAAGGGCCAGGCCGCGCATTCGTCGCTCACGCCCAAGGGCGTCAACGCCATCGAATACGCCGCGCGCCTGATCTGCTTCATCCGCGACATCGCCGACGAGTTCAAGGCCAACGGCCCCTACGACCGCGACTTCGACGTGCCCTTCACCACCGCCCAGACCGGCACCATCCAGGGCGGCATCGCGCTCAACACCATCCCGGCGCTGTGCGAGTTCGTATTCGAGTTCCGCAACCTGCCCGGCGTCGATCCCGAAGCCATCTTCGCCCGCATCCAGGGCTACGCCAACGAAGTGCTGCTGCCCAAGATGCGCGCCGAGCATGGCGACGCCGGCCTCACCATCAGCAAGATCGCCGCCGCGCCCTCGCTCGACGTGGCCGAGCAGGAAGCCATCACGCAACTGGTGCGCGCGCTGACCGCCGACCGCGACGTCAACAAGGTGGCCTACGGCACCGAGGCCGGCCTGTTCCAGCGCGCCGGCATCCCGGCCGTGGTGTGCGGCCCCGGCGATATCCAGCAGGCCCACAAGCCCGACGAGTTCGTCGAGCTGGAGCAGCTTGCCGCCTGCGAGTCCTTCCTGCGCAAGGTGGTGGACAGCCTGCGCGTCAGCTAAACCGTTTTCCGTTGTAGCCGGCCCGCCCGCAAAGGCGGGCCGGTCGTTGCGTCATGTCCAAAAAATAACAGGGAGACACCATGACAGCAGTATCGGCAAGCGGCACCAGCAAACCGCAGGCGGGCGTGGCCGCGCCCGCCTCGCGCCACCCGTGGCGCGCGGTCATCTCGGCCTCCATCGGCAACGCGCTGGAGTGGTTCGACCTGGTGGTCTACGGCTTCTTCGCCGTCACCATCTCCGCGCTGTTCTTCCCCAACCATGACGAAAACACCTCGCTGCTGCTGACGCTGGGCACCTTCGGCGTGTCCTTCTTCATGCGGCCGCTGGGCGCGGTGGTGATCGGCGTCTACGCCGACCGCAAAGGACGGCGCGCCGCGCTGACGCTGTCCATCCTGCTGATGATGGTGGGCACGCTGATCATCGCGCTGCTGCCCACCTATGCCTCGATCGGCGTATTGGCGCCTGTGGGCATCGTGCTGGCGCGCATGATCCAGGGCTTCTCGGCCGGCGGCGAATTCGGCAGCGCCACCGCCTTCCTGGCCGAGCATGCGCGCGAGCGGCGCGGCTTCTACTCCAGCTTCCAGGTCGCCAGCCAGGGCCTCACCACCCTGCTGGCCGCCGGCTTCGGCGCGGTGCTCACCACCACCCTCGCGCCCGAGCAGATGCAGGCCTGGGGCTGGCGCGTGCCCTTCCTGTTCGGCCTGCTGATCGGCCCGGTGGCCTACTACATCCGCCGCCACGTCGACGAAACGCCGGAATTCCTCCATGCCGAAACCACCGAGACCCCGCTGCGCGACACCCTCGGCCACCAGAAGGAACGCCTGCTGCTGGCCATGGGCGTGGTGATCGTGGCCACGGTATCGACCTACCTGGTCCTGTACATGCCCACCTACGCGGTCAAGCAGCTCGGCCTGCCGCCGTCCACCGCCTTTGCCGCCACGCTGGCCACGGGCGTGGTGCAGATGCTGTTCGCGCCGCTGGTCGGGCACTGGTCCGACCGCTACGGACGCATTCCCCCCATGCGCATCGCCGCGCTGCTGTTGCTGGTAACGATCTGGCCGCTGTTCTGGCTGCTCAGCCACCACCCCGGCTTCGGCGTGATGCTGGCGGTGCAGGTAACGCTGGGGCTGATGATGACGCTGTACTTCGGCGCGCTGCCCGCGCTGGCGGCCGAAATCTTCCCGGTCAAGACCCGCACCACCGGCCTATCGCTCAGCTACAACATCGCGGTGACCATCTTCGGCGGCTTTGCCCCCTTCATCCTCACCTGGCTGATCGGCGTGACCGGCAGCAAGCTCGCCCCCAGCTTCTACCTGATCGCCTGCGCCGCCATCAGCCTGTTCGCGCTGGCGCGCACGCGCAGCCGCCTGGGCATCCGCTAGGCCACACCGCTGGCGGGGCGCCAGCGGCGCAAAGAAGAACACAGAACAAAAAAACAAGCACGACCAACTGTGGGGCACCAAAGCAAATGGTCGCCGAAGGCGTGCTGGACAACCCCAAGGTCGACGCCATCTTCGGCCTGCACGTCACCAGCGGCATCGAATCCGGCAAGCTCGGCTGGCGCAGCGGCCCCGCCACCCAACGTTTTGAGTTGAAGCGCCACGCTCTCCATGAACCTCAGGATAGTCTCCATCCCATGCCTAGCATTGCGATCAGTACCGCCACGGCGGAAGAGGCAAGCGATATCGGTGCGAATCTGCGGCAGTTCAACAGAACGGCCATTGGCAACTACGATATCCAACCAATCCGCTTGATAGCTCGAATGCCGGAGGGGCGTATCGTGGGCGGCCTCAACGGGCACGTCATGATGCAGTGGCTCGGCGTAAATGTCATCTGGATCGCCGAAGATGCAAGAGGCCAGGGGATAGGCTCACGCCTCCTGCTGCAGGCGGAATCCAGCGCCAGGGCACTTGGCGCGCACGGCGCCTACCTGGATACGTTCGAATGGCAAGCGGCACCGTTCTATATGAAGCACGGATACGCTGAGTTTGGCAGGCTAGACGACTTCCCTCCTGGCTCGTATCGGCTTTTCATGAGCAAGCGTTTCTGATGTCGCTTCTTGCTGGCTGTTGTCGGCCAACAGCGGACGCTCATGCTAGAAACTTGGCAGCAAAAAATGCGGTGCGGATAAATTGATGATGCACATTCACGAAATAGAGACCGATCGATTGCGCCTTCGACAATGGCAAGACTCTGACTACCCCATCTTTGCGCGAATGAATGCGGATGCAGAGACTATGCGCTTTTTCCCCACCACACTTACGGTGGAGCAGAGCAATGCCATGGCGCAGTACTGCCGCGACCTCATTGAGCAGCAAGGTTGGGGGGTTTGGGCAGTGGAAGAAAAAGCGACCGCAGCATTTATTGGCTTCATCGGCTTGCATATACCCACGGATGAACTGCCTTTTTCTCCCTGCGTTGAAATTGCTTGGCGGCTAGCGATAACAGCATGGGGTAAGGGTTTTGCTACAGAAGGTGCAAGTGCGACACTCTCCTTTGCATTTGGTCAGTTAGCCATGCCAGAAATCGTCTCCTTTACAGCATTGAACAACACTCCCTCTGTGCGTGTTATGCAACGACTTGGCATGAGACGAGACGCTCAGACGTTCGAGCATCCTTCGCTCCCCTCGGGGCACACCTTGCGCGAACACGTTTTGTATCGTGCGTTCCCAGGCGAACGAGCAATAGCGTTTATGTAGCCATGGCCCAACCGCAAAAAACATAGAGTGTCTGCTTTGGGGCGGGAAGCGCCAGCCGAAGGCCGGCCGGCGTAGGTCGCCTGCCGGCCAAGAACGGCCGTTTGAGATAGAAGCCTAGATTGCGTGCAATCTCCGTCTGCGGAGCATGTAGGTAGGTCGCAACTACCCTCATCGTGGCGCCTTGCCGCATAAAATCTCAGCGCCGACCCATTAGGACCAATAGACGGCGAGAGTTTTCGCTCAGCACAATCGCTGCCTCCTTCGTGGAAATACCCCAGATGCCAAGCGGTGAGGTCAGCGCTCCAAGGCGGTACGGGCTTGTCATCAACCCGTGCAAACGGGCCATCGCTCTCTGGAAGAACAAGGTGCTGGGTTCAGACTCTATCCCCCTTGTCATTGCCAAATGATTGCGTCATACTTGAGCAATCAAGTATTGATCACTCAAGGGCTAAAAGCATGAATACACAGCCGCAAACCGCTCACCTTATCTACGGACCCACTGCTGCTGGGAAGTCAACCTTCGCCCGAAAGCTGGCTGTACAGGCTAATGGCGTTCGGTTTGCCATCGACGAGTGGATGCACGCAATGTTTGGCAGTGATGTACCAAGCTCGAAGGACATGGCATGGGTAATGCCTCGTGTGGCCAGGTGTCAGGCTCAGATCTGGTCGGTTGCAGAGCAAATCCTTGGAACGGGAACGGATGTCGTTCTGGAGCTTGGCTTACTCCGAAGAGCCGATCGGGCCGCAATCAAGTCCAAGGTGGAGCAAGCAGGACATGTCGCAGTTTTCCACTTTGTGGATGCCGATTTGGCGATACGCAGAGAACGCGTGCTTCGCAGGAACATCGAGAAAGGAGAAACCTATTCGTTCGATGTCACACCCGTGATGTTCGAAGCGATGGAGTCTTACTTTGAACGACCAACTGAAAGTGAGCTGTCGATCTCACGGCGTCAAGGAGTTTCGGAAAAATGAGTACCGCCGTGGATACGCTTGGTTCACGCAGTGGCACGGACATGGGACTAGATTTCTGCATCAGGTTGTCGCGTGCCCATGCGACCGTAATGAGACGCCTTGACAGCGTGTTGTCAGGCCTACATGGGCTTAGTTTTTCCGATTTCATGATCCTCTACTACCTTGAGCGCGCGCCAAGCGCTAAGCTGCGCCGGGTCGATTTGGCCGAGCGCTTGGGGTTGACGGCTTCTGGTGTGACGCGAAGCCTCCTGCCCTTAGAAAAGTTGGGATTGGTGTCACGACAGACGGACCCAAGGGATGCACGTGTCGGCTACGCAACCCTGACTGAATCGGGGCGTCAACTGTTGGGCTATGCGGTCGCGTCAGCGGGCGTGGTTGCACAAGAATCAACCGACCTGGTGCCAGTAGACCAAATCGAAACGATGTCCGTTCTTCTTGGGCGACTGGCGGGGATGAATTCAGCAAACAGCTGAGATTCTGGACGCAGGGCAACGG
>NZ_JARJLM010000600.1 GCF_029335485.1 Cupriavidus basilensis
GTGCTGTCCGGCACCTCGCCCGCCTTCGGCAAGGCCGACGGACAGTGGCAGCGCGATTTCGTCGCCGCGCGCACGGCGCCGCTCGACGCCGGCAAGACCATGGCGCAGATGGCGGATGGGCTGGTGCGCGCGATGGTCGCGCCGCAAGCCGACGCCGATGCCGTGGCCTTCGCCGCCAGCGTGATGGCAGCGGTGCCGCCGGCCACCTATCGCGCCGCGTTGCAGGCGCTGGTGCGCTTCGACCGGCGCGAATCGCTCGCGCGCATTTCGGTGCCGGTGCTGGCGCTGGCGGGCGAGCACGATGCCAATGCGGCGCCCGCGGTGATGGAGCGCATGGCGCAGAAGATTGCCGGCGCGCAGTACCTGTGCCTGCCGGCGGCAGGCCATCTGGCCTGCATGGAACGGCCGGCGGATTTCAACGCCGCCGTACTCGGCTTTCTCGGCCGGCAGTTCCCCTTGCACTGAACTCCGCGTTGCCGGCTCGCCGGCGCGGCTCAAGAAAACCAACGAGGCGTCGCCGCATGCGGGCCGGTGCCCGGGAGACAACGATCATGCCACTGGAATTCATCCCCGCCGTCGGCAGCGCCGATTTCACCGAGGCGCAGGAGCGCCTGCTGGCGCTGGCAAACCGGCTCGGCCGCGAGCGCTTCGCGCCGCGCGCGGCGCAGTGGGACCGCGAGGCCAGCTTCCCTTTCGCCAACTACGACGACCTGCGCGAGGCCGGTCTGCTGGCCCTGTGCGTGCCGCGCGAGTTCGGTGGCGAGGGCGCGGACTTCGCCACCTATTGCATGGTGGGCGCGGAGATCGGCCGCTTCTGCGGCGCCACCGCGCTAACCTACAACATGCATATCTGCTCGACCATGTGGACCGGCATGCTGTCCGACGGCATCGCCATGACGCCCGGGCAGCGCGCCGAGCACGAAGCGCGCCGCGAGCTGCATTTCGCGCGCGTGGTCAGGGACGGCGCGATCTACGCCCAGCCCTTCTCCGAAGGCTCGGCCGCCGCCGCCGGGCGCGCGCCGTTCGGCACCAGCGCGCGCAAGGTGGAAGGCGGCTGGGTGCTCAACGGCCGCAAGATCTTCGCCTCGCTGTCGGGCGCGGCGGACTACTACGGCATCCTGTGCACGGAGGAATGCGCGGACCATTCGCCCGATATGCGCGACACGCTCTACATCGCGGTGCCGGGCAACGCCGAGGGCCTGACCGTGACCGGCGAGTGGGATCCGATGGGCATGCGCGGCACGGTCTCGCGCACGCTGCTGCTCAAGGATGTGTTCGTGGCCGACCAGGAGCAGCTGATGCCGCGCGGCGTCTACTACAAGGCCGCGCAGACCTGGCCGGCGATGTTCTTCACGCTCTCGCCGACCTATCTGGGCGTGGCGCAGGCCGCCTACGACTTCACCGTGCAATACCTGCGCGGCGAGGTGCCGGGCCAGCCGCCGGTCAAGCGCCGCATGTATCCCACCAAGCAGATCGCGGTGGCGCAGATGCGCATCCAGCTCGAGAACCTGCGTTCGATCTTCTGGCGCGTGATTCACGAAGCCTGCGCCAGTCCGGGGAAGGACGCGCGCATGCGCCTGTACGCCGCGCACTACACGGTGATGGAGGGCGCCAACGATATTGCCAGGCTGGCGATCCGCACCTGCGGTGGCCAGTCGATGCTCAAGGACCTGCCGCTCGAACGCCTCTACCGCGATTCGCGCTGCGGCGCACTGATGCTGCCCTGGACCGCCGAACTGATCCTGGACCGGATGGGCCGCGAGACTCTCTACGAATCGGGCGAGCGCGACGAATGAGCGGGCGCGCAGACCGGCTCCTCGCAGGCACCGCTGAGCCCGGCAGCCTGCTGCGCGCGCTGCACGCGCAGGTCAGCGCCGCGCCGCAGCGTCCGGCGCTGCATAGCCCGGGCCGCACCATCAGCTACGGTAAGCTGTGGCGCCGCGTGGAGCGCGTCTGCGCCCACCTGTGCGGCAGCTGGGGCGTGCGGCCCGGCGATCGCGTGGCCACGCTGTGCCTGAACCACGATCTGCAACTGGCCATGCTGTTTGCATGCGCGCGGCTGGGCGCCATCTTCGTGCCCCTGAACTTCCGCCTGGCGGTGCCGGAGCTGAGCGCCATCGCCGCGCACGCGGGCATCCGGGTGCTGCTGCACGACGCGCCCCACGCGGCTGCCGCGGCAGCGGTGGCCGCCGCGGCGATGCAGGAGCCTGCCGCGCACGCACCCATCGAAAGCCTGATCGATCGGCCGGCGCCACGGGGTGCGCGCCTGCCCGCGCCATCCCGGCCGGCCGACGAGGCGCCGTTGCTGCTGGCGTACACCTCCGGGTCCACCGGCCAGCCCAAGGGCGCACTGCACACGCAGGCCGGCGTGCTGGCCAATGCCCGCGCGAGCTGGTGGGCGCATGGCATGACGCGGGACGACCATATCCTGTCCGTGCTGCCGCTGTTCCATGTGGGCGGCCTGTGCATCCAGACCTTGCCGGCTTTGCTGGCGGGGGCGCAGGTTACCCTGCACCAGCGCTTCGCGCCGGACGGCTGGCTGCAGGCGCTGGCGCAGACGCGGGCCACGCTGTCGCTGATGGTGCCGGCCACCCTGCGCGCGGTGCTGGAGCATCCGGGCTGGCCGGGCGCGGATCTTTCCTCGCTGCGCGGCGTGATGGCCGGCTCCTCGCCCATTCCCCGTGCCTATATCGACGCGTTCCATGCGCGCGGCATTCCGCTGGGCCAGGTCTATGGCGCCACCGAGACCGGTCCGGTGTCGGTCGTGCTGCGGCTGGACCAGGCCATGGCGCGGCCGGGCTACGCGGGCTGGCCCCAGCCGGAGGTGGCGGTGCGGCTGGCCAGTGCGGACGGCGCCGAAGTACCCGATGGCGAGGTCGGCGAGCTATGGCTGGCCGGCGCCAACCTGATGCAAGGCTATTGGCGCCAGCCCGATCATCCTGATTTCCGCGACGGCTGGTTCCATTCGGGCGACCTCGCGCACCGCAATGCCGACGGCTGCATCGAGGTGGTCGGGCGCAGCAAGGACATGATCATCTCCGGCGGGGAAAACATCTATCCGGCCGAGATCGAGAACGTGCTGCTGGGCTTGCCCGGCGTGCAGGACTGCGCGGTGGTCGGGCTGCCCGATGTGCACTGGGGCGAGGTGCCGGTCGCCGTGGTGGTGCCTGCCGCCGGCGCCGATCTCCGGGCGCTGGCACAGGAGCCGCTGCGCGAGGCCCTGGCCGGCCACATTGCCCGCTTCAAGCTGCCGCGGCGGGTCGTGCTGCTCGACAGTCTGCCCAAGAGCGCGCTCGGCAAGGTGCTCAAGCCGCAATTGCGGGCCATGCTGGAAATGTCGTCCGGCTAACGCGCAAGGCAGCGTGCGCATCTGCTATTGACCCTGCAGCGCCTGCGCCAGGAAGGCCACGAATACGCCAACCTTCCGTTGCAGGTGGCGATGGCTTGCATAGAGCGCGTAGATGCTGCGTCCGGCCAGCGCATGCTCGGGCAGCACCCTTACCAGATCGCCGCGCGCCAGCAACGGCTGCGCGATGAACGAGGGCAGCGCGCCGATGCCCATCCCGGCCAGCAGCATATCGCTGAGCAGCAGGCTGTTGTTCGCCGAGAAGCGGGCCGGCACGTCGATGCTGGTAGTTCCTAGTGGCCCCTCCAGGTGCCAGCTGCCCGGATAGTCGGCCAACTGGTAGGCAAGGCAATCGTGGCCGCGCAGGTCCTCGATGCTGCGTGGCGTGCCGCGGGCTGCCAGGTAGCCGGGAGCGGCGCAGATGAACTGCTCCATCTCGCCCAGCCGCCTTGCAACCAGGGATGAGTCCGCCAACGCGGAGCGGATGCGCAGCGACACATCGAAGCCCTCCGACACCAAGTCCAGCAGCCGGTCGTCCAGAGTCAGCTCGACCTGCAGCTGTGGGTAGCGCGCCATAAACGTCACCAGCAGGGGCGAAAGCACCTTGAGGCCGAACGACAGCGGCGCATTCACGCGCAGGCGGCCGCTGATCTCCTCCTTGCCGGCCGCCGTGGCCCGCTCCAGCGCATCCAACTCGTCGAGCAGGCGGCAGCATTCGGCAAAGTAGGCGCGGCCGGTCTCCGACAGGCTCATGCGCCGCGTGGTGCGCAGGATCAGCAGCGCGCCCAGGCGCGCCTCCAGTTGACGCACCTGCTTGCTGACCGCAGCGGTCGATTGCCCGAGATCGGCCGCGGCCTGGCTGAAGCTGTCGCGTTCCACCACCCGGCGGAAGGTCCGCATGGCAGCAAGCAGATCCATATATATTTTCCTTTTGGTTGAATATGTTTCTATGAATTCCCGGATTATCTACTGAAGAATGCCTAATAGGATGGCGGCATCGCTTCCACGCTGTGGAAAGCGCCACTCTTTCAGGAACTCCTATGTTGCAATCCATCCCGTCCTCTCTCTCCCGCGCCGCCGGGCGCCGGCTCGCCAGGTTTTCCCTGTCGATGATGTTCGCAGTGCTGAGCGGTACCGCCGGCGCGGCGCCTCAGGTGGGCGTCAGCCCCTGGGGTCCCAAGGATGAGATCGGCCGCCTCAACCTGATCACCCCGGCCTCGCGCGCCGCCATCATGGCGCGCGTCTCCGGCACGCAGGCCTACGATCTGGCGGTGGATTACTTCATCGGCATGCCGAGCTGGCAGGCAGCCGGCGATCCGCCGTACCAGATGTGGATGACCCATACCCCGCACGGCAACCTGGTGGCCGACTCCATGCAGGTAGGCGAGGCGATGAACCGGCATGTCAGCTACAGCGGGTCGGCGGTTTCCATGTATGCGCACATGGGCACGCATATCGATGCGCTCAACCACTTCGGCCTGAACGGAAAGATCTGGAACGGTTATTCCGCCGCCGAGCACCTGGGCGATCGCGGCTGGAAAGTCACCGGCGCGGAGAAGCTGCCGCCGATCGTCGCCCGCGGCGTGCTGATCGATGTGGCTGCGGCCAAGGGATTGGATATGCTGCCCGACAACTACCGGGTGACCCGGCAGGACCTGCGCGAAGCGCTGGCCAGGCAAGGCGTCGGGTTGCAGAAAGGCGACGTGGTGCTGATCCGCACGGGGCGCATGCAACACTATGAAAATGCCCAGGCGTACATGGCCAACCCGCCAGGCCTTGGCCTGGACGCGGCCAGGTTTCTGGTGGAGGAAGGCGGCGCCATGGTGGTCGGCGCCGACAACCTGAGCTTTGAGACGTTTCCCGCGGAAGTGCCCGACAACTACATCCCGGTGCATACCTATCTGCTGGCACAGCAAGGCGCCTTCATCATTGAACTGGTGAATCTCGAGGCGTTGTCGCGCGACCGGGTCTATGAGTTTGCCTTTATCGGCGCATCGCTGAAGTTCCGCGGGGCCGATGCCGCGCCGATCCGGCCGGTTGCCTTGCCTCTCCGGTAGTCACCGCCAGAGATCGGCGGCCTTTCGCGCTGCCGAGCCCCCCGACTCTCGTTGCCGTGCCCCCGGCCGGCGGGCACGGTCACTCGCCGGCGGCATGCCGGTTGCCGAACGAGTATGCTAGCTATTATCACGAGCCGGAGAAATCAAGATGGACAACGAGCGGGAAATCGCCACCCTGGGGGGAGGTTGCTTCTGGTGCCTGGAAGCGGTGTACCAGCAGGTCAGGGGGGTGCGGGCCGTGGAGTCGGGTTATACCGGCGGCCACGTGAACCATCCGACTTACGAGCAGGTGTGCGGCGGCGACACCGGACACGCCGAAGTGGTGCGCGTGAGTTTCGATCCGTCGGTGATCACGTTCCGCGAGATCCTGGAGATCTTCTTCGGCATCCACGATCCCACCACGCTTGACCGCCAGGGCAACGACGTGGGCACGCAGTACCGTTCCGCCATCTTCACCCATAGCGAAGCGCAGCGCGCCACGGCCGAGTACGTGATGCGCGAAGTGGCCGCGCAGCAGCTCTACGATGCGCCGCTGGTGACGCAGGTCGAGCCCGCGCAGCCGTACTGGCGCGCCGAGGAAAGCCACCAGAACTATTTCCAGAGCCATCCCAACCAGGGCTATTGCTCCTACGTGATCTCACCCAAGCTGGCCAAGTTCCGGCAGAAGTTCGCGCATCTGCTGAACCGGTGAGGCGCAGGCCTGCCGCTCACTCCGTGGCGAGCAATTCCGCGATGGCCTCGGCCAGACGCAGGCAGGTCAGCGGGGCCGAGCCTTCGGCCTTGTTGCTGACGATGACGTAGGCGGGCTGCCCGGCCCGGAGCGTGCGGACCACCTGCGCGGCGATCACCGCGCGGGTATGCGGGTCTTCGTCGATCAGCCGGTCGAAGGGGGCATAGCGCGATTCGGCCTGCTCGTAGGCAAAGCCGGCATGCAGCATCCAGCGCAGCACCAGGGGGCCTGGCGCGCCCTCGTCCATCAGCGCCTGCGCGGGTACCTGCCGTTCGGCGGCGGGCATGCGCTCGCGCGCGGACAGGCAGAAGCGCACCCCGCGTGCGCGCAGCAGCTTGATAAAGCGCGGCGTCAGCAGCGCCGCGTCGCGCAGTTCCACCGCGTAGCAGGCATCGGGCGTCACGGCCGGATCGAGCTGGGGCAGGGCGCCGAGGAAGGCATCGAGCCGCGACAGGAAGCCGGCGGCGTCGGTAGCCATGGTTCCCAGCGGCGACAGCTGGAACAGCAGCGGCCCGCATTTGGCGCCAAGACCCGCCGTGGCGGGCGCGATAAAGTCGCGTGCGGCGATGGCGGCGTCGAGGAAGCTGGCATTGGCCAGCCTTCCCGCGCCCTCCGAGGTGCGCAGCCACGGATCGCATACGCTGGCGGGCGCCTTGACCAGGAAGCGGAAACCGGCCGGCACCTGGGCCGCGTAGGCCAGGTAGTCGGCCAGCGGGATCGGCGCGTAGAAACCGCGATCGATGCCGGCGGCGCGCAGCAAGGGGTGCTGGGAGTAGGCGGCCAGTCCTTTGCGCGAAAGCAGGCTGTCGCTGTATTCCCCCTGGTAGACCAGTCCGTTCCAGCCGCCATAGGACCATGACGAGGTGCCGAGATGCAGGCCCGCCGGCAGGCGCCCGGCCAGGGCCAGCAGGGCGGGGTCCGGCGGCGGCGCCAGCACGCTCTTGCCGCGGGCGGGCCTGGTGGCGGACGCCGGCGGGCCGGCATGCGTTGCGGTGTCGGCGGAAGGGGGCGGCGCGGGTGGTTCCAGCAGGCCGCCGAACAAGTCTTCAGTCAAGCAGATATTCAGTCGAGCGATTTATCGTAGATATAGCGGCGCGACCAGGGCAGGCTCTGCGACGACAGCCCGGACTTATGGCACACCACCTGGTAGATCGACATCTGGTCGGTGTCGAAGGCATGCGCGCAGCCTGCCAGGTAGACGCGCCAGATGCGGTATTTCTTTTCGCCCACCATGGCGCGGATGGTATCACCCTGCGCCTCGAAATTTTCCGCCCAGTGGCGCAGCGTGCGCGTGTAATGGTGGCGCAGCAGTTCCACGTCGGTGGCCTCCAGGCCGCCGCGCTGCAGCGTGTTGAGCACCATGCCGATGTGCGGCAGCTCGCCCTGCGGGAAGACGTAGCGGTCCATGAACTCGGAGCCGTCCATGGGCGTGGCGCCGCTTTCCGGGTCGGGCGAGGTGATGCCGTGGTTCATGGCGAAGCCATCCTCGGCCAGCAACTCGCGCATGCGGCTGAAGTAGCCGATCAGGTTGTTCTTGCCCACGTGCTCGAACATGCCGACGCTGGTGATCCGGTCGAAGGTGCCCGCGATGTCGCGGTAATCCTGCAGGCGGATCTCGATGCGGTCGGACAGTCCCGCCTGCCGGACACGTTCGGTGGCGAGATCGAACTGGTTTTGCGACAGCGTGATGCCGACGCAGCGCGCCCCGAATTTTTCAGCGGCGCGCAGCACCAGCGCGCCCCAGCCGCAGCCGATGTCGAGCAGGGTCTGGCCGGGCTGCAGCCGGATCTTGGTGAGGATGTGGTCGATCTTCTTGCGCTGCGCGGTGGCCAGGTCTTCGTTGCCATGCTCGAAGTAGGCGCACGAGTACACCATGGCCGGGTCCAGCCAGAGCCGGTAGAACTCGTTGGAGACGTCGTAGTGGTATTGGATCGAGGCCTTGTCGGCCGCCTTGGTATGCACGAAATGCTGTGCCACGCGCGCCAGCGCGCCGCCGGCCTGTGCGCTGGCGGCGGCCGAGAAGCGGTAGGCCACCGCGATGATGTCGCTCAGCTTGCCATCCAGGTCGATCTTCTCCTGCACATAGGCTTCGCCGAGATTGTCCAGGCTGGGCGTGAGCAACAGCGGCAGGGCGCCGGCCTCGCGCACGGTCAGCGTGACCGACGGCTGCTCGAAACGGCCGAGCGGATACTCGTTGCCATTCCACAGCCGAAGCTTGACGGGTAGGTTGGCCCGCTCGCGCAGGTCGGCGATCCAGTGATCCAGTTGCTTGTCCAGTGCTTGCTTGAAAAACATGCGGCTTCCCTCCTGACGGTTGCGGCATACTCCTCGAACTACAGCAGAGGGCAGGCGGGGCCTGCTCCTGGCGGCCGCTTCCGGGTGGAAGCGGCCTATATTCACTTTACGACAAATCCAAATTTTGTGCAGTGCGCGACCTCGCTGCCCGCCAGGACACGAACGCGTGCGGCGCGCCTGCCGCTACCCGCATGCGCCGCCATTCATGGCGACAGGCGCACGATCTGCCAGCGGCCGTCCGGCAGCAGCCGGTACGCAATGCGGTCGTGCAGGCGCGACGGGCGTCCCTGCCAGAACTCGATGCGGGTCGGCACCAGCCGGTAGCCGCCCCAGTGCGCCGGGCGCGGCGGGTTGTCGCCGAACTTGGCGCGGAAGTCCGCTTCGCGCTGTTCCAGCACCGCGCGGTCCGGGACTTCGCGGCTCTGCTCCGAGGCCCATGCCCCGAGGCGCGAGCCGAGCGGCCGCGTGGCATAGTAAGCATCGCTCTCGCTATCGGTAACTTTTTCAACATGTCCTTCCACGCGTACCTGGCGCTCCAGCTGCACCCAGTGGAACAGCAGCGCCGCGCGCGGGTTGGCGGCAAGGTCCAGGCCCTTGCGGCTTTCATAATTGGTGAAGAAGGTGAAGCCGCTGGCATCCATGCCCTTGAGCAGCACAATCCGTGCCGAAGGCTGACCATCGGCGTCGACGGTGGCCAGCGTCATGGCGTTGGGCTCGGGCAGCTTGGCGTGTATGGCTTCATCGAACCAGCGCTGGAACTGGCTGATAGGATCGGGTGCCACATCGGATTCGGAGAGCGAACCGAGTACGTAGGTTCGGCGGAGGTCGGCGAGTTGGGTCATGTCGGATCAGGTATCGAGTCAGCAGGCCGCGCGCGGGGCAAGCATGCCCGGCATCGGCGGCCTGTCTGCTTTGAGTATAGCGAAAGCGCACCAAGCCGCATTTGCGCGCACGCAAGTCCCCGCCAGTGCCGTTCAGGCCGGTGGCGGGGGCAGCTTGCGGGCGTGGCCGCGCGAGTAGTAGCCCGCCACCCCCATCGCGCCCGCCATCGACAGGAAGATCGGCAGCATGCCAAGCGCCGTGCCCACCACGCCGAAGGTCAGCGGCCACACCACCTGGCTGGTGTTGAGCACCGCCGAGCGCAGGCCCAGCGCTTCGCCGGCGCGCCCCGAAGGCGATGCCGTGTGCAGGATGTTCATCACGTTGGGCTGGGCGCTGCCCAGGGCGAGGCCGAGCAGGAAAGCCAGGCAGCACATCAGCCAGAACTCGGCGACGAACGGGTAGATCAGGTAGGCCACCGCGCCCACCAGCAGCGCGCCGCGAATCACCTTCCACTCGGACAGCCGGCGCGACACCAGCGGCATCGCCACGCGGATGGCAAAGGTGGCAATGGCGAAGGCGCCCAGCACCCAGCCGATCGACGAGGGGGAGAGACCGACCCGGGTGCCCTGGATGGGAATCAGGAAGGCATGCAGGTCCCAGGCCGCCGACAGCACGGCGCTGGCGATAAAGACCGCGCGCAATTCCGGGTGCGCGAGCAAGCCCAGGGTGGAGTTGCGGCTACCGTCCACGATCGCGCCGCGCGCGGCCCGCCCGCCTTGCGCCGGCAGCCTGCCGCGCACCAGATGCAGCCCCAGCAGGCCGGCGGCCGCCACGGCCACCAGCGCGAAGAATGCCGGGCGGTAGCCGGCGTGCTCGATCACATAGCCCATCACCACCGGGCCCAGCGTGCCGGAGAACGACAGTCCGAGCGCGTGCAGCGTGTAGTTGCGCAGCCGGGTGCCGTCGGTGGAAATCTGTCCGATCAGCAACTGCATGGCGACCTGCACCAGCATGAAGCCCACGCCGATCAGCGCGCAGGAGAGGTAGAGCGCGGCAATGCCCGGCCACACCGCCGGCAGCAGGGTGCCGGCGACCACCATCAGCGAACCCGCCGTCATCGGCTTGCGCGGCCCGATCTCGTCGATGCGCTTGCCGGCGCGGATGGCCAGCAGCATCGGCAGCAGCGCATAGAGCGACATCAGCATGCCAAGCGTGACGGTCGAGGCCTTGAGGGAGAGGGCAAACAGCGATACCACGACGCGGCTGGCGTTGAAGGCCACGTGGTTGCACACCGTTAGCGCGATCAGGCAGCTGATCGGCGGGACGGTGGCGTGGAGCGGCGTCATGCTGGGGCGGGGGCTGGAGGGAGAATCCGGGAAAAACAAGTGCGGCCTGGGCCGCACCTTTATAAGAACGCCGGTTCCGCAATGCATCCGCAGCCGGACATCCGCTTCGTGCCACTTATTGGTAACTTATTTGTAAATGGCTGTTTAATTATGCGAGCGATGTAGGCGATATACAACGTTCATTTGCACGGATGCACCAAAGTGTTGCGAAATTGCGTCGCAGAGGAAAAAGGTGCCGTCGCATGCGAGCCACGACCGCCTGGCGGCCGGACGGCGCAACTGCTCAGCCGCCCTGATAGAGCGAAGTGCCGGGCGCAGGCCGCGGGGGCAGGTCCGGGCGCACCGGCCGGGATTGGCTACCGGAGGCAGCGGCCGAGGGCTTGGCCCTGGCATCGGGCGAAGCCGGCGGGCTGGCGCCCTGGCCGGCTTTCCCGGCGCCCGGATCGCGGTACGCCTGGCCCGGCGGCGGCGCGGTGGGGCGTTTGCGCATGCCCGCCAGCAGCCGGCCGCACTGCGAGTCCTCGCCGGTGGACAGGTCCATCAACGGCAGGACGGTGGCAACCGGTGCTACCAGCGCCAGCGCCACGGCGCCGCCCGCGCGCAAGGCCAGCACGCCGATGTCCGGGCTGACCGAAGGCTTTTTCAGCGTGCCTCCCACATACAGCGGCGAACGCAGCGAGAAGATGCGCAGTCCCTTGGAGTCGGGGCGGACGGTCAGCGCGAGCCGCTCGCTGGCCAGGTCGACGGCGCCGCTGGTGTCGATCACGGCATCCTGGGTGTCGAGGACGAAGGTGCGTGCGCGGGCCACGCCCTTGGTAAAGGTGAAATCGCCGACGCCGCAGTTGATCTGCACCGGCTTGTCGCCGAACAGCTTGGCGATCACCACGCTGCCGACGTTCAGGCCCATGGCCTCCAGCAGGAACTTGCTGACCGTGCCGTTTTCCACCAGCAGCCTGGCTTCGCCGTTGGAGGTCCCGAGCAGGGCGGCCACTGAGTTGCCGGTAGCGCTCAACCTGGCGCTGCCGTTGAGTTCGCCGATGCTGGCGCGCATCGGCTCGAGCCTCGGAAACAGCTGCTTGAGCTTGAGGTGGCGTGCCTTCATGTCGATGGTGGCGGCCAGCGGCTCGCGCTTGCCGTCGAGCCGCAGCGCGGACGTCAGGTTGCCGCCGGCCACGCCGAAGTTCAGTGGATCGAGCGTCAGCACGCCGTCGTCCAGCTTGAGATGGGTGTCGAGATCGCTGATCGGCAGGTCGGCGGTGCGGATGATGCGCTTGCCGGTGAATCTCACATCGGCGTCGATGCTGTCCCAGCGTTCCGTGCGGAACGGCGCTACCGGCAGGGCCTTGCCGGCGGGCTGGCGCACCGTGCTGTCGGACGCGGCCTGGCCGGGCTTGGCATCCGCGCCGATCAGCGGCGCCAGGTCCTCGAAGCGAAGCTGGTTCGATTCCAGTTGGCCGGACAGCAGGGCGCGCGGCTGGCGCTGGGCATAGGTGAGCGAACCGCTCAGGTCGCTGCCGCCCACGTGGCCGGAGAACCTGTCATAGCGATACACGGATGCGCCCTTGCGCAGCGTCGCCACCAGCCTGCCGCGGGTTTCATACGGCGGGGTGCTGGGCAGCACGATGCCGCTCAGTGCATACAGGGAGGCCATGCTGTCGCCCGACAGCTGCAGGTGCATGTCGAGCGCGCCGAGGTGGGCGGGATTGGTGAGCGTGCCTTCCACCACCGCGCGCGTGTTGCCGACGCGCACGTCGGCCTGCAAGGGGAAGGGGACGTTCGCATCGCGCAGGCTCAACACCGTGCCGGCCTTGCCGGTGGCGTTGATGGTGGCCTGGTTGTAGCGGCCGGTGGCCTTCCAGCGGATACCGTAGCGCCGGCCTCCGGGTGCGGTTGCGGCTGCGCTGCCCGCCCCGGGCGCCTGGCTGGCCGCCCCTGTCGCCGTCGGGCCGGATGCCGGCGGCGCGATCAGCGCGCCGTCGCGGGTCTTGTCATAGAGCGCGGCGTCGCCGATGGAGTCCAGCCGCGCCTGCAGTTCCAGCTTCAGCACCTGGTCCGTCAGCGCCAGGTCGCCCCGCGCCAGCGAGACTTCGCCGATGTCGAGCTGCCAGCGCGAAGGCGCCTTGCTGGCGGGGGGCGTGAAGGTCCAGTTGTTGCGCTGGTCCGCCAGCCGCTCCAGCCAGACCGCCGGGCTGTCGATGACGATGGTGGGCACCGAGATCCGATGCGAGAGCAGGGGCAGCGGCCGCAGCACGAAGATCAGTTCGCGCACCGTGGCGAAATTGGGCTCGCGGGCCCAGAGGGGATTGCCGACGGTGATGTCGCGCGCGGAAAGCCGGGGCCAGGGCACCCAGGTATGCCAGCCGGTCTCGCCCTCGGCGCTGCGCCAGGTCAGGCTGAGATCGCCATTGACGGCGAAAGGCCGGTCGATGGCTTCGGAGACCTTCTGGTTCAGCCAGGGCTTGAGGCGATTCCAGTCGAAGTTCAGGAGAGCGACCGCCAGCGCCGCGATCAGCAGCAGCGGGGTCAGTACACTCCAGAGAACGGCCTTGCGGCGCAGGGTCATGGGTCGGTTTCCTGATCGGCGCGGCCCGCCGCAGCGTCTGCGGGACAATGCAGCGGTCGAACCGCGGCTGGGGGGCTGCGGTTATTGTATAGTTGCGCGCCCCGCTATCCTGTCGGCGCCCGGCCGACAAGGTGGCGCAACGCGCGCTTTCCCCCGCAGTGTCCTCCAATCAGCAAGCTTCGAGCGAAGAAATGAGCAATCTCGTCCCGGAAACATCCGCCCAGCCGGAGTTGGCGCAACTGCCGCCGGCGCTCGCCCACGAGAGCCCGGAGGAGGACGACTATCATCGCCGCTTCGGTGGCGTGGCGCGCCTGTACGGCGCGGCGGGCCTGGCGCGGCTTGAGGCGGCCAAGGTGTGCGTGGTCGGTATCGGCGGGGTGGGCAGCTGGGCGGCCGAGGCCCTGGCGCGAAATGCGGTCGGCCGCGTCACGCTGATCGATCTCGACCATATCGCGCTGTCCAATACCAACCGCCAGATCCACGCCCTGGGCGATGCCTATGGCCGCGCCAAGGTGCAGGCCATGGCCGAGCGGATGGTGCAGATCAACCCGCGCTGCCAGGTGCGGGAGGTGGATGACTTCGTGACGGTGGACAATGTGGCCGAGCTGCTGGACGGGCACGACTACATCATCGATGCCATCGACTCGGTCAAGGTCAAGATCGCCATGCTGGGCTGGGCCCGCCGCGTGGGCAGGCGCATCATCACCTGCGGCGGCGCCGGCGGCCAGCTCGACCCGACCCGTATCCGCGTGGTCGATTTCTCCCGTACCCAGCAGGACCCGCTGCTAGCCAAGGTGCGCTCCAGCCTGCGCAAGGACTGGGGCTGGCCGCGCAATCCCAAGCGGAAGTTCGGCATCGACGCGGTCTACTCGGACGAGCCCCTGCGCTATCCCGAGCCCGAACAGCAGGCCTGCGAGATCGACGAGGCCCCGGCGGCCGCTCCCGCCGCAGCACCGGCCGGCCCGCAGGGGCTGGCCTGCGCCGGCTTCGGCTCCTCGGTGGCGGTGACCGCGGTGTTCGGACTGGTGGCGGCCTCCACGGTGCTAAGCGCGCTGACCGCGCCAGACCCGGCGGCCCCGGATCCGGCGGCACCGGACTAAAGCCACGCGCGTGGCCGCCATCACGCCGCCAGGCGCGCCAGCAGGGCGGCGAATTCGGCCTCGCCGGGGGCGGTATTGTCGAAGTAGGCCAGCTCGGGATACTGCTCCGGCGCGGGCATGAAGCGCCGCGTCCGGTAGTCCTCCCAGTGCGCCAGCTTGTAGGCGTCGTTGGGATTGGCGCGCCGCACGATACGCGCGTGGGCCTCGTCTTCCGGCAGGTGCACCCAGAGCGTGCGCACCGTGGTGCCGGCTGGCATGCGCAGCCATGCTGGATCGTGCAACAGATGGTCGCGCACCTCGCGCGACAGCGGGCCCACCACGATCACGCTGATGCCGAGCAGAAGATTCTCGCGCGCGGTGTCGAGCAGGCCGTGGTATTCGGCATCGCGCAGGTACTTGAGATAGGTCGGGCTGTCGCGGTCGTTCGGGTCGCCGGTCAGCGCGCCCATCGCCGCGGCACTGTAGCCGCCGTAGAGCGTGTCCTTGTCCAGCAGGCAGAACGGTTCGCCGGTAGCCTGCATCAGCGGGCCGATCAGGCGGTGGGCCAGGGTGGTCTTGCCGGTGCCGGCATGGCCGCAGAAGAAGAGCAGTCGGGGCATTGGGGGGCCAGGGGGCAGCCTGGCGGGAGCGGAGTCCAGGCTCCAGCATAACCCCTGGACGTGGGCCAGCCCGGCACGACCGCGCCTTGTCCTGGATCAGGCCGCTGCACGGCAGATTCGGTATCCTTGCGGTTTGCCCGCTTCCGTCCTCCCTGTCATGACCGATTCTTCCGCACCGAGCACCGCCGCCCTTGCACCCGAGCTTTTGCTGGGCGAGCCGGTGACCGACGCCACCCACGCTGAATTCGTCCAGTTGCTGGATGCTGCCGCGCGCGCCGACGACGCCGGGTTCCTGGCGGCGCTGGACGAGTGGATCGACCATACCCGCCACCATTTCGGGCAGGAGGAAGCCTGGATGGAGGCGATGGCCTTCGGCCCGCAGCATTGCCATCGGGGCGAGCACGAGCAGGTGCTGGCGGTGGCCCGCGCGGTGCGCGACAAGGTCGCCGAGGGCGACCTGGCGCTGGGCAGGCGGCTGGTGTCGGAACTGCCCGGCTGGTTCGACCAGCATGTGAAGTCGATGGACGCGATGATGGTCGATCACATGCGCGAGAACGGCTTTTCGCTGATCGAGGCGCCGGCCGGGCAGGCTGCCTGAAGCGGCTGCCGCCTCAGCCGGCCCTGGCCGCGGCGCGGTCGAGCACGACGAAGTGCTTGCGCACCGCTTCGAGCACCTCGAACAGGCCGGTGAACCCGGCCGGGATCACGCAAGCGTCGCCGGGGCCGAATTCGCGGGCCTGGCCGGCGTCGTCGCTGATGCGGATGCGTCCGCTGATGACATGGAAGAACTCCTCCTTGCCGGCCGGGAACGCGATGCGCCAGGCGCCGGGCTCGCAAGCCCACACGCCGCAATCGAAATCGCCCTGGCCGGCGCTGTAGTGCGTCCAGGTGGTGCGCTCCGGGTTGCCGGCGACCAGCCGGTCGGGGCGTGGCCGGTCATGGCTGGGCAGGGGTTGCGCGTCGGTCTGGAAATCGGTCAGGCGGGGCAGGGAGGCGGTCACGGCGGAACTGGGGAATTAGGGAAACAGGGCAGGTGCGGCGGGAGAGCGGGCTGGCCCGCCCGCAGCATGCACCCGCCAGTTTAATTCAGCGCCGAGGCCAGTTGCCGGCGCCAGCGCGACACCGCCTCGGGCTGGTCGCCCATCAGCGCGAATACCGACAGCATGGTGGTCCGCCCGACATCGTCGCCGAAGGCCCGGTCTGCGCGCACGATGGCCAGCAGTTGCGCCAGCGCCGCCTCGTATTGCCGGTGCGCGATCAGGGCGCGCGCGAGGTTCAGGCGCGCCTGGAGATCGTCCGGCGCCGCGGCGATGCGGGCCATCAGGACAGCCGGGTCGGGCAGGCCGGAGACGCCGCGCATGGCCTCGATCCGGGTGCGCAGCGCGGCGAACCCATCCTCCTGGGTGGCGTCGGGCGATAGCATGCCGAACTCGGCCTCGGCTTGCTCCAGCGCGTCTTCGTCGAGCAGAAAACCGATGTACTCCAGGCGCGCCGCGTCGAAGCCGGGGTCGAAGGCCAGCGCCGCCTGGAACGCCGCACGGGCGGCGTCCTGATCGCCAGCGGCGGCGTGATCGCGCGCCGCGCGCAGGGCCACCTGGCCCGGGTCGGGCATCACGCGCGCAATGAACTCGCGCAGGCCGGACTCCGGCAGCACACCGGTGAACTGATCGACCGCCTGGCCGTCCGCGAACGCCACCACGTGCGGAATGCTGCGCACCCCGAAATGGGCCGCCAGCTCCTGGTTCTCGTCCACGTTCACCTTGGCCAGCCGCCATTTGCCGGCGGCTTCGCCTTCCAGCTTTTCCAGCATCGGCCCCAGGGTGCGGCAAGGTCCGCACCAGGGTGCCCAGAAATCCACCAGCACGGGGACATGGCGCGACGTGTCGATCACGTCGGCCTCGAAGTTCTGCAGGGTTACGTCGCTCATGGCTTGGTCTCGAGAAGTGGAGCCCCCGCGGCAGCGCCGCCGGGCAGGGCATTTCACCCTCTTCATTTTGGGGCGGGACCGGCCGAATGCAACCTTGCCGCGGTGGCGGGAGGGTAGACAAGGGTAAGCGATGGATTGAAAATAGAACGGTCGTTCGGTTATATTGATTGACCGGTATCTGATACGCATTGATACGCATCGACCCGCATGCCAAGACCACGGTCCTCGAGACCGCACAGGAGACCAATATGCAGACCCCTCAGCCCGCGCGCCCGCATTTCCAGTTCTGGCCCAAGCGCGTGCCCACCGAGATCGTGCTGCCGGAGACTTCGCTCTGGTACAACCTGGTGGTCTCCGCCCATCGCTACCCCGGCAAGGCGGCCATCCGGTATTTCGGCAACGCCATCAGCTTCCGGGAGCTCGAGGCCCAGGCCAGCGCAATGGCGGGCTGGCTGCAGCAAAAGGCGGGGGTGAAGAAGGGCGACCGGGTGCTGCTCTATATGCAGAACTGCCCGCAGTTCATCATTGCCTACTACGCCATCCTGCGCGCGGACGCGGTGGTGGTGCCGGTCAACCCGATGAACCGCGCCGAAGAATTCAAGCACTACATCAGCGACGCGCAGGCCCGCGTGGCGATCCTGAGCGCCGACCTGGCCGGCGGGGCCGAGCAGGCCAATGGCGAACTGCCGGCCGGCCAGCGCCTGCAGCATCTGCTGGTCACGCAATACAGCGACGCGCTGCCGCCCAGCTACGCGCATCCCGAAGACGCGCCGGCCGCCTGGCTGACCACCCAGCATCCCCTGCCCGCAGGCGCCACGCCGTGGGCCGAGGCGCTCGCCGCGCAACTGGTTCCGGCCCCGCATACCGCCGGCCCGGACGACATGGCGGTGATGCCCTACACCTCGGGTACCACCGGTTTCCCCAAGGGTTGCATCCACACCCATCGCTCGGTGATGCACAACGTCATCGGCGGCAGCATCTGGAGCGGCAGCGGCGCGGAATCGACCATCCTGTCGGTGCTGCCGCTGTTCCATGTGACCGGCATGCAGTACGGCATGAACGGCCCGATCTACAGCGGCGCCACCGTGGTGATGCTGCCGCGCTGGGATCGCGAAGTCGCCGGCCGGCTGATCTCGCGCTACCAGGTCACGCACTGGACCAATATTCCGACCATGGTGATCGATTTCCTGGCCAGCCCGAACCTGGAGCAGTTCGACCTGTCCAGCCTGCGTTATATCGGCGGCGGTGGCGCGGCCATGCCGCAGGCGATCGCGGAGCGCCTGAAGCAGCAGTTCGGCCTGAATTACCTGGAAGGCTACGGCCTGTCCGAGACCATGGCGCCGACCCACAGCAATCCGGGCGATCGCCCCAAGCTGCAGTGCCTGGGCGTGCCCTTCCTCAATACCGACGCGCGCGTGATCGACCCGGTGACGCTGGAGGAAATGCCGGTCAATGAAGTCGGCGAGATCATCGTGTGCGGCCCGCAGGTGTTCAAGGGCTACTGGGGCAAGCCCGATGCCACCCGCGATGCCTTCATCGAGTTCGACGGCAAGACCTTCTTCCGTACCGGCGACCTGGGCCGCATGGATGAGGACGGCTACTACTTCATCACCGACCGGCTCAAGCGCATGATCAATGCGTCAGGCTTCAAGGTGTGGCCGGCCGAAGTCGAGAACCTGCTGTACAAGCATCCCGACGTGCAGGAGGCCTGCATCATCGGCACGCGCGACGCCTACCGCGGCGAGACCGTGAAGGCCGTGGTGGTGCTCAAGACCCATGCCAAGGGCAAGACCACGCCCGAGGACATCATCGAGTGGGCCAAGGAGAACATGGCGGCCTACAAGTATCCGCGCGTGGTGGAGTTCGTCGATGCGCTGCCCAAATCGGGCACGGGCAAGGTGATGTGGCGCCACCTGCAGGAAAGCGAGAACGCGCGCAACGCCGGGGCTAAGCCGGCCGAGGCCTGATGCGCCGGCAAGTTGCCTGATGCGATGGCGGCGAGTTCCGGGCGCGCCCCGGGACGATCCGGCCGCGCCTCAGTGCCCGCGTTCGCGCATCAGCATCTTCACTATGGTCTTGTAGCTGCGCTCGCGCGCGTGCCGGGTCGGGCTGGTGCCGGCGCGGATG
>NZ_JARJLM010000601.1 GCF_029335485.1 Cupriavidus basilensis
GTGGCCACCGTGGCGCTCAGCGCCAGCACGAAACGATCGCAATGGCGGCCCAGGTCGCGGCACGCGGCCTCGCGCACCTGCTGCGCCATCAACCGCGGCGAAGGCGTGCTCTCGGCACGCTGCTGCCATAGGGTACGGGCCAGATCGAAGCCATAGCTGCCCGCGTTCAGCCGCTCGACGCAATCGCCCACCGCATTGGCGCTGTCGGTGAGCGAGCGCAGCATGCCATCGGCACCGCCGGAGCCCGCGCCACGGGCGGTGTCGCTGTCGTCCTGCGGCGGCATGGCGCGCCGCGCGGCTTCGGCGTCGGCAAAGACCGAGCCGCGGCGCGGCGTCTGGAAGGCGCGCTCCACCAGAGCCGCGCCGCTGGCGAGCTCGAGGTGCTCGGGCACGCGCTGGCCGGTGGAGGCGTAGTAAACCGGCAGGCGGTGCCGGATCACCACGTCGAGCACGGAGCCCAGGTGCGTGGCTTCATCCAGCTTGCTGACAATGCATCCGTCGATACCGCCGTCCGGCGTGGCGTCATGACGATAGGCATGTACCACCTCATTGAGCGTGTCGCCATGGCTGGCGCCGTTGAGCAGGAGGATGCGCTGCACAGGCGCCTGCACGCCGGCCAGCATGGCGATCTGCTCGGACAGGTTGCGGTCGCGCTGGCTCATGCCGACGGTGTCGATGATCACAAGGTGCTTGTCGGTCAGCGCCGCCAGCGCGAAGCGCAGGTCGGCCGCGTCCTTGACCGCGTGCACGGGCACGCCAAGGATGTCGCCGTAGATGCGCAGTTGTTCGTGCGCGCCGATACGGAAGGTGTCGGTGGTCAGCAAGGCCAGGCGTTCCGGGCCGTGCTTGAGCACGAAGCGCGCGGCCAGCTTGGCTGTGGTGGTGGTCTTGCCCACGCCGGTCGGTCCGACCAGGGCCAGTACGCCGCCCTGGGCGAACAGCGCATCTTCGTCGTTCAGCACCGGCACCTTGCGTGCCAGTTCCTGGCGGATCCAGGTCATGGCGGCAGGCCGGTCATGGCCCAGCGGAAGATGGCCAAGCAGGGTGCGCGCGAGTTGCCCGGAGAAGCCAGCGGTCACCAGCCAGGTAAACAACGAGTCGCGCAGCGGATCGCCGCCCATCGACGGCAGGCTATGGGTGCCCACGCCGGAGAACTGCCGCTCCATCATGGCGCGCATGGTCTGCAGTTCGCCACGCAGGTCGCCCAGGGCGCCGTCGACGGCAACCGCGGCGGGCGGTGGCGCGAAGACAGGCGCACTGCTGGAGATGGCGCCGAGATCGGTATCGCGCATGGCGACAATCTCCACGCCACCTTCAACAGTGCGGTTGGACAGCACTACGGCGTCCGGCCCCATCGCCTCGCGCACCTGGCGCAGGGCCTCGCGGCCATTGGCCGCCACGAATTTAGCTACGCTCATTCTGCGAAACCCCTCACGCTGCGCCACCGATCATTGCGGTGATCCTGATATTTCGGTTGTCCGGCACCTCGGCATGCGAGAGCACCTTGAGCTGGGGCATGGTCCGGCGCAGGAAGCGCGCCAGCAGCGGCCGCAGCGGATGCGGCACCAGCAGCACCGGATCCAGCCCCAGTTGTTCCTGCCGTGCGACCGCACCCTGCGTCTGCTGAAGCAGGGCGTCGGCCAGGCCCGGTTCGATGCCGCCGCCGTTAGTGAGCGCTTGCGAGAGCACACGTTCAAGCCCGGCGTCGAGGCCGATGACCTGGAGATCGGCACCGTTGGGGAACCACTGCTGGGTAATGGCGCGCCCCAGCGCAATCCGCACCAGCGAGGTCAGTTCGTTCGGATCGCTGATCTTGGGCGCATGCTCGGCCACCACATCCAGCACGGTGCGCATGTCGCGGATCGGCACGCTTTCATCCAGCAGGTTCTGCAGGATCTTCTGCAGCGCCGTGAGCGTGATGACCTTGGGCACTAGGTCCTCGGTCAGCTTGGGCGATTCCTTGGCGATGCGGTCGAGCAGCGCCTGCACTTCCTGCCGGCCAAGCAACTCGGCCGCGTGCGTGTGGATCAGGTGATTGAGGTGAGTGGCCACTACCGTGCTGGCGTCCACCACGGTATAGCCAAAGGTCTGCGCCTGCTCCTTGAGGCCGCTCTCGATCCATACGGCGGGCAGGCCGAAGGCCGGGTCCCGGCCCGGCGTGCCCGGCAGCGCGCCGGAGACCTGGCCGGGGTTGATCGCCATCCACTGCCCGGGTGCCGCCTCGCCGCGGCCGATCTCCACGCCCTTGAGCGTGATGCGATAGGCGTTGGGCTTGAGTTCGAGGTTGTCGCGGATATGCACCACCGGCACCAGGAAGCCGATCTCCTGCGCCACCTTCTTGCGAATGCTCTTGATGCGGCCGAGCAGTTCGCCGTTCTGCGCGCGGTCCACCAGCGGGATCAGGCGATAGCCCACTTCCATGCCCAGCGGATCGACCAGGGTGACGTCGTCCCAGGTGGCTTCGGTCGACTCGGGCGCCGCAGCCGGGGCGCGCTCCTCGCGCTTCTTTTCCTGCGCCACCGTCTGGTCGCGCCGCGCCACGAACCGGCCAAACCAGATCAGCGCCCCGGCGAATACCAGGAAGGCAAAATGGGGCATGCCCGGGATGAGGCCCATCATGCCGATGATGCCGCCGGTCAGGTAAAGCACGCGCGGGTTGGAAAACAGCTGTCCGGTCAGCTGCTGGCCGACGTCCTGCTCGTTGGAGACCCGCGACACGATCACACCGGCTGCGGTGGAGATCACCAGTGCGGGAATCTGCGCCACCAGGCCATCGCCGATGGTCAGCAGCGTGTAGTTGCGCACCGCGGTCGAGAAGTCCAGGTCGTGCTGCAGCATGCCCACCACCATGCCGGCGCCTACGTTGATGAACATGATCAGCAGGCCGGCGATGGCGTCTCCGCGCACGAACTTGCTGGCGCCGTCCATGGCGCCGTAGAAGTCCGATTCCTGCGAGACCTCGGCGCGGCGCTTCTTGGCACCGTCTTCATTGATCAGGCCCGCGTTGAGATCGGCGTCGATCGCCATCTGCTTGCCGGGCATGGCGTCGAGCATGAAGCGCGCGCCCACCTCGGCGATACGCCCCGCGCCCTTGGTGATCACCATGAAGTTGATCACCACCAGGATTGCGAACACCACGATACCCACGGCGAAGTTGCCGCCCACCAGGAAGTGGCCGAAGGCCTCGATCACCTTGCCCGCGGCATCCGGCCCGGTGTGGCCTTCCAGCAGCACGACGCGGGTCGAGGCCACATTGAGCGACAGACGCAGCAGCGTCGAGAACAGCAGCACGGCAGGGAAGGCGGCAAAATCGAGCGCCTTCTGGGTGTACATGCCCACCAGCAGCACCATGATCGACAGCGCGATATTGAAGGTGAACAGCAGGTCCAGCACAAAGGGGGGCAGCGGCAGGATCATCATGCCGAGGATCATGATGATCAGCAGCGGGCCTGCCAGGGCCTTCATCTGGCCGCCTGCCCGTGCTCCTGGCAGGTTGAACAGCGAGGTCAATGCGTTCATGCGTGACTTTCCGGTACGGCAAACTCGTCCGGCACCGACAATCCGGAGGGGGCATCCGGGTGCGGGCCGTTGGTGTGGTGCCAGTGCTTCAGTTGATAGACCCAGGCCAGCACTTCGGCCACGGCTGTGTACAGGCCCGCCGGGATTTCCTGGCCGAGATCCACGTGACGGTGCAGCGCGCGCGCCAGCGGCGGTGCCGACAGCAAGGGCACGCCATGCTCGGCGGCGATCTCGCGGATGCGGGCGGCGATGGCTTCGCTACCCTTGGCCACCACGCGCGGCGCGCTCATGCGGCCTTCTTCGTAGCGCAAGGCCACCGCGAAGTGGGTCGGGTTGGTCACCACCACGTCGGCCTTGGGCACCTCCGACATCATGCGGCGGCGCGCCATGGCGCGCTGCTGCTGACGGATGCGGCCCTTGACGTGCGGATCGCCCTCGCTCTCCTTGTGCTCCTTCTTGACCTCCTCCTTGGTCATGCGCAGCTTCTTGTAGAAGGTCCAGTATTGCCAGGGCACGTCGAGCGCCGCCACCAGCACCAGCGAGGCCGCCACCATGGCGGAACAGCTCATCACCAGTTCCAGCATGTGCAGCAGGGCTTCATGCACCGGCGCGCTCATCAGCGCGACGGCTTCCGGCAAGCGCCGCCACAGCACCCAGGCGGCCACGCTGCCGACCAGCAACGCCTTGGCGATGGCCTTGACCAGTTCCACCAGCGATTGCGCGGAGAACAGGCGGCCCAGGCCCTTGAGCGGCGACAGGCGGGAGAAATCGGGAGAGAAGGACTTGGCCGAGAACAGAAAGCCGCCCAGCAGCATGGGACCGGCCAGCGCCGCCACGCCGAAGAACAGCAGCAGCGGCAGGAAAGCCAGCAGGCTATCCCAGACCGCCATGGCAAAGCGCGACATCATGCGCGCCGGATCGAAGGCGGTGGCCGGCTCGAAAGCAAGGCTGGCGTGCATCACGGCATCGAGCTTGCTGGCCAGCGTGCCGCCCAGCGTCGACAGCCCGATCACCCCGCTCATCAGCATGATCAGCGTGGAGAGCTCGCGCGAGCGCACGACCTGCCCTTCCTCGCGCGCCTTTTCCAGGCGCCGGGTTGAGGCGGGTTCGGTTTTCTCGAGATCGCTTTCTTCGGACATGGCCGCTCCGTTACGAAGCGGCATGCGGCCGTTCGTCAGGGACGATTATCGGAGCGCGAACCCGTGGGCATTAGGGGGAATAGGGCGGGGATTCCGGTGTTGTTTGCGCAATGGCGGCACCAGTGGCGCGACGCGCGG
>NZ_JARJLM010000602.1 GCF_029335485.1 Cupriavidus basilensis
GTGTCCATGTTGCTCTGTCCGTTTCCCGCCCTGTCATCTGTCGTCATTGCGGGAACGCGGGTCATCTATGACGCACGAGAATCCGAAGCCGTGATGAAACTCAGCAACGAGGGCAAGGCCCCGGCGCTGGTGCAGGCATGGATCGACGACGGCGATGCGAAGGCCGCGCCGGCGGAGATTGCCGTCCCGTTCACCGTGACTCCGCCCGTGTCCCGCATCGACCCCAGCAAGGGACAGACGCTGCGCATCCTCCATACGGGCGAGCCGCTGCCTCCGGACAGGGAGTCGGTGTTCTGGCTCAACGTCGTGGAAATACCGCCCAAGCCCACCGGCGACGAGGCCGAAGTCAATCGCCTGCAGTTCGCGTTCCGATCGCGCATCAAGCTGTTCTACCGCCCCGCCGGCCTCAAGGGCAGCGCAGGCGAGGCCCCGGCACAGATTGCCTGGCGCTTGGTCAAGGCCGGCGACCACCAGGCTCTCGAAGCGCGCAATCCCACGGCCTATCACGCTTCCTTCAGCAGGCTGGAAGTCACCGGCGGCGGCAAAACCGCCCGCTTTGAGGATGGCGGGATGGTCGGCCCTGGCGAAACGAAGGTCTTCCCGCTTTCGGGCGAGGTAGGTACTGGCACGCCTAGCCGCATGCGCTACCAGGCCATCAACGACTACGGCGGCCCGATGGACGCCGAGATTGAACTCGGAACGGTATCCGCCCAGTGATCCAGCGACGGAACAGGCCGGGACATATTGGTTTCCAGGGCATCCACGCCCGATTCTTATTAATAGGGACGATGCAATTACAGAGATCGAAGTCGCATGCCTTCCGCTTGAGCCCGATCAGTGCGGTGCTCGTGTGCCTGTTCGCCGGAGCGGGTGCGACAACCGCCAGAGCCGGCCAGCCAGGCCCCGTCATGGTGGCGGAAGTCGAGTTCAACGACCAGTTCCTTCGCCAGAACGGCGGCGGGCCCATCGATGTGAGCCGGTTCAACAAAGGCAACGTGGCCCTGCCGGGAACCTATCGCGCGGATCTCTACGTCAACCAGACCTGGCTGGGGCGCGCCGAGGTTTCCGTGCGGCAGGTCGGCAATGACAGCCGCAACGTGCAGCCCTGTTTCGACCGTGTCCTGCTCGAACGCGTCGGCGTCGACCTGGTCAAGCTCCTTCCGGAAGCAGCGAACCGCCTTGCCGACGGTGCATGCGCGCCGCTGCCCGAGCTGGTGAATGCCGGTACAGCGGAGTTCGATAACGGAGAACAGCGACTCGACATCAGCCTGCCGCAAGCCGCGCTCAAGCGCAGGGCCCGCGGCTATGTCGACCCGAAGTACTGGGATGAGGGCGCCACCGCCGCGCGTCTGCAGTACAACGCAAATGCCTATCGTTCCTCCAGCCTGGGGCAGTCCACGTCGTTCGCCTATGTCGGTCTCAACGCCGGTGTCAACGTGGGCGCATGGCGTTTCCGGCACCTCGGCAACCTGAGCCACGACAACCAGGCCGGCACCCGCTATCAGAGCGTGCAGACCAGCCTGCAGCGCAGCATTGCCGCCATCCGCAGCCAGGTCGTCCTCGGCGATGCATTCACCGACGGTACCATATTCGACAGCATCGGCTTCCGCGGCGTGCAGCTGGCCAGCGATGACCGGATGTACCCGGAGTCGCAGCGCGGCTACGCTCCCACCATCCGGGGCATCGCCAACACCAGCGCCCGCGTGCAGATCCGCCAGAGTGGCAACATCATTTACGAAACCACGGTGGCCGCTGGCGCCTTCGTCATTGACGACCTGTACCCCACCGGCTACGGCGGCGACCTCGAAGTGGTCGTGACCGAGGCCGACGGCAGCGTGCGCATCTCGAAGGTGCCCTATGCGGCGGCGGTCAATTCCCTGCGTCCGGGCATCACGCGCTACCAGGTCACCGCCGGCCAGTACCGGAACCCCAACGTCCGTAGCGCGCCGAAGATGCTGCAGGCCACGGTGCAGCACGGTTTTACCAATATGCTGACCGGCTATGGCGGCCTGTTGGCGGCCCAGGATTACACCGCAGTGGCGCTTGGCGGAGCCCTCAATACCTCCTTTGGCGCGCTTGGCATGGACGTCACCCAGGCTTGGGCGCGCTTCGAGAAGCAGCCGGACCGCAACGGGTACAGCGTCCGTCTCCTCTACAGCAAGCTGTTGGAGCCCATCGGCACCAACGTCACCCTGGCGGCCTACCGCTATTCCAGCAGCGGCTACCTCAACTTCGCCGATGCCGCCATCTTGCGCGACATGGAGCGTGATGCCAGAGGCCTGGCCATCAGTGGCGTGCAGCGCAATCGCTTGCAGTTGACGTTGAACCAGGCGCTGCCGCCAGGCTACGGATCGATCTACCTGGCGGGCAGCACCCAGAACTACTGGAGCCGCTCCGGCAACGACACCCAGTTCCAGCTCGGCTACAACAACAACTACCGGCGCATCAACTATGGCATCTCGGTGTCCCGCCAGTTCGACCTCACAAGGGGCCGGTGGGACAACCGCATCCTGCTCAACGTCGGGATTCCGCTGGGGGATGGCCGGCATGCGCCCTATTCCTTCACCAGCCTGCAGCACGACACCCGCGGCGCCCAGAGCATCCTGCAATCGGTCACGGGCTCGCTGG
>NZ_JARJLM010000603.1 GCF_029335485.1 Cupriavidus basilensis
GTTATAGTTGAGGTGCAACGACAATGGGGGAGGTCAGCTAGTCGCTGATGGGGCGGAAGAAGCACTCCCTTCGGAAGGGCGAGCATTCAGTTCTAGTGACGCTTGATCGACATCCCCATGTCATCGGCCAGGATTTGCACATTACGAGGCTGTCAGGGCGCGAGCTGCGTTGGGCGCGAAGCGAGAAACCTATAAGCGTGCTCAAGGCAGTTCTCGGCGCTAACATAGCTCAGCCGAGCGGGTAACGATCCATCTCCGCGATCCTCCAATGGATAGGAGAGTACTTGGCTCAGCAGGGGATGAATTGCCAGATCATACCTACCGGCACCAATGATGGTGAGCCTACAGCATGGCATGTCGGTCACCGCAGTTTCCGCTTCAATAATGTGGACTGTAAAGGCTTCATAGCCGAGGAATACCCACACCTTGGCGGCACATTCGTCAAAACAACTCTTCAATGAGGCTAGCCACTGGTTAGTCCAACTCTCTGGATTTCGGTGATCAATGGAGTTCAGAAAGACACGATTATCTTGGGTAAATGAGGAACTCACAGCTACCGCACCATCACGACTGAAAACACTAACTAATTCAGTTGTAGATAGCTTTTGATCATGGACAACGTAATTCGTATCGGGAAGCCAGCGAATTCCTGTTGGACCGACATGCACACCACAAAACGCACCACCTACGCCCTGAGTTAGAAGGTGGTCGCGAAGTCCAAAGGACTGCATCACGGCTGCCATTGTGGTTAGCATCCGATGCTCATCGATGCTACCCGCGCGTAACAAATTTGCAGTCCATCCCGCCATTTCCGCGTGCCAAGAAGTGAGGCTGCCGATGGCTGCGTTGCTCTGTATAGCGGTGGGGCGGGCCGGAGCTGTGGTCGACCAGTGCCACAACTCCGAGCCGTTTGGGCCACTCCGCGCGAACAAGTACTCGAAGTGTTCTTCCGACGTGGTATCAATGCTTCCGGCTAGGAACCCGAGCAAGGTAGGGATCGCTATAGTGCTTGAATACAGCGGGCGCATTGACGCTATGCCTTCAAACGCTCGATGTGCGTCTCCAGCTATTGCAGCAAAGCAGTCATCGCCAAGCCTCACGAGTTTAAGTGCTCCTTCCTGCACTTGACTGGCGGGTCCGACAATTGATGCTTCGCCGAAGCTCGTAAGATAAGGGGTATCTCCGAGAGATGGCCCTCCCGTAACGGCAGAGTCGGAAAATAAGTAGACGCTGTCTTTGTACTTGAGTCCGAAGCAGAAGGTCATGGTCAGTTACTAGTTTTTCCTAGAAGCGCGTTTGCCCAGACGGCGGCTTTCGCTTCAATACGCAGCCTTTGCGAAAGAGTTGGCGCCAGGAAGAGCTCTCCAAAGTCGTGGAACGTGATGGCCATAGATATCGGCATCGGCTGCATATTCTTTACATATCTCTTCACATACTTAAGACACCAATTTTCCGAGGGCCGGAAATTGGAGCCGGGATATAGGTCGTGCTGGCTAATTGCATCGCAAATCATGGTGACGGCTAGCGAAAACACACCATTATCGATAGTTAAAAAGGCATTGCGCCGCCAGTCGAACTGGCGACCTACGACAATCGCTTCGGTGGTCTTTTTACCGAAAATCAGGCGACCATACCGAGGTGACTCTCTCAATCGATGCAATCCGCTTTGCATGATGCGGACGTCTTCCCAGACAACCCCCGTTGCATCAGGGCAGTCCAGGTGAATTTCACTGCTATGCTGGCGCTCGCCTGCTCATTAAAAAAATACACCTCTTTCGCAGGGTCTGCGATAGGAGCTGCAAACTGTGTCATTGGCTCAACCAGGAAGCCGCTACCAACCGTGCCATCTTGAGAGACAATAACGGCGGGCCAGCGATGCCCTGCATCGAAGGCCGCACGCACGCCAGCCTTGAGCCCATCCCAATCTACCTCCAGCTCGGGCATTGGGGCAACTGTGTGCGCGACTACAGGGATGACACTATCAAGTGCGGGGAGCACTACGCTGGCCGTAGCGTCTAGCAGTACATCCCCTGGCAGTCCATCGAGCGACTTCCTGAGTTCAGCGTCACCATTTCCGTTTGGGGAGAAGTTGTTCTGCACGAGAATCTCTCTGAGCTGATCCAATGCCTCGACGTTTCCATAGGGGACTCGTTCCTCGGCCGCAAGCAAAATTGTACCGACAAGACGCTTGACCTCGGAGGTCAGCCACTGCCTGTTTTCTTCTGCTATCAGGCGTTCACCGCCCTCGAACCATTTGCTGAAGAGCGCAGCCCCGTAGCGGCCAAGCGAGAAGCATGTCTGGTGAACTCTATGCTCGCGTCCGAGGAGGTGCTCTTGAACCCATGAGGACAACTCCTTGACTGCCTGCAGCCTTCGCTCTGGACGATCTGAAATTGCTGGAATCGGAATCGTCACCTCGTTTGCGATCAAATAGATCTCGTGCATCTCGACCGCATAGCGAAGTGCCTCGATATGGGACCAGCGCAGCAGTGGCTCCAAGTGGGTCGCAGCTTTATCGCTGCGTGCGGCATTGCCGGCTACCAGCTCAAGGATTCCCAGCGTTACCCCTACGTGGAACGCGTCGCTGCAACGAATCATGCCGCCAGCGAACGGGGAATAGCCCGATAAGCTCTCGATCAAGGGAACAGCCACCTCAGGATCCGTCCAATCCAGTTCGTTTCTGCCGATAAAAGGCATGTGCCGATTGCGCACATCGGTGTTGCATACGAACTCGCGGGCATACTCTCCTAGCGTTCCCCAGAATTCGAATCGAATAGGGACTGCGCCGGCGCGGCGCTGTCGCAAGCTCTCGTGCCATGAGAATGCCCCCTCGAATTGCGGGTCGTAACGGTCTTCCAGGATTGGAAAAGCTTCTGTCGCAATTCGGTACACCACAGAAGGCACTAGTGCAGGCGCATCGGCCACCTGTTTATCGAAATAGCGTGTAACTTCAGACTCACGCCGAGGCAAA
Organism: Cupriavidus basilensis; assembly: GCF_029335485.1. Classification (GTDB taxonomy): domain Bacteria; phylum Pseudomonadota; class Gammaproteobacteria; order Burkholderiales; family Burkholderiaceae; genus Cupriavidus; species Cupriavidus basilensis_E. The sequence goes on from NZ_JARJLM010000603.1 coordinate 2,972, forward strand.
CCATGCATAGAGCACCAGGAGTGCATGGATATAGGGTCGACGGCGCAAAGTGTAAAAGCCCATCTGCCTTGTCCCATCCCGTTCACGTCCTTCCAGAGCATCATGAAGCCGTGTGAGCCCGCTCGATCCCCTGCCCGCGCCATTACTTCCATCGCGGTGAGCAATGATCGAGGCGGCGAATGCTCATTGAGATCAGGCTCTTCCTCTACAAGATAGAGGCTGATTGTCTGCAGCGCGTCGGGAGGCAGGCCGAAGCTGCCCGTCAGATGCCACGCCTCTGGCAAATGGCAGGTTAGGCCAAATGGCTGACTCTCCACGTCGACCTTGAGTGCTAGACATTTCTTTCCAGACCATGCGTTCAGGTTCGCAACGGCGTGATCGAGTAGGGTCGACCAGTCTTTGGCCACAACGACGAAGCAGATTTCGAAGTTTCCCAGGAATGGCAATGCGTTGCGCAATTCATGCTCATACCCTGCGAGCTCGGTGATCGTTTGCCGTTCAGTAAATGTCTCGCGTTTGACCTCAAACACGACAAGCGTTCTGCTCTCTGGGTTGAAGCAAAGAATGTCGGGCCGAAGAATCTCTCCTGTAGCTAGCGAGATGCTCTTGTTGATCGCGATGATCTCGAGCAGCCCGAGGCTTTCCAGAACCACCTGAGCAGCTTCCGCTGACGCTAGTCGAGACATTTGATCGACGCTGTATGAACGGATGTAGGACGATTGCCGTGCGGATTTCGCGATCCGGAGAAGAGACTCGGTATTCGAAATGGCTTCCCGAAGCTCATCGTTCTCGATCAAGTGTACCAGCCAATCCACTATCTCGGACTCGAGCGAAGTATTTGGTGTGCGCATTGGCAATACTCCTTATTGGAACTTCCTGCTCTTGATTGCTCGACGATCAGTTTGTAGCGGAACGGGCAATGAACAGGAAGCTGCCGGCATTCTTGCTCCGTGTGATTCAATCTAAGCGTCGCCAGTGAGCCAAAATTCTTCGGCTAAACGCTCGATCTTGTCGCGAGCCTCTTTTGTGGGTACTAGGGGCAGGCAAGCCAGATATTGGTCTTCTGAGTCGTACACTTCTCGCCATGCAATCTGGTTGTATATCACGCGGGCGAACATTCGTGCGCGTATCCCCCATGTATCATCCGGACCGAAAGAGAGGCTGGAGGACTCTGGCCGAGATGCGTAGCAGTGCCGAACGAGCGCAATGCCGGCATCGAGATCCCCTTGGTGGAAGTCTCTGATCAGTTTCTCCTCTCGCTTTTTGCTCAGCCTCCAGTCGACGCCAGCCCATTTTAGCGGTGTCCCGTCCTTCCATCCGCCGTTCTCGAATACTGATAGTGCTGTGCCGCTCTTCCGTCGGACGAGATAACTACCATTTCTGACGGGGATTTCTTTTCCAGAGATCCATACTACCCGGAATGTCTGTCGCTTAGACGGCCGCACGGTGGAGAGCAGGCGTGTGGGAGGTGGCTCAATCCGAGCATCGCCCGGCGAAGGCGGCCATTCTGTGAGCCAGCTGTCGATGCAGATGTCTTTGGTTTCCGCTAGGCTAGGATCCTTCCCTGCATGGCTATTTCCAGCCTCAAGATCAAAGTAGGCGCGGAGCAACTCTCGCTCCGATTCCGCGATAAATAGGGCAACTGCAGACGCAGCATCTGTGCCGGTTGAGGCTTCAATGGTTGAGTATCCAAGGGCTGCCAGTTTTGCCTTAAACTCGCAGATGATCGCGTTGAGAGCTTGCATGCCAGATGGAGTTCGACATTAGGAAGGGCGAGTCAGCCAAGCGAAACTGAGCCAGCGAGGCGGCTCCATACGGACCGGACCATGCTGAAGCTTTCGACGGGCAGAACTCGCGACAACTAGAGGATATCACTGGGTGCGACTACGGCACTGATATTCTACTCTGGTGACCGCCTGAAGCAGAGGATGGTGGTGGACGGGGGAGGCGCTACACCGCTACAGTTGATTGTCGTACCAATCCAAGGACCGCGCAGCCGCTACAGGGCTACATGGGGTAGCGACGTGGGCGGCTGCCTGGGAACCGCTACAGGGCTACAGAATCTGCGCGCCGAGTTCGTGTGGCATGTGGGGCTTCTCATACGGGTCAACGTAGACACGGCTAATGCCGTTCTCCAGGCGCATCTGATCGCAAAGCTCGTTCCATTCATTGCGCATGTTCAACGAATGGAAAAGCTGTGGATCGCGGCGAATTGCCTCCGGTACAGGCACGAAATTCTCCGGGGCAAGGATGTCACCGATCTGCGCCGGCACCTCGATCTCGCTAGGCGGCAGGCCGCCGATATCAATCGAGTATTTCTCTCTGAGGAACTTGCGGTGTCGGCCAAAGGTACGTTCGTTGTGGTCGAAGTAGGGGAGCATGTCACCCCCGTTCTGCCAGAACGCTACCGTGCCCCTGTACCGCTGCGGTATCTGCCAAAGCTCCTCCTGGTGCAACCGCGCACGCAGACTACCCCGCAGATCGTATTTCTTGATGAGTTCAAGGAACATCTCGGCGAGCACGGTCGGACTAAGGTGGCGTGGTGTCACATCTTGCCCTGCGAATCGGGATTGATTGGCGAGGTATTTCTGGCGGAATACGGCCTCAAGCCTGACATTTGAGGCTGCGAGTTCGCTGAGCATCCCAGCGGTTTCGGTCACCGGCAGCACGAGTTTTGTCTTGCGTTGCTCGATTTCCGCCGCTTTATCATATCCCTTCAAGGCAGACGCTTGCGAGCCTTGGTCGTAGTAAAAGCTCTCGTTGTGGTACAGCGCCACATTGATTCCGCAGCGGATACCGGCACAGGCCAAGCCGTTGACGACGGCTCCTACACTCATTCCTTGGGGGACACGCAGCATGACAGGAATATCGACTCGAGTGACGGTGATACCCTCTCCGCGTGCAAACTCGCGGGCACGTTCCAGGGGAATCTTGATATCGTGCCAGTCTTTTACCGTCTTCAGCATAGAGAACGCGGTCATGACCATATCGTTGGAGCTAACGATGTTGTGCTCCTGATAATGGGCCGCACAGCTTCCTTCAACGAGTAGCCGCTTCCTGCTCTTGATGTGCTTGACGCTGAGCGTGCGGCGGCCTGACGAGGATTTCATATTCCCGTGATCGGTGGATCGAGTTTGATCGTCCCACTCTGTCCATACACGTGTCGGCAAGTCGGCGTTGATGTCGTCCACGGCAAGCCCGACGGTGTCGAGCATGACGCAATCTTCTATTTTTGTGAGATTCATACAGGCTGTATTTTCGCAATGAGAGAGGAACACATATGCAGGCTGGTATCCCATGACTAACAGTGCCACCTATCAAGCTGACACGCATAGCTGATCTACGCTGGCATACCGCCATACAAAGTACTGACATAGTTACGGTATTACGGTACTGCCGCTTTACTTCACATGACCGGTTCGGGTAGCTGATCTCTCCCGCTGGTATTCCTGATAATGATCGGGCGCCACACTGCCACCTCGCGCCTGAGAAATAGCCCGTAGGCAGTAACTGTGGCGGTGTGGCCGTGTAGCGGTGTGGCAGCCTATGCCGAATCGCTTGCTTAGTCAGCTTCGACGCACTCACTCGGATCACTAGGAAGATATCGGGCGAATGCGTCCTCAAAGTCCCGGTGGTAGTACCCCTTGAGTGAAGGGGCGGGGCCAACGTCACCCGGCGACCTTTCCGTGCGGAGGTTGACGCTCCTGATGTGCAGGGGGCGGAGTAGCCGAGCGAGGTCATGTGCCGTGATCGGACCGCCACGCGTGAATCTGCCCCACGGCTTTTCGGGGTCATTGGTCAAGGTCTGCATCAACTGGCCGGTCGAGAGCTTCGAGGCTGCTGCCGACTCGAAGGCCAGTTTGATGTCGCTGAGCAGTTCCTCCAGGCCAGCCTGATCTCGATGATCGGTCCGTGCCGAAAGCTTGGTTGCCGCATGGCGAGCGTGTTCAAGCCAGTCGCTGCCTAAGATGCTCGCGACAGCAAGCAGCGGCTCCCAGTTGTCCGAAAACCGGTCGTTGCCGAGGTTAATCGGATCTCGAGTGGCGTTTCGGACATCATTTGCATGTTCATGTGCCAGTCTGGCGAAGCAGGCGCGTACAGGAGCAAACGCATCGTTTGCAGACGGCATGTGCATTTCCACGATTTCTTCCGGACGCTTGCGTTGCAGTTCAATTAGGATCGACCGGTCCTCCAGCGTTTCCGGCAGATGCCCAATGCCGAAAATGGCTTTCATGAAGAACGTGCTAAACGAGACATTACGGCCTCTTTCCACTCTGGTGATGGATGCCGCCTGCCGCGTGTGACCAGAGTTGATGATGCCGGTCAGTTCCCGGGAGCCGAAGAACGTGTCGGCTTCATCGATCAGGAGCGTCGGCTTGTTATGCGCAGGCATGCGAAATAGCGTAGCCGGCGTCAAGTTGGATGCCGCATAGGCCCTGTTCACGAGGCTTTTCAGAAGACCTAGCGCAGTTGTTTTTCCACATCGCTTGACGGGCGAGAAGAATGCAAGCAGCGGTGCGACGCGGATGACGTCAACGAAATACGTTGCCAGCGCCCAGAGGACGATTGCTATGGCGACATAGGCGTCCACGATCAGGTGGCGCATGATGAGCATCACGGCATGCTGCGCCATCACGCTGCCGTTCACGTGCTGCCCTGGCCAGCGAGTTGGAGTGGGTGGATCCAGTGGGTCGCTGACCTGCGAGCCGAACACAAAACTGTCTGGCACGGTGGCGGCTTTGAGGCTACGAAGAATGCCTTCTGAGCCAAGGGCTTTATAGCACCCAATGAAGGAGCCGCCATCCTCCGCTACAGCGAGCTTGATGCCAAGGTGAGCAGCCGTTTCTGTGGCGATACGGCGGCTGGGACCATTGGTCGTCCCGGCGCAGATGATCATTTCATTACCGGGATACCTCGCTTGGAGGTCTGCGGCAATTTCGTGGAGGTTATCAGTGTAGATCGCGCATGCGACCGGCGCTTCAGTCGCCTCGTGAATGGCCGCGGCACTTGCCCAATCCGTGGCGACATAAGTCGGTAAGTCGTCGCTAGGCCGGGTGCCAAAATGGATGTATCCGCCTTCGATTTGGGCGCCCGGAATGGTCAGTTCCGCGTGACCGCCGTCGGTCCTGTAAGCTACGAGGACATTGCAGGATTTCCCAGTCTTATCCCAAATCGGCAACGCGAGTGCGTTGGAGCAGTCGACGTCACCGACCATCAATGGGGCAGTACACTCAAAACCCACGGCTCTGGTAAGACCCTTGGCCGATGCAACTGGGTGAACTGCTGTGGCTCGTGCAAGTTTCTCAAAAACCCCCGCGACTTTCGCGGAGACCGCATCTTTCGAACGCGGCCATTCGACCGGATTCAACGGAAACAGATCGTGCGTGTTCATGCGTGCACCTTTCATGGTCAGGCGGCCAGAGCGGAATCGCGCTCGGCGATACGCTGCTGCACCCAATCGTTGATCTCTTTACGGACCCACGCGGTGGACCGGCCAATCTTCACACCCTTCGGAAAACGGTTCTGCTTCATGAGTGCGTAGACCTGTGGACGGCTGATGCCGGTCGTTTCGAGTACCTTGCGCATGCGAATTAGTTCAATGAATTCGGTGGGGATGTCTCGTGCACCGAGGCGCGTGGATTCGCTGTCGATTGGGGTGCCACGGGTTCCCGTGGCTTGTTTCACGATCTTCATATGTGTACCTATGTCTAGTGAGAGATATCGGGTCGCGCGACAAATGAATTCTGCTATGTCCTTGTCTGCCAGTAACCCCAAAAGGTGCGCTGCGTATCGGGCGGGAAAGGAAGAGATTTCCTATAGATAGCGACAACTATCTATAGGAAAACTTGCCGATTTCTTGCGGATCGTTAAAACTATCTGTTCCGGACGAAGAGGGGGATAGCGTGAGCGGAATCCAAGAGCGGCCAAAAAGGCAGAAAAGACCCATATGGAGCGACGAATCGAGCTACCCGTCGGGTCATGATGGTTGGTCCTACCGAAGGTGGGCGTGGGAGTTCCTACGGCGAAATGCAAGGTACCAGGCCAAGGCCAAGGAGCCTCTTAGACCGATGCCTCAAGCGCTGCGGGCGAAAGCTCTGAAAGAAAATGCTGAGATAGCGCACGAGTTCGGGCGATGTGACCTGAAGTGCTACCGGGAAGAGTACCTTGATGAGGAGGATGAAGAGCGCCATTGGCTCGCGGAAACGGTAACCATGTGGGGCGATGCCGAGGACTGTGAGTCCAGCGTGCAGCTCACATTGACGACCGGGCAGTTTGCCGTGGTATTTGATTTGAACTGTAGTTTGACGTCGGGGAAGGCTGCCAAGACTTCGTTACTCAAGCATGCCCAAGAGCTATTGGATCAGCAGTTCGCCAGGTTCGAGGAATCGCTGCCAACACCCCAGCGGCCAAGGATTATCAAAGTCCGCAGGAATAAACTCTTCCACTGGCTTCGATTGCACGATGCAATCGAGTTCGCAAATGCTGATCGAGACGAGGTGAGGAAGGCGCTGTATGGGGACCCAGTGCGGTGGCCGGAGAGGGAGAGGAGTCAGAAGATGCGCGAGGCAATGAAGAAGATGAGCATTGATCTCAAGCGAGCGAGGGAAATGGTTGACGGCGGGTATCTAGAACTGGTGCCGCTGGATTCTTTACAGGAGCGATCCGAAGAGCGGCGGACGCAAAGGCGCAAGAAGAGCGATGAGAGCGCAGCTGGAGAACAGGAGGTAAGGAAGGCAGTGGCCCGCAAAGCAAGTAAGAGATGACGGCCCGTCGGCAAATGGAAGGCCTGTGTTCTCTGGTACCGAAAGGCCGACAGAGTACCTTTGCCGTCGATGCCGCGGCGGCCGTTACGTAGCAGAGCAGCGGTAGGGGATCCAAACGCTCCCGGCGGCGTCTGTTGGCGGTTCAATGAAATCTGCCCACATCTGCATCATGGCGATGCGCTCCGGCATGTAGTCGGCGTGATTGTAGGCGGCGCGAATGCGGTTGCGCTCGGCATGGGCCAACTGCCGCTCGATCACGTCGGCGCGGACGCCACGATTGTTCAGCCAGGTACTTGCCGTGGCGCGCAGGCCATGCGGGGAGAATCTGTCGCCATAGCCCATTCGCTTGAATACAACGTTGGGCGTCGAAAGGCTCATTGGCTTTTCGATGCTGCTGTTACTGGGAAATAGGAACTTCGACCCAAATGATAGGGGCCGCAGTTGGGCAAGCGCTTCCAATGCCTGCCGGCTGAGGGGCACCACGTGTGCATCGCGCATCTTCATGCGTTCGGGCGGGATGCTCCACGTGGCGCGTTGGAGGTCGAATTCCGACCAGCGCGCCTGCGCGATCTCTGACTTGCGCACGAAAGTGAACAACATGAGCAAGATACACAGCTTGGTGCTGATCGAGCCAGGATCAGCGTCGAGCCGTACGACAAAATCATGTACTTCGTCTTCCCGCAACGGCCGGTGACTGACTTGGGCAGGGAGATCAGCCCAGCCTTTCAGCAGACGTGCCGGGTTGGCTTGGATCTTGAGTTTGCGTATCCCATGGTCGAACACCTGGATCGCGGTTTGACGGGCGCGTTCGGCCGTGCGCACCCCCCGTTCTGCCTTCGCCCGCTCGAGCACGCCGAGTAGAAGGGTTGCATCGATCGCAGTCAGGGGCAGTTTGCCGATGTGCGGATTCAGGTCGCGGCGCAGGTACAGGGAGTGGGCTTCCTGCCAGACGGTGGAGCGTTGATCTTGCTTGCTGGCAAACCAGTTCTGGGCCGCCGCTTCGAATGTGTCGACGAACGATGCTTCCAGTGCCAGCTTGCGAAGCCGCTTGTCGATGGCTGGATTGATGCCAATGGCAATCTTCTTCTTGGCGTCGCGCAGAAGTTCTCGGGCTTCGGCAAGCCCAACAGTGGGATACAAGCCGAATGTGATGGTGTAGCGGCGGTTACTGAATCGATAGTCGAAGCGCCAGGACTTCGCCTTGGTGGTTACGTAGAGGTAGAGCCCGGTGCCGTCAGGCAGCTTCTGCGGTTGCACGTCAGGCTTGGTGCTTTCAATCTTCTTGCTGGTCAGAATCATGATGGGTTTCGATGTAGAGGGATGCTTCGGTGGCATCAAACATACCGGTGCTTGCCACTGATCGTCCATCTGCAAATAACTTTGGCAGAATCGTGTCTTTTCACTAAATAGATGACAGGCGAGGTTCGATCACGTACTTTCCTGTGTGGAGATTGTGTGGGACTTCGCCATGACTACGAAACAGTACAAGAGGGATCTGGATGGAATGGAAGCGCGCCGCCGAAAGGGTATGCGTATGCTTGCGCTCGGTGTGGAGCAGGCGGAGGTGGCGCGCCTGCTCCAAGTTAGTCGACAGACGGCGTCAACTTGGGCGAGAAGATTGGCAGAGGATCCGCAGGCGTGGCGTCGTCGGACGTTGGGGCGACCAAGTGGTCTGAGTGAGATTCAGATCAGGTCGCTGGTGAAGGTGTTGTCAGCCGGTCCGATGAAGCACGGCTATCCGAACGACCGATGGACTTTGGTTCTGGTGATGCAGTTGATTGACCGCAGATTTGGAGTGTCTTATAGCATTGTCAATGTCCGGCGCCTGCTAAACAGCATGGGCATCCGGTGGCAACTCCTGGGGCCGCTGAGGAAGCGGAGGTGAACTGACGGGCCGCGACCAATTGGGTAGAGCGTCCACGTCGCGTGGAATGGCGGGCGCCTTTTAGATTGGTCGCGGCACATAGGCCATGCTCCGCTTCCGGTAGTAGCGCTGGCTCCAGATGAGGTTCGGCTTCGACTAGCCTTAGATGCTATTGCCGTCTACTGGTACCCACTCATATGGCACAAGAGCCTTTCCGCGCCACTCTTCGACAAGATGCACGTTGGGCAGTTGACCCCACACCTCGTCGTCGGCATGGTCGAGAACGATTACCTGTAACCGTCCTTTCGCCTTGCCAACAACTTTGTCAAGAAGGTCGAACACCTTGCGAACTGCTACGACGTCCTCGTTGCGCCATGTTGGTTCGAGTGCCCCAGAGTCGTCGACCGCCGTGCGACGGGCAGGGAAGTAGACTTGGCTTGGCTGGTCATACATAAGCAGGCCGGGCGCCGGATGATTCGGTTCGCGGAGAAAGTACCACTGAAGCGCAAGCGTCACCGCCACATGATATGCCAGCCAGTTTGCGCCGCTACCGATCTCCCAAAGGTAATCGTCGCGGCCGCCTCGAATGACCTTTACCGTAAGGTCTGCGACTATGAGTTTTATCGGCGCCTCTGGCCATTCGCCGTCCAATTTAGGGATTAATTTTCCGGCAATGCTTTCGATACTTTCCAGTGCGTTTGTGAGCTTGCGAGCAATCTCATGTTCCGCGACAAGTTTCGTCAGGTGTGCAATGCTGCTTCGTAACTCGGCAATTTCGCTGTGCAAGCTGGACGACTGGTCAGCAGCATCATAAAGGCGTAGAGCCTCCTCGAGCCTGCCAAGAAAACGTTCAATATGCTCGTTGCGGGCGGTTGCTTCCTTGGCGGCATTGGATTTGCCCTCAAGCGTCCGAATCTCTTTTCGAACGAGGTTGAGGTCATCCAGCAAAATTTGTGTCGCTTCGCGCTGTCGCAATGTCTCTTTACCGAGCGTTTCTGCAATCCCTGGGTGTGACCTTAGCCGGACCTCAATCGCACCGAGTGCCTCACATAGCTGATCGACACGTTCGCGCCCGGAATCGCTTAGTTCAAAGATTGCATTTGACTGGTCGGAGGCGAGATCGCGTATCCATGTCGAAAGCGACAGTCGATCGCGCTGAACTCGAAGTCCGCCCCCATAAGCATCGCTACTCTCGTCGAGACGTCGAAGCTCATGTAGGCGGTGACGGCTCTGGTTGAGTTGAGTGGCTAATGTAGTTTCCGTCGCGCGCAGATCGGTCAAACGCGCCATCACGGTGTCCATGGAGGCGAGGGTTTGCGCCGCCTCACGCGTGTCGCTATTGAGAATTCGACGGAGTGTGTCGAGAGTAGTGGGCCAGTCTTCCGGTACAAGCGACTCTGGTGATAGCAGGCCATACTCAATCGCCTGCCGTATCCAGGCTTGTCCCTCGCGCTGCCAAGTAGCGCCCGATGCCTGGCGCGCGCGGAGTTCAGTCTCTTTTCGCCTCAGAAGCCGCGAAAGGCGGTCGAGTTCATGTCGGGCTTGCAGCAACTCCGGGCTGATAGCGCCAAGCACGTAAGGGAAGATTGTCTTTAGCTTCTCACGATGCTCAGTGGTATCTGCCTTGAAAAACATCACATCGGGGTTGGCGACGATATTCTGCGGTTGGAACGTGAATGCCATCAAGTCACGGAAGCTTGGACGAGACTTGAAGCTATCCGTTGTGCCTGGCTCGAACTCAAGGTTGGATAGTCCCGCGAGTCTGTTCAGTACAGATTTCACATAGTCAACGTTTGTTGACTTTGTCTCGATGGCTTTCGGAACCTGAATCTCGGACGCCTCCAGCAGCACCATGTCGCCTGTGCTCTGCTGATTGCCGGGTTCCCGTCGAGCAAGGAGTTTCTGACCTTCAATGGTCTCAACAACGATTCCAAACCAGGAGCAGGACTCGCGGATCACGCCTACTGGTATTGCGCATTTTTCAGAGCCCAGGCAATAGTCAATGATTGGAATGACGGCGGATTTTCCGGTCTTTGACGCGCCGCTGATCACATTGACCATGCCCGGCTCGAATTCGACTACCCGTGGTTCGCCGCCTGCTCTTGGCCACAGGATCACTTTGCGAAGCTGAAAATACATCAGAACTCCACGTTAAGCATGCGTACTACTTGCTGGGCCGTCAGGCCAGCAAACCAGTGGCCAAGCCTTTCACATGCTGGAGCAAGCCATTTGATCCGGTCTGGAAGCGGAGGTGCTTTCACGCCTTCGTCTAGAGCGTTTGCTCTCAGTGTTGCTTGCTGGGCATCAATGCTCAAAAGCCTCGCTTGTTCGCCGAGGGCAATTGCCTCCAAGGTCAGATGCCGGAGTGTGAGTGCGCGATCATGCACCGCAAGGAGGTCCTCTCGCCTTGCGCCGAGCTTGCCAGCAAACAATGCTAGACCTGACGTCTTGTATGTCCCGAGCACGATTTCCAGCGTGGGCTTGTGAAGAACCATTGGGAGTACCAGGAACATGAGCGGGAATATGGGTTGTTGCCCATTCCTCGCTTGATACGCCAAACCGAACCTCCACAGCGCGTAGGTGCCCAGAGGTGGATTCTGAACGATTGCTGTTTCACTCGGAAAGCGAGCCCCTTGTCGTCTCTCCATCACCCATTCCCCTGCTCGAGTAGTTCCGCGTATCTCGGGTGCCAGCCGAGTATTTGATCGTCTGCGAGGGCGTTGAAGCTTCCATGAGCAAAGTGACCGGGAACTTCCCTTCCATCCAACGTGGGTTCAAGAACTGAGCAGCGGTTGTAGATGAGGCGGCCTCTCACTTGCTCTGATTTGTCTGAGTGCAGGTCGCCTACTTCACTTTCTATGGCGCTGTGACGTCGCTTCAACGAATCCTCCCATTCGGTAAAGCTCGCCTCGAACACTTGTCCGTGTTCTGCCCAGAATGCCTTGTCAGCCGAAGCCCGCAGAAAGTCGCTAACAGCCCGCAAACGCTGTTCATCCGTGGCTTCAATCAGCTGTAATTGCCTGACAAAGACCGGTTTTCCGCTCAAAAGCTTTTGTACCGTAGAAGCCTCCGGGGAGGCGGTAAGTGACGCAAGGTAGCCTGGCATATTGTTCTTTTGAACAAATGCGTGAAAGGCCGTGCGGAACTCATTAGCGTCCACAATAGCTGGACGGCCCCTGCGAATGCACCTATCTGCCCACTCTTTTGCCATTCCGATGGCGGCGTGCGTTATAACCTCGATCAAATGAGGGGCTATGGTCGGCGTGAGGAGCGCATTGAGTGCTTGAACCGGATCATCGTCGGTACTAATGATCGCCAGTCGTCGCACGAGCTCGTGCCGTTCAGCGTCGGTCGCATCGAGGAAGACTTGAAGGTACTCAAGGCATTTGGGTGCGGTCGCCTTTGCTGCAAGCTTTTTTCGAATGTCTTTTGTCAGGGCTTTAACTTGCTCGTCCGAACTGGAGGTGTGGAGCAAATCGCTCCATTTGCCCTTCTTCGTCGGCGTGACATACATTCGGAATTGCGTTTTCTGCATGTCCAGGGTGCCGCAGCGAACCTCTTGCAGCCAGTTGGCAATAGTCTTCCAGAGGTCTTCTGACCAATCAGACAACGGGTTGTGGGCGAGTGCACTCTTTGCCTGCTCAACGATGACAGACCCATCGAGGAAGTGCACTGCAACATCATCTAAATGCTCCAACGAGACACTTGCACCATCCTGAGAACTCAGTAGGTGAAAGCACATACGTACAGGCTGGAGTGCAAAGCCAAGATATTGCCCTGGGGCGCTGTGCTTGACTGGTCCTGGGAGCCGTGCGTTCATGGGCTAGTTCGCAGCGCACCGATCAACGGGCTTGGCTGGTGTGCCTACCATTGCGATAGCAACCGCGGGGTCGTCTCTCGGGCATTGATCTGTGGATAGTAAGCGTAACAGATTTTTACAATATTTCGTCTGAGATATCGATTACAGCACAATTCGCCCGTCGCGGGTAAGGTATCCGTAGTTTGTGAGGTAAGTGTCGATGTGAGTGTTTGTAGGTCAATGCTCACTTCCGCTGCAAGCTATTAGTTGAGTGATATGGGATGGCAACGCGGGGTGGAAGAGGGCATGCAATCATGCTTGTGGCGATCCGCCTACGAGGGGCCGAGAAGGCGGCGAAAATAGCATCAGTCCCGGGCGGCGGGACATCTGGAGGGGGGGCGTAGAACCCAGTACTGGTGGAGAGAGCCGGCGACGCCAGAGGCAAATGCCGCCCGTTTTCGACGTCGTGACGGTATACCCGCCCAGAAATCGCGGGTATACCGTCAAGTATACCGTCAAAAGGTGTGAGCTTCTCGTGCCTTCAGTGGCTTTTGATAGACGGTGACTTTTTTGAAATATCAATTAAATCAAAGGCTTATGTTCATCACGAGACGTCGATAGCATCCGCTCTACGTAGCGCGCGATCAGGTCGATTTCCAGGTTCACGCGCGTGCCGGGCTTGAGATCCTGCAGCGTGGTGACCTCGATGGTGTGGGGGATCAGGTTGATCGAGAAGGTGCAGCCTTGCTCGTCGTCGGCGACCTTGTTGACCGTCAGCGAGACGCCATTGACCACCACCGACCCCTTGTAGGCCAGGTAGCGCCCCAGTTCGCGCGGGGCGCGCACGCGCAGTTCGTGGGATTCGCCTACCGGCGCGAAGTGCGTGACTTCGCCAAGCCCGTCGACATGGCCCGATACCAGGTGGCCGCCGAGGCGGTCGGCCAGGCGCAGGGCTTTTTCCAGGTTGACGCGGCCCGGGCGGTCGAGGCCGGCGGTCTTGTCGAGCGACTCGCGAGAGACGTCGACGTCGAAGGCGTCGCCATCCAGCGCGATCACCGTCATGCAGGCGCCCTGGATGGCGATGCTGTCGCCGAGGATGACATCGGACAGGTCAAGGCCGCCGGCGCGGATGCGCAGGCGCACGCCAGCGTCGGCTGCGGCTTCGCTGGCGCCCAGCGGGGAAACGGATTCGATGCGGCCAACGGCCGCGACAATGCCAGTGAACATGATCGGTGCGTGATGCGATGGGAAAACACGCATGCTAGCAGGTGCGGAGCCGATTCGTTTTTGGCCGGACATCTGCGGCCGGTTGGCATGTCGCCAGGACGGCATGGATGCCCTGCTTGCTTTCTTATATAGGGGAGGGTCGGGTGCTGGCGAAGGTGGCGCAGCCCCGGGCCTCAGCCTGTGTCGGGTCCTCGCCGCTTACGCGTGGGCATGATCGATCCCGATTCCGCCGCCGCGGCCGCGCATGGCGGTCAGGCGTGGTCGGCGCGGCGGGCGATGAGGCGCAGGTCCTCGCCAATCATGCGTACGTCGTGCCAGCGGAAGGCGGGCGCATCCTGCAGCCTTGCCAGCGGCGGCAGGTTGAACATGCCTTGCGCGTCTCCGAGCAGCTTGGGCGCCAGGTAGACCAGCAGTTCGTCGGCGCAATGCTCGCGGATCAGCGAGCCGTTAAGCTTGAACCCGGCTTCCACGTGCAACTCGTTGATGCCGCGCCGGCCCAGTTCTTCCAGCATGTGGCGCAGTTCCACCTTGCCGTGCGGATTGGGCAGCACCACCACTTCGGCGCCGCGGGCTTCCAGCGCGCGCCGGCGCGCGGCGTCGTCGAAGGCGCAGAACACCAGCACCGGTTTGGCGAAATCGCCCGTGTCCGGGGTCAGCAGGCGCGCATCCAGCGGCAATTCCAGGCGGGAATCGACCACCACCCGCTGCGGCTGGCGCGGCGTTTCGACGGCGCGCACGTTCAGTTGCGGGTCGTCGTCGCGGACGGTGCCGATGCCGGTCAGGATGGCGCTGGCGCGCGCGCGCCAGGCATGGCCATCGTCGCGCGCGGCCTGGCCGGTAATCCATTGGCTGGTGCCATCGTGCAGCGCGGTGCCGCCGTCCAGCGAGGCGGCCACCTTGACCCGCACCCAGGGCAGGCCGCGCGTCATGCGCGAGACAAAGCCGATATTGAGTTCGCGCGCTTCTTTTTCCAGCAGCCCGCAACGCACGTCCACCCCGGCTTCGCGCAGCCGTTGCAGCCCCCGGCCGGAAACGGCGGGATTGGGGTCTTCCATGGCCGCCACCACGCGCGCGATGCCCGCGCGCACCAGCGCATCCGCGCAGGGCGGGGTCCGGCCAAAGTGGCTGCAGGGCTCAAGCGTGACATAGGCCGTGGCGCCGACGGGATCGTGGCCGTGCGCGGCGGCGTCCTTGAGCGCCTGGATCTCGGCGTGGTCCTGCCCGGCCGGCTGGGTAAAGCCCTGGCCGATGATCTTGCCGTCCTTGGACAAAACGCAGCCAACGCGCGGATTGGGCGTGGTGGTGTACATGCCCCGCGCTGCGAGCGCGAGCGCCTGTGCCATGGCTGCGTGGTCGGTATCGGAGAACATGAGGCCTGGTGCTTCCTGTCGGATAAACGGTGAATCGGTGAGGGTTGGAGGCGCTATCAAAATGACCTGGCGTCAGGGCGGTGCGGTCTGGGCGAGGCCATCGCAGTCGGTATCCTGGCCCGGCGTGCACAGGCGTACGCGGCCGTGCGCCCCCAGCCTCAGCTGCCGTTGTTCACCCTGGCAGGTCACGGTGAAGGTGGCGGCGAGGAAACCGCCTTGCTCTGAGCGAGAGTATCCCACAGCTGTCATGCGCAGCGTATTGTTGCCTTGCGCGGTGGAGCGCAGGGCAATGCGCAGGCAGGCGCTGTGCAGTTCCACCACGGCCAGCAAGCTGCCCTCTTGCCAGTCCGTCTGGCTGCCGCCGGGGGCGGACGGCTCCGCGGCCGTGCTGCTCCCGGGTGCCAGGGCCAGGCGCCAGCCGCGGTCCAGCGTTGCCTCGCCCGGCAAGGGCGCCAGTATCACTTCCGCACGCCGGGCTACCGCGGCGGCGCGCGCGAGCGCCAGCGAGCCGGCAAGACGGTCGGCAGCCAGCACCACCTGCTGCCGCGCCAGCAAGCGTTGCCAGGACGGATAGGCCGCCGCCGCCAGGATGGCCAGCACGGCCAGGCAGGTCAGCAGTTCGGCGAGCGTCATGCCGCGGCAGGGATGCCGATGGCCAGGCATGTCAGCAAGCCGGCGGCAGCGGCACCGGCTCCGCGGCAAAGGCGGGCTGCGCCAGCCACTCGCCGGTACTGCGCAGTATCAGCACGCCGCATGGCGCATCCGGTGTCTGGGGCACGGCGCGCAGTTCGACGCAGCGCTCAAGGCCACCGCTCGGGCAGGCGCCGGCACTGATCAGATGGCGCGGGCGCGCCGCTTGTCCGGGCACCGCCCGCGGCCAGTTGCCGGCCACCACGGCGCCGCCCGGCTGCGCCGCGAAACTCATGGTGGCGAGGGCGTGGCGTTCCAGTTCCAGCATCGCACCGATCAGTGCGCTGCGCGCCTCCGCGCGCCAGCCGCGTTCCATGTGCCGGTGCCACGCCGGCACGGCCATCACCGCGAGGATGGCAAGCATGGTGAGTGTGATCAGGAGTTCGAGCAGGGTGAATCCGCTGGTGCGAGGGGTGGGTGTCATGAATGGACTCCGTGGCGCCGTCAACCGCTTTGGCAAGCCGATGCGCGGTGGATGGCGGTTGGCGCGGGAGCGCAGGGCTCCCGGGAACGCCCTTGCGCCAGGGCGGCTTTGGCGTGCGGCGCGTCAGGGCGAACCGGAGCGGATCAGTTCGCGCCAGCGCAGCCGGCCGGTACGGCGGCTGGCAACGATGCGCTGGTGTGGCACGGCACGGTCACCGTCCAGGGACCAGAGCGTGAGCGCCACCG
>NZ_JARJLM010000604.1 GCF_029335485.1 Cupriavidus basilensis
GTTCCAAGAAAAGCCTCTAAGCTTCAGTCATACGAGACCGTACCGCAAACCGACACAGGTGGGCGAGATGAGTATTCTAAGGCGCTTGAGAGAACTCGGGAGAAGGAACTCGGCAAATTGGTACCGTAACTTCGGGATAAGGTACGCCCTTGTAGCTTGACTGGCCTGCGCCAGGAGGGTGAAGGGGTTGCAATAAAATGGTGGCTGCGACTGTTTAATAAAAACACAGCACTCTGCAAACACGAAAGTGGACGTATAGGGTGTGACGCCTGCCCGGTGCCGGAAGATTAAATGATGGGGTGCAAGCTCTTGATTGAAGTCCCGGTAAACGGCGGCCGTAACTATAACGGTCCTAAGGTAGCGAAATTCCTTGTCGGGTAAGTTCCGACCTGCACGAATGGCGTAACGATGGCCACACTGTCTCCTCCCGAGACTCAGCGAAGTTGAAGTGTTTGTGATGATGCAATCTCCCCGCGGCTAGACGGAAAGACCCCATGAACCTTTACTGTAGCTTTGCATTGGACTTTGAACCGATCTGTGTAGGATAGGTGGGAGGCTTTGAAGCGTGGACGCTAGTCTGCGTGGAGCCGACCTTGAAATACCACCCTGGTTTGTTTGAGGTTCTAACCTTGGCCCGTGAATCCGGGTCGGGGACAGTGCATGGTAGGCAGTTTGACTGGGGCGGTCTCCTCCCAAAGTGTAACGGAGGAGTTCGAAGGTACGCTTGGTACGGTCGGACATCGTACCTAAAGTGCAATGGCAAAAGCGTGCTTAACTGCGAGACCGACAAGTCGAGCAGGTGCGAAAGCAGGACATAGTGATCCGGTGGTTCTGAATGGAAGGGCCATCGCTCAACGGATAAAAGGTACTCTGGGGATAACAGGCTGATACCGCCCAAGAGTTCATATCGACGGCGGTGTTTGGCACCTCGATGTCGGCTCATCTCATCCTGGGGCTGTAGCCGGTCCCAAGGGTATGGCTGTTCGCCATTTAAAGAGGTACGTGAGCTGGGTTTAAAACGTCGTGAGACAGTTTGGTCCCTATCTGCCGTGGGCGTTGGAATCTTGACGGGGGCTGCTCCTAGTACGAGAGGACCGGAGTGGACGTACCGCTGGTGTACCTGTTGTCTCGCCAGAGGCATCGCAGGGTAGCTATGTACGGAAGAGATAACCGCTGAAAGCATCTAAGCGGGAAACTCGCCTGAAGATGAGGATTCCCTGGAGCCTTGAGCTCCTTGAAGGGTCGTTCGAGACCAGGACGTTGATAGGCTGGGTGTGGAAGCGCAGTAATGCGTTAAGCTAACCAGTACTAATTGCCCGTAAGGCTTGATCCTATAACCAGTGTGTTTCTC
>NZ_JARJLM010000605.1 GCF_029335485.1 Cupriavidus basilensis
GTTCTGGCAAAGCGGCGATCGCCTGCTTTTGCCGGCGTCCGGTCCGTTTCCTTTCGTTCGTTGTCCATTTCCGCCTCATGACCCGCATCGCCCTCGGCCTCCACTACGACGGTGCCGCCTTCTCCGGCTGGCAGTCGCAACCGCACCGCAATACGGTACAGGACCGGCTCGAAGACGCGATCGAACGCTTTGCCGGCATCCGCCTGCCAACCACCGTGGCCGGCCGCACCGATGCCGGTGTGCACGCCCTTGGCCAGGTGATCCACCTTGACACCAGCTTGTCGCGCGAACCGTTCTCGTGGGTGCGCGGCATCAATGCCTTCCTGCCACCCGCTATTGCGCTGCAATGGGCCCGGCCGGTCGACGACGGCTTCCACGCCCGTTTCCTGGCTTTTGAGCGCATGTATTACTACGCGCTCTACACCGGCCCGCACCGGGTGCCGCTGGTGCACGGCAGGGCTGGCTACCTGATGCTGCCGCCGGGGCAGGGCCTGGATATCGCGGCCATGCGGGCAGCCGCCGGCTGCCTGCTGGGCGAACACGATTTCTCGGCCTTCCGGGCAGCCGAGTGCCAGGCGAAGTCACCGGTCAAGACCATGTACGACGTCACGCTCAAGGCCGACGGCGACTGGCTGTTCGTGCGCTTTCGCGCCAGCGCCTTCCTGCACCACATGGTGCGCAACCTGATGGGCTGCCTGGTGGCGGTAGGGCGGGGACGCTATCCGCCGGGCTGGCTGGCCGAAGTGCTGGCCGGCCGCAATCGCGCGAAGGCGGCGCCCACATTCATGCCGGATGGCCTCTATCTGGCCGGGGTGAAGTATCCTGAGCCATACCGGCTCCCGGCCGCCGATACGGCCGCCAGCCTGTTCCATGGAGTGTTTGCCAATGACCCTGATGCCTGAGCCGGACAACGCCGTGCCATGCCGCACCCGCGTGAAGATCTGCGGGCTGACGCGCGAGGAGGACGTGCGCGCCGCGGTCGATGCCGGCGCCGATGCGATCGGCCTCGTGTTCTATCCGGGCAGCCCGCGCTTTGTAGAGGTGGCGCGCGCGGCCGCGCTGGCCGAAGCCGCCGGCCCCTTCGTATCGGTGGTGGGCCTGTTCGTCAACGCCGAGGCCGACGACGTCGCCCACGTGGCCGAGCGGGTGCCGCTTACGCTACTGCAGTTCCATGGCGACGAGACGCCGCAAGCTTGCGCCCAGGTGGCCCAGCGCTGCCGGCTGCCTTTTCTGCGCGCCGCACGCGTGCAGCCCGGCCTCGATTTGGTAGAATTCGCAGATCTGTATCGCGATGCCGCTGCTTTGCTGCTCGATGCCTTCGTTGAAGGCTACGGCGGTGGCGGCCACGTCTTCGACTGGACCCTGATCCCACCGGCATGGCTTCCACCTATCCACAACCCGACCGCAAGCGCCGCTCCTCGGATCGTTTTGAGTGGTGGGTTGAACGCGCAAAACGTCGCTGGCGCGATTGAGCGCGTGCGCCCCTACGCCGTCGATGTAAGCAGCGGCGTGGAGGCTGCCAAAGGCGTGAAAGACCACGCCAGGATTGCCGCCTTCGTGCGCGCGGTCCGCAGCGCGGATGCCGGCTAGGACTGGGTGCGTTTCGGGCATCCTCTTCCGCCTGCCCGTGCCTGTCCCGCGTACGACCCTAATGCCATCGAGCTCCTGCCGGACGACCGGCAAGGACTCTGTTCAGAAGAGCTGACTCATGTACGACCTGCCCGACGCCCGTGGCCATTTCGGCCCCTATGGTGGTTCCTTTGTTTCCGAGACGCTGGTGCACGCGCTGGATGAATTGCGCGAAGCCTATGCTCACTTCCAGAAAGATCCCGAGTTCGATGCGGAATACCGCCGCGAGCTGAAGCACTTCGTTGGCCGCCCGTCGCCGATCTACCACGCGCAGCGCTGGAGCGAGATGCTCGGCGGCGCGCAGATCTATCTCAAGCGCGAAGACCTCAACCACACCGGTGCCCACAAGATCAACAATGTGATCGGGCAGGCGCTGCTGGCCAAGCGCATGGGCAAGCCGCGCGTGATCGCGGAGACCGGCGCCGGCCAGCACGGCGTAGCCACCGCCACCATCGCCGCGCGCTTCGGCATGGAATGCGTGGTCTACATGGGCTCGGAAGACGTCAAGCGCCAGGCGGCCAACGTCTACCGCATGAAGCTGCTGGGCGCGACCGTGGTGCCGGTGGAAAGCGGCTCCAAGACCCTGAAGGACGCGCTGAACGAAGCCATGCGCGACTGGGTCACCAATGTCGAGAACACCTTCTACATCATCGGTACCGTCGCCGGCCCGCATCCCTACCCGATGATGGTGCGCGACTTCCAGTGCGTGATCGGCGAGGAAGCCAAGGTGCAGATGCCGGAAATGGCCGGGCGCCAGCCCGACGCCGTGATCGCCTGCGTGGGCGGCGGCTCCAATGCCATGGGCATCTTCTATCCGTATATTGAACACAAGGACGTGCGCCTGATCGGCGTGGAAGCCGCCGGGGACGGCCTCGAGACCGGCCGCCACGCGGCGGCGCTGATCGGCGGCTCGCCCGGCGTGCTGCATGGCAACCGCACCTACCTGCTGCAGGATGCCAACGGCCAGATCATCGAGACCCATTCGATTTCCGCTGGCCTGGACTATCCGGGCGTCGGTCCCGAGCATGCATGGCTCAAGGACATCGGGCGGGCGGAATACGTTCCGATCACCGATGAGGAGGCGCTCAAGGCCTTCCACGACTGTTGCCGCATCGAAGGCATCATCCCGGCGCTGGAATCCAGCCACGCCATCGCCTACGCCTGCAAGCTGGCGCCGACGCTGCCCAAGGACAAGTTGCTGCTGGTCAACCTGTCCGGCCGCGGCGACAAGGACATGCATACCGTGGCCGAGCGTTCGGGGCTGAAGCTCTGATGCGCGAGATGCTCCCGCCGGGCGCCACCGAGGGCGGCGCCCCCTCCGTTCCCCTCGCCGCACCGCAACTGACGTTGTATCAGGAAGACGTGCTGGAAGGCATCAAGCGCATTGCCGACGAGTCGATCGACCTGATCGTGGCCGATCCGCCCTATGGCCTGGGCAAGGACTACGGCAACGACTCCGACCGCCTGTCCGGGCAGGCCTACCTGGAATGGTCCGCGAGCTGGATCGATGCCGTGGTGCCCAAGCTGGCGCCGCGCGCCTCGCTCTATCTGTTCTGCACCTGGCAGTACTCGCCCGAGCTGTTCGTCATGCTCAAGCAGCGCCTCAGCATGATCAACGAGATCATCTGGGACCGCCGCGTGCCGAGCATGGGCGGCACCACGCGCAAGTATTCCTCGGTGCACGACAATATCGGCTTCTTTGCGCGCGCGCGCGACTATTACTTCGACCTCGACTCCGTGCGCGTTCCGTACGATGCCGAGACCAAGAAGGCGCGCAGCCGTCCGCGCTTCGAGGGCAAGAAGTGGCTCGAGGTCGGCTACAACCCGAAGGACCTGTGGAGCGTGCCGCGCATCCACCGGCAGGATCCGGAACGTGCCGACCATCCGACGCAAAAGCCCTTGCATATCGTGCAGCGCATGGTGCTGGCCAGCTGCCCTCCCGGCGGACTGGTACTCGACCCCTTCACCGGTAGCGGTACCACCGCGGTCGCCTGCGCGCTGCACGGACGGCGTTTCGTCGGCTTCGAGATGAACCCCGAATACGTGGGCGTGGCGCGCGAACGCGTCGCGGCTTGCATCAGCTCGCCGCGGGCCGCGCCTGCTATCCTGAATATCGCCGCCGCGAACGACGAGCCCTTGCTGCCCGCCTCGTCCACGCCGCTGCCCAACCTCGCTCAATGACCATGTCCCGAATCAAAACGACTTTCGCGGCGCTGGCCGCGCAGAACAAGAAGGGCCTGATTCCGTTCATCACCGCGGGCGATCCCGAGCCCGGCCTGACCGTGGCGCTGATGCATGCGCTGGTGGCCGGTGGCGCCGACGTGATCGAACTCGGCGTGCCGTTCTCCGATCCGATGGCTGATGGTCCGGTGATCCAGCGTGCCTCGGAGCGCG
>NZ_JARJLM010000606.1 GCF_029335485.1 Cupriavidus basilensis
GTTGGCGATGCCGGCCGCCACGTCGACGAACATCATCGGCACCTGGCCGGCGATCACATCGGTCATGGCCGGCGGCGTGCTCTTGTAGGGCACGTGCAGCAGGTCGAGCCCGGCCATGCGGCCCAGGGTGGCGCCGGATACGATGCCCGTGCTGTTGCCGCTGGCGTACGACATGCCCGGATGCGCGCGCGCGTAGGCGATCAGCTCCGGCACGGTCTTGACGGGCAGCTTGGGATTGACCACCAGCATGAACGGCAGGTTGCCCATGCGCGCCACCGGCGTGAAATCGCGGATCGGGTCATACGGCAGCGTCTTCATCAGCGAAGGGTTGGCCGAATGGGTGGTGTTGGTGGTCATGAACAGCGTATAGCCATCCGGCGCCGCCTTCGCGACCAGTTCGGCTGCGATCGCGCCATTCGCCCCGGGGCGGTTGTCCACCATCACGTTTTGCTTGAGCGCCTCGCCCAGCTCCTTGGCGGTAATGCGGGCGACCGCGTCGGTGCCGCTGCCGGCGGCGAACGGTACCACCAGCCGGATCAGCTTGCTGGGGTAGGCATCGGCGGCGGCGGCGTAAGGTGCGGCCGCCAGCGTCAGCAATGGCAGCGCCGCGCGCAGCAGCGTGATGAGGCTTGGCATGTCTGGTCTCCTGGGCTTTCCGGCCAGCCATCTCTTCTGGATGGATTGGCTTTGCGGTTGCGGTTGCGGTTGCTACTGGACTACACGACGCTCGGGCGAGCCGCTGCCCGTCTCAGGGCGCGGTCTTCTCCTTGTAGTTCGTATCCTTCACCAGCTTGGCCCAGCGGGCGGTGTCGTCGGCAATGATGGTGGCGAACTGCTCGGGCGTACTGCCAACCGCTTCATAGTCGATCGCGGCCAGGCGCTCCTTGATCTCAGGCAGGGCAACGATGCGGACGATCTCCCGGTTCAGCCGCGCGACGATATCCTTGGGAGTGCCTGCCGGCGCAAGCAGGCCAGCCCATGAACTGAAGGTCATGCCCTGGATGCCGGCCTCTTGCATGGTCGGGACATCGGGCAAGGCGGGCGAGCGCTTGGGCGACAGCACCGCGAGGGGCCGCAGCCTGCCGGCACGGATCATCGCCATCGAATTGAAGGGATCGATGGTCATATCGACCTCGCCCGCCACCACGGCCTGCATCTGCGGACCGGTGCCGCGATAGGACACGCTGACAACGTCCGGCGTGCCCGCGGTGGATTTGAAGGTTTCCCCGATCAGCTCGATCATGCTGCTGCCGGCCGACAAGCTCAGCGGGCGCGACTTGGAGCGGGCCAGCCCGATGAACTCCTGCACGGTCTTGGCCGGCACCGAAGGGTGGACCACCATGACGAAGCCGATCGTACTGATCAGGCTGATGGGCGCGAAGCTTTTCAGGGGCTCGTACCCGGCCTTGTAGAGCACGGGGCTGAGCGTCTGCGCGCCCGCAGTGTTGAGCAGCAGCGTGTAGCCGTCGGGCGCGGCACGCGCAACCACGTCGGTGCCGATGATGCCATTGGCGCCGGGGCGGTTTTCCACCACCACCGGCTGCTTCAGGGCCTCGGCCAGCTTTTGCGAAACCAGCCGCGCCACCACGTCGGAGGCACCGCCGGGCGCGTAAGGCACCACCATGCGGATCGGCTTGGCCGGATAGGTGCTGCTCCATGCCAGGGCGGGCATCCCGCTCCAGATCGCGGCGCACAGCATCAGGCTGCGTCGGGAAGACAGTTTCATATGGGTTTCCTTCCAGGCATCGACAACCAGCGTCGTATCGGGGCGGGGAGCCGCGCGCGCAATGGCCGCGGCAAGGCTCAGGCGGGACGGATCACGCGATCCGCGGATTCCTCGTAAGGCGGGGAGTAGATCACCAGCAGCTTGACGGGTTCGTCGCTGACCACCGTGAACACATGCATGGCGTCGGCGGGGAAGAAGCAGCAATCGCCGGGCCCAAGCTCGCAGGATTCACCGTTCACCTCGGCAAGCGCCCTGCCCTCCAGCACGTAGCAAACCTGTTCGATCCCCGGATGCGCGTGCGGCAACGCACCCTTGCCGCGCTCTATGGTGCCGTGGATCACTTCAAGCTGGGTGGCGCCAACGTTCTCGCGGCCGACGATGCGGCGGTTCAGGGTGCCCACATGGTTGGCCGGGTGATAGCCGGGCACCGCTTCGGCGCGCACGAAGTAGGTTGGCGAGAACGACGATGGCGTCATTGCAGTCTCCATGCCGGCCATGCCACCCCCCGCGGTTGGAAGCGGAGGCATGGCCTGGCCGGTTATTGTTTTCATATCTATGAATTCTATTTTATACCCATGAAAAATATAGTCAACTACCCGGCCTCCGATGTGCGCCTGCCACTTCAGCAGTGAATGAAACGGCGCCGTGACCGTTAACCGTTAAACTAGAACCGCAATCACGGCCAAGTGCCTATCAAGAAACATTCATGACCTCGTTTACGTTTGATGCTGTTCTGGCAAGCGAGCCCACCGAATTCGTGCCATCCGACCGGAACCCGAACGTAGCCGCAGACGTATCGGCACAAGACGCCTGGGCGCTGCTGGAGGCCTCGGGCGGACTCGCGCTGCGGGTTGATGCCAGTGGCAACATACTTCTGGCGACCCTGGCATCGGCGCAATTGCTGGCTTATCCCCGCGAGTACCTGCTTAAATCCTCGATACTGGACGTCGTCTCGGTGGAGCAGCGGGAACTGCTCTCCGACCTGCTGCGCGCCTGCGACAGCGATGGCAGCAGCAAACGGGCGCGGCTCCGGTTCTCCGGAGGCTTGAGCGAAGGCCGGTGGCTGGATCTCCGTATCTCTCCCGGCACAGGCCATGAAGGAGCCCCGCATCTGTGCGTGTTCGGCTACGACGTCACCCAGTGGGTCATCAATGAGAAGAAATTCATCGACGAATCCTTTCGCGATCCGCTGACCGGCGTGGGCAACCGTGCCCTGATGCGAAAACGCATCGCCGAGTACTGCTCCGAGGACGGGACCGGAACCGCTTCGTCTTCGTTTGCGGTGGCCCTGATGGACCTTGACGGGTTCAAGAAGGTGAACGACTCCCTGGGCCATGAATTTGGCGATGCCCTGCTGAAACAGGTCAGTGTGCGATTGCAGGGCGCGATACGCCCCAAGGATGTCGTGGCGCGGCTCGGAGGCGATGAGTTTGTCCTGCTCCTGGACGGCGTCGCTTCGGAAACGGCGGCAACCGGCATACTGGAACGCATCATTCACGCGTGCCGGCAGCCTTTTCACCTGGCCGGCTGCCAGATCCGCGTCACCACCAGTATCGGGCTTGCCTTCGGGGCGGGCTCCCACCGGCTGGAATCCCAGTTGCTCAAATGCGCCGACCTGGCCATGTACGAAGCCAAGGCCAGGGGCAAGAATCGCTACTGCGTCTACTCGCCGGAACTGGAACATCGCCTGGACAGGCAGTTCCGCATCGAGCAGGAAATGTTCCAGGCCGTCCAGAACGGTGAGTTCCTTCTTCATTACCAGCCGATCGTGTGGCCCGACTCAGGCAAGGTCTGCGCGGTCGAGGCATTGATGCGATGGGAGCACCCGACCTTGTCCATCACGCCGGATGTATTCATTCCGGTAGCCGAGCACAACGGGCTGATCAATCACCTGGGAGCCTGGGCATTGCGTTGCGCCTGCGCACAGCTGGCGGCATGGGATGCGCAGGGAATACATATCGACTACGTGTCGGTCAATGTCTCGCCGGTCCAGTTCCTGCATCCCGGATTCGCCGACAGCGTCAGGAAAGCGATTGCGGACTCAGGCGTGAGCGCGAGCCGCCTGGTGCTCGAGATCACGGAAGGCGCGCTGATGACCGATCCCGAAGCGGCGCAGGAACTGCTGGTGGAACTGCGGGCACTGGGCGTCCGGTTTGCGGTCGACGACTTCGGCACCGGCTACTCCAGCCTGTCCTACCTCCGCCAGTTCCCGCTTTCGGCCTTGAAGATCGACCGCAGCTTTGTCACCGACATGATGAACTCGCCGCATGCAAAGACCATCGTGTTTGCCGTATTGTCCCTGGCCAGGGAACTAGGGTTGGTGGCCATTGCGGAAGGCGTGGAAACGCAGGCGCAGAACCAGTTGCTCGTCGAGCACGGCTGCGAACTGGTGCAGGGATGGTACTACTCGAAGGCATTGAGCCCGGCTCAGTTCGAGCATCAGGCTCAAACCGGTCAGTTATTGCTTGGCACCGCCCAAGTATTCTCGCAGTAGACGCCGCCATGCAGACAAACCCGTTCTTCGATGTGCTCTGGAGCAGAATGGCGCAGCGAGGGGATTTCCCCACCCTGCAGTTCAGTATCGACAACATCTTCAAGACGCTCACCAGCGACATCAGCGTCGGGGAAATGGCCGCCGGCGTGCTCTCCGACTTCAGCCTGTCGCAAAAGATCATCCGGCTGGCCAACTCCGCCATGTATCGCTCTTTCGGGGGCGAGGTCACCACGGTGTCGCGAGCCATCCTGGTGCTGGGCGTCGATGCGATCAGCCACCTGACCCTGGGCGTCCAGCTCCTGGATTACTTCACCGGAGTGGCCGCCAACCGCCCGCAGGCGTCCAAGGAACTGAAACAGGCTTTGATTGCCGGAGAATTCACCCGCGCGCTAAGCTGCGCGCAAGGCGTTGGCCAGGCGGAAGAGGCGGTGGTTTGCACCTTGATGCACCATATGAGCCGTCTCCTTCTGGTCTTCTACTTTCCCGAGGAATGGGAGCGGATCCAGGCCCTGTACGATGGGGATCCCGCCAGGGAAAGCGAAGCGTGCCAGCAAGTGCTGGGCGTGACCCTCGAGGAAATCGCCGCAGCCGCCGCCATCAAATGGCGGCTGCCGGCCCTGATCGCGAAGTCGATGGCCCGCAAGCGCCTCGATGCGGACGTGGCCCTGGAAACCCATGCCGACTGGCTGGGCGCGATAGCCGAGGTCTCGTCCCTGGCCGCGGCCCTGCTCTCCCGGGGAGAACCTGAGGATGTCGTCCAGGCCCTGCTGCTGAGTCATGCGGAGAAACTGGGCTTGCATACCGCGACCGTGGACGCCGCGATCGTGCAGGCACAGGTACTTAACGCTTCCATGACGCATGCCGAGTCCGAGGACCCCGCCGAGGCGAGCCCTCAGCAAAAGTCGGGCAAGCCGAAGGACGCCCTCCCGCGTCTTCGGCAAAGCCTGCTTGAAATACAGCGCGAAGGACGCGAGCTGCCCGTGTCCGAACTGGCCCCGCTGGCGCTCGAATCCGCCATGCGGGCACTGAATTTCTCCCATTGTTTTCTCATGCTGCTGAACCCCGAGGCAAAGCGTTTCGGGGCCCGCATCGGATTTGGCGACGGCATGCGCGAGAAACTGGAGGCACTATCGTGCGAGGAGGGGTTCGTCCCGGATATCTTTCACTTCGCGGCCATCGCCGCCAAGCCGCTGCTGTTCGAGGACTCCTTCGACAAGGAGGTGGCCCATCGCGTGCCGCGCTGGTATCGTGAGCAGATGACCGACGCCAGGTCCATCCTGCTGGCGCCCGTGAAGATGCGGAATCGCTGCGTGGCGATTATTTGCGGCGACTGGGGCCAGACCGTATGCACCGACGGCCTGTCGGAAAGCGAACTGGAAGCGGTCAACCTCCTGGCCCAGGAGATTTCATTGAGTTTCCTCAGGTCCGCCGAACACCGATAAGCGTCCGATACCGCCTGGCCCGCAC
>NZ_JARJLM010000607.1 GCF_029335485.1 Cupriavidus basilensis
GTTGGGTACGGTGCTGGCCAAGCGCTGGCGAGCGCCAGTCTCGCCACTGGTGCTGACCGCCTGGCAGCTCACCGCCGGCGCGTTGTTCCTGCTGCCCTTCGCGCTGGCCTTCGAAACCCTGCCCGCGCGCCTGACGCTGCCCAATCTGCTCGGCTACGCATGGCTGTGCGTGGCCGGCGCCGGCGTGAGCTATGCGTTCTGGTTTCGCGGCATCGGCCGCCTGCCGACCGCGGCGGTGTCCGCGCTCGGCCTGCTGAGCCCCGTCAGCGCCACCGTGCTGGGCTTCCTGGTACTCGGCCAGACCCTGAGCGCGGCGCAGACGGCAGGCGCGCTGCTGGTGCTGGCAAGCGTGTGGCTGGGCCAGCGAGCGCCAAGGGTGGTGGCGCCGGAAAATCCAGTGCCGGCGCACGGGCCGGAAGCGCCTGGCGCGGCGCTTGCGCCGTTGCCGCGGCAACAGGGGTGAACGATCTGCCGTTTTTGCGGCATCATGGCGGGCATGACGTCCGCCGTACCTCCCCCCGCCGCCACGCAGCCCGCTTGCGACCATTGCCTGGCGCTCGCGGCCGATTCCCGCCGGCGCGAGCCGCATGAGCGCCTGGCGCTCAAGCACACCGCGCCGCTGGTGAGCCAGAGCGCCGCCGGCGTGCCGTTCAGCATGCTCACCTTCACCTGCCGCGAGTGCGGCACCGTGTGGCGGCTCTACGACCGCGCCAACGAACTGTTCGTCTCGTGGGTGCCCGACCGCCCGTTGCCCAGGGGTGGCCGGCCACGCGGGGAGGCGCCTGCGATCGGATAAAATAGCCTTCGCATTCCGCATGCGGGCCTGCGCCGGGTCCCGGGCCGCCAAACGGCGCCGGCGCGGCCAGACCCGTCTCCAACCGTCGTCTCGCCGTTCCCCCGCCATGTCCGTTTCCCATCGAATTCCCTTGCTGGCCGTTGCCTCCGCGTTTGCCGCGGCGCTGGCGAGCCCGTTTGCCGCCGCCGCGGATGCCGCCGGCGCGTACCCCGCCCACCCGATTCGCCTGATCGTGGCCTATCCCACCGGCGGCATCAGCGATACCGTGGCGCGCGCGCTCGGCGAGCGGCTGTCGGCCCAGATGGGCGCATCGGTGGTGGTGGAGAACAAGGCTGGCGCGGGCGGCAGCATCGGTATCGATGCCGTGGCCAAGGCCGCGCCGGACGGCTACACCCTGGGCTTTGCCTCGACCAGCCCGCTCACGCTCAACCCGCACGTCGGCCACGTCAACTACGATCCGCAGCGCGATATCGCGCCGGTGATGAGCGTGATGTACTCGCCGGTGCTGGTGATCGCGACCGCGAGCTTCGGCGGCAAGTCGTTCCAGGACCTGCTGGTCCAGGCCAAGGCCAGGCCGGGCACGGTGCGCTGGGCCACGTCGGGCCTGGGCACGGTCGGCCATGTCATGCTGGAGCAGATCCGCTCGAAGGCGAAGGCCGACCTGACGCTGATTCCCTACAAGGGCGCCGGGCAGCAGATGAACGACGCCCTCGGCGGCCAGTTCGAGGTAATGAGCACCAATGCCAGCCCCATGCTGAGCCAGCACATGCAGGCGGGCCGGCTGCGCCCGCTCGCGGTGGGCGCGCCCAGGCGCCTCGAGTCGCTGCCCAACGTGCCGACCGTTGCCGAACTGGGCTATCCCAAGGCCAACCTGACTTCCACCTTCGGCATCTTCGCGCCGGCCCGCACGCCGCCGGCCATCGTCGCCAGGCTCAATGCCGAACTGAACAAGGCCCTGCTGGAGCCCGAAGTGCGCGAGCGCCTGCTCAAGGGCGGCGAAGTCCCCACCGGCGGCACCGCCGCGCAGTTTGCCGCGGCCATCCGCACCGAGTACGACGACAACGCCCGCATCGTCAAGGAAGCCGGCATCAAGGCCGACTGAGCGACCGCTCCCGTTCCATTGCCGCCGGGATGGCCGCCGCTCAGGGCTGTCCGACCAGGTCCAGGCGGCAGCCGGTGGCGTACACCGCCGACAGGCGCACGCCATTGCGCGGCGCCAGCGCCAGCTTGGTGCGCACGCGCGAGAGATGGCTGTCCACGGTGCGCGAGTCCGGCGGCACCGCGCGCCGCCAGACATGTTCCACGATGGTCTGGCGCAGCAACAGCTGGCCGGCATGGCGGAACAGCAGGATCGCCAGCTCGAATTCCTTCGGCGCCAGCTTGACCTGGCGCTCGTTCACATAGGCGCGCCGCTCGGTAAGCGCAAAGCGGTAGGCGCCGAGCCTGAGGTCGCTGCAAGCCTTTTCCACCGGCGCTATGCGCCGCAGCAGCGCCTTGACCCGCGCGGCCAGCTCCGCGCGGCGCACGGGCGCGGTCACGAAGGCGTTCGCGCCAAGGGCAAAGCAACGTGCGATGTGATCGTCTTCGCCGTGCTGGCTGAGCAGCATCACCGGAAACTCGTCACCGAGCGTGCGGCGTACCCACTGCAGGACGCCCCGCGCCGGAATGCCGGGAATCTCCCAGGTCATCAGCAGCAGATCGTAGGATTCATGGCGCAATGCCTGCATCAGGCTGCCGCCTTCACGGAAACGCACCGAGGGCAGGCCGCCGAGGCTGAGCGCCTGCTCCAGCACGAGGGCGCGGGCGGGATCGTCCTCCAATACTGCGATTCGCATGATGTCTCTCCTCGCGCGCGGAGATCTGCGCGCCGGTCTCGTGGTTTGGCCGCCGCGTGGCGCATGGCCGCGCATGGTGGCAGGCGGAGGGGGCGAAGCGAAGCATCGCGCGAAAACGCGAAAACGCGAAAACGCGAAACGGATCGCGCCCACGGCAAGGCCGCTAACGCCCGGCAATGCGGGAGCCATCTTAGCGTCGCGGCGCGCGAGGCGGACGTGAAAAGGCCGTTGCCGCCACAGATTGAGAGAACTCTCACGCGAGACGGCTCTCTCGCGGTTTTTAATGGCAAGTCACCCCGCATCGTCGGGCCAGCCCCTGGCGCAAGCCGCGCCAATCACCGCGAGACCGGCAGGCGTCCAAGCCGTTCCGGCCAAATTGCATGGGAATGAAAATCGCATCTCTCGAGGACGAGCCTGCCGAGGCCGCCCTGATCCGCCAGATACTCAACGATGCCGGACACGCCTGCGTGACCTTCGAGCGCAGCCGGCAGTTGCTGCTGCATCTGCGCGAGGATAGCTTCGACCTGTTGCTGCTCGACTGGCAGATGCCGGACCTCTCCGGCAGGGAGGTGCTGACCTGGGTGCGCGCCAACCTGGACCGGCGCGTGCCGGTGATGTTCCTGACCTGCCGCATGGCCGAGGAAGACATTGTCGACGGCCTCGCCGCCGGCGCCGATGACTACATGCTCAAGCCGGTCAGGCGCGGCGAGTTGCTGGCACGCACGCAATCGCTGCTGCGGCGCGCCTATCCGGATCCAGCCGGCGCTTGCGCGCATGTCACGCTGGCCGACTACGTGTTCGACTGCGCGGCGCGCACGGTGGCCCATCGCGCCCAGCCGCTCAGGCTGACCCCGAAGGAGTTCGACCTGGCCGTGCTGCTGTTCCGCAACGAGGGGCGCATCGTGTCGCGCGACCATATCGTCGCGGCGGTGTGGGGGCGCGAGATCTCGCCGCTGTCGCGCACCATCGATACCCATATGTCGCGCGTGCGCAGCAAGCTGGCCCTGCATCCCGGGCACGGCCTGCGGCTGCTGCCCGTGTACACGCACGGGTACCGGCTCGAACTCACGGACGGTGCGCGGTGAGGGCGTGGCTGTGCCGTGAAATCGCGCGGGCCGGGGCGGGCCTGGGCGCGGCCGCGCGGTGGCTCGAGCACGTGGCCGGCACTCTTGGCACGGACGCTGGCGAACGCAAGGGCCGCGCAGACGGGTGCGGCGTGGCTATCGGTCCAGGCGCCGATGCCGGCAACGTCCCCGCCGCGGACCTTGCCGCCCACGGGTGCGAGGCACTGGCATCCTGCCAGGCCATCCGGCGCGCCTTGTCGCACGACTTGCGCGCCCCGCAGAGCGCGATCCTGGCGCTGGCCGAGCTGCACCTGGCCGAGCCGTCGCGCCTTGGCCCCGAGGCATTCGTGGCGCAACTGGCGGGTTACGCGCGGGCGTCGCTTCGCCTCACCGACGATGTCGCGCGGCTGGTGCGCGAGTTCGGTCACGCTTACCGCATGGAGGTGCTGGAGTTGACCGCATTGCTGCGCGAGGCCGCCGGCACGCCGTGGGAGCCGGAGGACGCCGGCGACGCTGCGCCCTGGCCGGAACTAGACCTGGCGGGGCGCAAGGTCTGGATGCGCGGCGATACCGCCATGCTGTCCGAAGCCTTGCGCGTGCTGACGGCGCAGGCCAGGGCCGCAGCCCGCGGCGGCACGCCGATGCAGGTGCGCCAGCGGATCGACGGGCGTGCCTGCCGCGTGTCGATCGTCTTTGCGCGGGGCACCGGGGCGGCGCCCGGGCACGGTGCCGGGCCGTCCATGCAGTACTGCCGCCGCGTGGTGCTGCGCCACGGCGGCGCGCTGGATCTCGAGGCCAGGGCCGCCGCGGACGAGCGCGTTGCCTGGCATCTCCTGTTGCCGGTGCTGCCCTGAAAAAAACAAAAAAGCACCCGAAGGTGCTTTCCTGTCATCCGATCAGCCTCCCGCGAGCGGGAGGCAAGCCGGCATGGGCTATCAGAAAATGTGGCGAATACCGACTGCCGCACCGGTCTGATTGTTCTTGCCAGGCAGTTCCGTGTTCACGCCGCCGGTCACCTTGTTGTAGTCCACGGTGCCGTAGACCTGGGTGCGCTTGGACAGCGAGTACTCGGCCAGCAGCACGCCGGTGTAGCGGTTGCCGGCGTTGTTGGCGATGCCATTCTTGTTCTGGATGTGGTCGCCGTAGAACACACCGGTCAGGGCCAGGGCCGGGGTCAGCTGATAGGTCAGGCCGACGTAGCCCAGGGCATCCTTGCGGGGGTTGTTGACGGCGTTGCCACCTGCCGGAACCGGGTTGCCAGCGACATTCATGAAGCCGGCGTCGATCACGCCGGTGCGGTCCTTGCCACCGACGTAACCAGCGAACAGCTTGGCCGGGCCGATGGAGTACTTACCAGCCGCGCCCCACATTTGCTGCTTGTTGCCGAAGGTGTCGCGGATTTCCTGGTATACGCCGCCGAAGCCGAACGGGCCGACCGAGTAGGCTGCGCGCACGCCGAAGTACGGCTTGCCGGTCGAGCTGGCCTTCGTGAAGCTGCCCGGCTGCTCGCCGAAGCCATAGCTGGCACCGACGTCCATGCCGCCGAACTTGCCGCCGTAGCTGATGACGTTGTTGGCGCGGAACTGGGTCAGGAAGAACGGCCAGGCGTTGGCCTGGTAGTTGCCGATGGTCAGCGGATCGTAGTCGCCGAAGAAGTTGAAGCCCTCGGTGTACTGGCGGCCCAGCTTGACGGTGCCGAAATCGCCGGCCAGGCCGACATAGGCTTGACGATTGAACAGCACGCCGCTCGAATTCATCGAGCCGTTGTCGATGCTATAGCCGTTTTCCAGCTGGAAGATCGCCTTCAGGTTGTTGCCGAGGGCTTCGCTGCCCTTCAGGCCCCAGCGGCTCTGGGTCACGGCGCCGTCAGTCATCTGGAACTGACCGTTGTTGGCTTGGTTGGAGTTGCTGGTGTAACGGATGCTGACGTCAGCAATGCCGTACAGGGTCACGGACGACTGGGCGTATGCGCTGCCGGCCAGCAGCGTGCCAATCGCGAGGGTAAGGGCTGATTTCTTCATAGTGCTCCTTTTCTGTTCTGTTCTGTGTTGTCCGCGGCCGGATCGCGGTGGCGGACGAGTTTACGTTTTGTGTAAACGCCGCGAAAATTTAACAAAACAGAAAAGATTTAGACACTAATGCACACCGTTGGCCGGCCCTAAGCAGACATTTGGTGCAAAAGCGTTGCGACGCCGCGACAAAGCCATGGATTGGTGCATTGCGGGATGGCGCTGGCGCTACTCCGATACCCCACGGCTGTAGGGACGCGGGATTGCCGCCCGGGAGCGATCCCGCGCGCCGCCCGCGGAGGCAGGCGGGGCGGGCGTTCCGCATGCATGGCGCGGTGGCCGGACCGCGGGCCCGGCGCTGTTCAGCGCTGTGTTCAGCCCTGTGGGATCTCGATCTTGACCTCGAGCACTTCCAGGTTGTCCTGGCGCTCCAGGCTGACGCGCAGGTCCTGGTCGCTGATCTTCACGTATTTCGAGATGACCGCCACCAGCTCGCGCTGCAGGGCGGGAAGGTAATCGGCCGGCGCGGAATGGCCGCTGCGTTCATGGGCGAGGATGATCTGCAGCCGCTCCTTGGCAACCGAGGCGGACTTCTTCTTCTCGCCGAGCAGGAAGGACAGAATCGACATGAGTATTGACCCTCCTTACTTGTTGCCGAAGATGCGGGAGAGCAGCCCCGGCTTCTGGTAATCCGTGAAGCGCATCGGCTTTTCCTTGCCCAGGAAGCGGTCGACCACGTCGCCATAGGCGTCCGCTACGTCGGAGCCTTCCAGGTGGATGGCCGGCGTGCCCTGGTTGGAGGCGTGCAGCACGGCTTCGGATTCCGGCACCACGCCGATCAGCTTGATGCGCAGGATTTCCTGGATGTCGGTCAGCGACAGCATTTCCCCGCCATGCACCCGCTTGGGGTTGTAGCGGGTGATCAGCAGATGTTCCTTGATCGGCTCGCCGCCTTCCGCGGCACGCTTGGTCTTGGACGACAGGATGCCGAGGATGCGGTCCGAGTCGCGCACCGAGGACACCTCGGGATTGGTCACGACCAGGGCCTCGTCGGCGAAATACATGGCCAGCAGGGCGCCGGACTCAATGCCCGCCGGCGAGTCGCAGACGATGAACTCAAAGCCCATCTCGATCAGGCCATGGATGACCTTTTCCACGCCTTCCTTGGTAAGCGCGTCCTTGTCGCGGGTTTGCGAGGCCGGCAGGATGAACAGGTTCTCGCACTTCTTGTCCTTGATCAGGGCCTGGTTCAGGTTGGCCTCGCCCTGCACCACGTTGACCAGGTCATACACCACGCGGCGCTCGCAACCCATGATCAGGTCTAGGTTGCGCAGGCCGACGTCGAAGTCGATCACGGCAGTCTTGTGGCCACGCAAGGCCAGGCCGGCGGAAAAGCTGGCGCTGGTGGTGGTTTTGCCTACGCCTCCCTTGCCGGAGGTCACAACGATGATTTTTGCCATGGCTCTTGGGTCCAGTATTGATTGAAGCTTGCGCTGCTGTGGTTCGGGGCTCTGCGGCGGGATTTACTTCATCCGGAGCGGTTCGAGTATCAGTTTCTCCCCGGACAGCCGCACCTGGGCCGACTTGCCCAGCACGTCGGCGGGCAGGGGCAGTTCGGCGGTGCGGTAGATGCCGGCGATGGAGAGCAGTTCGGGTTCCAGGCAGGTGCAGAAGATGCGTGCCTGCGCGTTGCCCTTGACCCCCGCCAGCGCACGGCCGCGCAGCGGGGCATAAATATGGATGTTGCCTTCGGCGATCACCTCGGCGCCGTAGCTGACCAGGTCGAGGATCACCACGTCGCCGGCGGCGTAGATCTGCTGGCCGGAGCGCAGCGGCTTGTCGATCAGCATGGTGGGCACGCTGCGCGAGGCGGCTTCGGCGATCGCAGCGTCAGCCGCGGCCTGCGCTTCGGCGGCCTTGGCTTCGGCCGCCTGCACGGCGGCAGCCAGCACCTCGGCCGCCTGCGCTTCGGCCGCGGCCGGGTCGGCGGCGGGTTCGGCCTGCAGCGGCTCGTCGCGGCCGCCGCGCCGGCCCTGGCTATCCAGCAGGGGCAGGCCGAACGACTCGGCCCAGCCGCGCTGCGCCTCGCGGGCCACCACGCCGATGGCGCGGGCCTTGAGCTGGGCCAGGGTCTCGATCACCATGTCGAGGGCGACCTTGCCGTCGCCTTCCAGCCGGCGCAGGTCCAGCGCGACTACATCGTTGGAGAAGAAATCGGGGGTCGATTCGAAACGGGACAGAAGATCGTCCCGCAGCGCTGCGATGTCGGCAGTCTTGAGAGCGAGGAGGAGGGCGTCGACATTGCCACTGCGCAGCTCGAAGCGTGGCGATTTCTTCTGGGACATAGTCGGTGACCGTGGAAATGGGACATTCTAACGTCGTCTGGGTGCAGAACTGTAACAAATGGCGCGCCAGCGCAGACCAGTGCCGGATGCGGCGCGCCGGAAGGACGTTTCGGGGGCTTCGGCGCGGCGTTGCCGGACTCGCGCGCAGGTTGCGGCACTCCCGGCCGCCGGTACCCCGCCGCTCTTGTTACGATTGCGCCATCTGAACCACGGAGTGCCCATGGGTGCGATCGTCAATAGTGTGGCTTACCGGGCTGGCAGGCGGCTGGGGGATGTGGCGCTGGACGGGATCAGCGAGGCCATCGCCGTGCCCGGCACCTTTGTCTGGCTGGGGCTGCACGAACCGGACCTGCCGCTGCTGCGCAAGGTGCAGCAGGAGTTCGGCCTGCACGACCTGGCGGTGGAGGATGCGCTCGACGCCCACCAGCGCCCCAAGCTGGAAACCTACGGAGACTCCATCTTTATCGTGCTCAACACCGCGCAACTGGTGGGTGACGAGGTGGTGGTCGGCGAGACCCACCTGTTCGTGGGCCCGAATTATGTGGTGTCGGTCCGCCACGGCGCCAGCAGCAGCTATGCGCCGGTGCGCGAGCGCTGCGAAAGCGATCCGCGCGCGCTTGCCAATGGCCCTGGCTATGTGCTCTATGCGCTGATGGATTTCGTGGTCGATCACTACATGCCCATCGTGACCCGGCTCGAGGATGCCTTCGAGCAGCTCGAGCAGGGCATCTTCCGCGACGAGTTCGACCGCGCCGCGATCGAGCGCCTGTACCACATCAAGCGCCAGGTGCTGCGCCTGCGCAATGCGGTCTATCCGATCGAGGAAATCTGCGGGCAACTGATCCGGCTGCACGAGGAACTGGTGCCCAAGGAGCTGCGCGCGTATTTCCGCGATATCGAGGACCATGCCAGCCGCCTGGTGCGCACCCTCGATGTGGTGCGCGAGATGCTGACCACCGCGGTGCAGGTCAACCTGGCGCTGGTCACCGTGGGCCAGAACGAGGTGGTCAAGCGGCTCGCTGGCTGGGGCGCCATCCTGGCCGTTCCCACGGTGGTCTTCAGCCTGTACGGGATGAATTTCACCTTTATGCCCGAGCTGGCGTTTCACTACGCCTATCCGACCGTGATCGGCGTGACCGTGGTGGCGTGCGGCGGCCTCTGGCGCAAGCTGCACAAATCCGGCTGGATCTGAGCCGGCACGCTTTTCCTTGTCTTTCCCGGTCTCTACCCTCGTGCCTCCGCCCTGCGGTGCGGGGTGCGGGGTGCGGGGTGCGGCGATGCCGGGCGACCGGCGGCTCGCGTCCTGTGCCCCGTGTGACGCAGCCGGCGGCGAGCCGGCTCCGGAACCCCGCAAGGCAGGACGCTTGCGGGGGTTTTTCCTGCGGGCGGCGCACTCGCCACGGTGCGCAGCGGGTGGCCGGTCAGGTCCGGCCGCCGTTTTTACACGTTTTTTATATTTTCTTTACACCCCCGCCACCCCTCTCTACCCCGTTTTTACCGCGCCATCCCTAATCTGCCATCTGTGAATCACTCACGGTGTGTTGCCATGGAC
This sequence comes from Cupriavidus basilensis, assembly GCF_029335485.1. Lineage (GTDB taxonomy): Bacteria > Pseudomonadota > Gammaproteobacteria > Burkholderiales > Burkholderiaceae > Cupriavidus > Cupriavidus basilensis_E. The sequence continues at coordinate 9,602 of NZ_JARJLM010000607.1, forward strand.
GGGATCTATCTCATCGGTTTGTTGTTGTTCGGTGCGCTGACGGGCGCATTGCTGGCCCTGTGCGCCGCCCTGGGGGGCAAGCCGCCTGGCGCGGCCGACGGCACGGGCGCGGACGCCGCCGGCGCGCGCGGCAAGGACAGTGCCACCGACAGGAGGCTGTGATGGACTGGGCTGACCTGCTGGGCGGCGTACTCGCCGTCGCTGTCTTTATCTACCTCCTGATCGCCCTGTTCCGGCCGGAGAAATTCTGATGTCAAGCGAATTCCTGGGACTACTGGTCCTTTACCTCGCCATCCTGCTGGCGATCGCGCCCTTCCTGGGGCGCTATATCCGCCGCGCGATGGAGGACGACCGCTATCTTGCGACGGCCTGGGGCCGGCCGCTGGAACGCGTGCTGTACCGCGTGGGCGGGGTGCGCGCCGGTGCCGAGATGGGCTGGAAGCAATACGCCATCGCGGTGATCGCCTTCAATATGCTGGGCGTGGTCGCCGTGTACGCGCTGCAGCGCCTGCAGGGATGGCTGCCGCTCAACCCGCAAGGCTTCGGCGCGGTGTCGCCGGACTCGGCGTTCAATACCGCTATCAGCTTTGTCGCCAATACCAACTGGCAGGGCTATGCGGGCGAGTCCACCATGAGCTATCTCACGCAGATGCTGGCGCTGACGGTGCAGAACTTCGTCTCGGCGGCCACCGGCATCGCCGTGGTGTTCGCGCTGATCCGCGGCTTTGCGCGCCAGAGCTCGGCCACCATCGGCAACTTCTGGGTCGACATGACGCGCAGCACGCTCTACGTGCTGCTGCCGATCGCCGCCGCCATCGCGCTTGCGCTGGTCAGCCAGGGCGTGATCCAGAATTTCGACAGCTATAAGGATGTCTCGCTGGTGACGCCGGTCGAGTACAGCCAGCCCAAGGTGGACGCCGCCGGCCAGCCGGTGCTCGACGCCAGGGGCGCGCCCGTTACCGAGGCCGTGAAGACCGACAGGCAGACCCTGGCCATGGGGCCGGTGGCTTCGCAGGAAGCCATCAAGATGCTCGGCACCAATGGCGGCGGCTTCTTCAACGCCAACTCGGCCCATCCTTTCGAGAACCCGACCGAGCTTGCCAACCTGATCGAGATGCTGGCCATCTTCCTGATCCCGGCGGCCTTGTGCTTCACCTTCGGCGAGATGGTCAAGGACCGCCGCCAGGGCGTGGCGATCCTGGCTTCGATGACGGTGATCTTCGTCGTGATGGCCTGCGTGGCGGCGGCGTCCGAGCAGCAGGCCAACGCTGCGCTGTCCGGCTTGCCGGTCGACCACGTGGCCAGCGCGCTGCAGGCCGGCGGCAACATGGAGGGCAAGGAAACGCGCTTCGGCATCGCCGCCACCACGCTGTTCGCCACCATCACCACGGCGGCCTCGTGCGGCGGGGTCAACGCCATGCACGACTCCTTCACCGCCATCGGCGGCCTGGTGCCGATGCTGCTGATGCAACTGGGCGAAGTGGTGTTCGGCGGCGTTGGCTCGGGCCTGTACGGCATGCTGGTGTACGCGGTGCTGGCGGTCTTCATCGCCGGCCTGATGATCGGCCGCACGCCGGAGTACCTGGGCAAGAAGATCGAGACCTACGAGATGAAGATGACCGCCGTGGCGATCCTCGTCACGCCCCTGCTGGTGCTCCTGGGCACGGCGGTGGCGGTGATGGTGGAGCCCGGCCGTGCCGGCGTGTTCAACCCCGGCACGCACGGCTTCTCGGAAATCCTCTACGCGTTCTCGTCGGCGGCCAACAACAACGGCAGCGCCTTCGGCGGCTTGTCGGCGAACACGCCCTTCTACAACGTGATGCTGGCCGCGGCGATGTGGTTCGGCCGCTTCTGGATCATCGTGCCGATCCTGGCCATGGCGGGCTCGCTGGCGGCCAAGCGCCGGCTGCCGGTGACCGGCGGCACCATGCCCACGCACGGCCCGCTGTTCGTGGTCCTGCTGGTGGGCTCGGTGCTGATGGTGGGCGCGCTTACCTATATCCCGGCGCTGGCGCTGGGTCCGGTGGCGGAGCAGTTGCAGGGCGCCGCGGTGACGGCGGCAGGCAAGTAGCAGAGAGACCGCCGCCCGGCGATATGGGCGGCAGCAAGGCAGGGAAGGAACGGGGGCTGGCGCCCGCACAGCCGGCGCCAGTCCCCGGAACGCATACCAGCGTATTGCGGAGAAACGCATGCAACAAGAATCCACGGTGGCGCGCAGCAAGAACGGCGGCGCGGCATCGGCAAACTCGACGCCGGCAACCAGTGCGGTCGCGCCGGTCCATACCGCCCACGGGACCCACAAGACTGGGGGCCATCATCGCCCGCCGCGTGGCGGCATGTTCGCGCCCGAACTGGTCAAGCCGGCCCTGCTCGACTCGGTGAAAAAGCTGTCGCCGCGCGACCAGCTGCGCAACCCGGTGATGTTCGTCGTCTACGTGGGCAGCATCCTGACCACCATCCTGTTCTTCCGCGCGCTGTTCGCACCCGCCACGGCGGGCGGCGAGAGCGCGGGCTTCATCCTCGCCGTTTCGGTGTGGCTGTGGTTCACCGTGCTGTTCGCCAACTTCGCCGAAGCGCTGGCCGAAGGACGCAGCAAGCAGCAAGCCGAGGCGCTGCGCGGGCTCAAGACCACCGTCACCGCCAAGCTGGTCAGGGAAGGGCGGCGCGATTACCGCGCCGCCGGCGCCACCGAAGCGCGCGGCGCGGCCGCGCTGCGCCGCGGCGACGTGGTGCTGGTGGAGGCGGGCGACATGGTCCCCGGCGACGGCGAAGTGATCGAAGGCGTGGCCTCGGTGGACGAGAGCGCCATCACCGGCGAATCCGCCCCGGTGATCCGCGAGTCCGGCGGCGACTTCTCCTCGGTGACCGGCGGCACGCGCGTGCTGTCGGACTGGATCGTGGTGCGCATCACCACCAATCCGGGCGAGAGCTTCATCGACCGCATGATCACCATGGTCGAGGGCGCCAAGCGCCAGAAGACGCCCAACGAACTGGCGCTGACCATCCTGCTGGTGGGCCTGACCATCGTGCTGCTGCTGGCCACCGCCACGCTGCAGCCGTTCTCGGTGTATAGCGTGCTGGTCGCAAAGGCCGGCATGCCGGTCACCATCACCGTGCTGATCGCGCTGCTGGTGTGCCTGATCCCGACCACCATCGGCGGCCTGCTGTCGGCCATCGGCGTGGCCGGCATGAGCCGCATGATGGAAGCCAACGTGATCGCCACCTCGGGCCGCGCGGTCGAAGCCGCCGGCGACGTGGACGTGCTGCTGCTGGACAAGACCGGCACCATCACCCACGGCAACCGCCAGGCCTCGCGCTTTATCGCCGCGCCCGGTGTCTCGGCCCAGCAATTGGCCGAAGCCGCCTGGCTGTCGTCGCTGGCCGACGAAACGCCGGAAGGCCGCAGCATCGTCACGCTGGCGCGCCAGCAGACCGGCGCCGCCACGCCGGACATCAGCGCGCTGCGCCCGATCTTCGTGCCGTTCACCGCGCAGACCCGCATGAGCGGCGTGGATGCCGGCGGCCGCAGCGTGCGCAAGGGCGCCGCCGACGCGGTGCGCAAGTACGTGACGGAGCGCGCCGGCAAATTCCCCGACGCTGTGATGCTGGCGGTGGACGATGTCGCCCGCGCCGGCAGCACGCCGCTGGTGGTGGCCGAGTCCAGCACCGAAGGCGGCACCGAGAGCGTGCGCGTGCTTGGCGTGGTCGAGTTGAAGGACATCGTCAAGGCCGGCATCCGCGAGCGCTTTGGCGAACTGCGCAAGATGGGCATCAAGACCGTGATGATCACCGGCGACAACCGCCTCACCGCGGCCTCGATCGCGGCCGAAGCCGGCGTCGACGACTTTCTCGCCGAAGCCACGCCCGAAGCCAAGCTCAAGCTGATCCGCTCCTACCAGGGCGAAGGCCGCCTGGTGGCAATGACCGGCGACGGCACCAACGATGCGCCCGCGCTGGCCCAGGCCGACGTCGCGGTGGCGATGAACAGCGGCACCCAGGCGGCCAAGGAAGCCGGCAATATGGTGGACCTGGACAGCAATCCGACCAAGCTGATCGAGATCGTCGAGATCGGCAAGCAGATGCTGATGACGCGCGGCTCGCTGACCACCTTCAGCGTGGCCAACGACGTGGCCAAGTACTTCGCCATCATCCCGGCGGCTTTTGCCACCACCTATCCGCAGCTCAACCAGCTCAATGTGATGGGCCTGGCCACGCCGGCCTCGGCCATCCTGTCGGCGGTGATCTTCAACGCGCTGATCATCGTGGTGCTGATCCCGCTGGCGCTGCGCGGCGTGGCGTACCGGCCGCTCGGGGCGGCCATATTGCTGCGGCGCAACCTGCTGGTCTATGGCCTGGGCGGCATCCTGATCCCCTTTGTCGGCATCAAGCTGATCGACATGATCCTGGCGATGCTCGGCTGGGTCTGAGCCGCGCCGGCACCGCAGCTACAACGTAAAACGGAGTCATCATGAATATGCAAGTCCAACCCGCGCCAGCCCGCCAGCCCGACACGCTCGTCCAGGGCGGCCTGCTGCGCCCGATGCTGACGGTGTTCGTCGTGTTGTCGGCCATCACCGGCCTGCTGTACCCCGGCGTGATCACCGGCATCTCGCGCGCGGTGTTCCCGTTCGAGGCGGCCGGCTCGCTGATCGTCAAGGATGGCAAGGCCATCGGCTCGGAGCTGATCGGCCAGCCCTTCTCGGATCCCAGGTACTTCTGGGGCCGCTTGTCGGCGACTTCGCCCATGCCTTACAACGCGGCGGCATCGTCGGGCTCCAACCTGGGCCCGAGCAACCCTGCGCTGACCGATGCCGCGCGTGCGCGCATCGAGGCCCTGCGCGCTGCCGATCCGGGCAACCAGGCGGCGGTGCCGGTGGATCTCGTCACCGCCTCCGGCAGCGGCCTCGACCCGCATATCAGCCCCGCCGCCGCGCAATACCAGGCGGCACGCGTGGCGCGCCTGCGCGGCCTGCCGCTGGAGCGCGTGCAGGCGCTGGTGGCGGCCAATACCGATGCGCCGCTGCTGGCGGTGATGGGCGATCCGGTGGTCAATGTGCTGAAACTGAACCTGGCACTGGATGGCGAGAAGCAGTGAAGGGGGCGGTTGGGAGTGGCCGCAGGGTATTGGTTTGCACGCCCCCGGTTTGCTCCCCTCTCCCGCTTGTGGGAGAGGAAGTGACAACCGTCGGGCACTTCGGGCGGTTTTGGCGCATGCAGGCAGCCGTGGCACAATCGTTCACATCCCCTCCTCTCCCGGGCGATGAGACTCACCATGCCTGACACCGCCACGCGCGCCGACCCCGACCGCCCCGATCCGGATGCCCTGCTGCAGCGCATGCAGGCGGAGGGCGAGCGCGCCGCGCGCGGCAAGCTGCGGGTGTATTTCGGCGCCTCCGCGGGCGTCGGCAAGACCTTCGCCATGCTTGCCGCGGCGCGCTCGCTGCGGGAACAGGGCAGCGACGTGGTGATCGGCGTGGTGGAAACGCATGGCCGCGCCGAGACCGAGGCACTGATCGAGGGCCTGGAGCGGTTGCCGATGAAGGCCGTGCCGCACCAGAAGCGCGAAGACCACATGCTGCAGGAATTCGACCTGGACGGCGCGCTGGCGCGGCGCCCGGCGTTGATCCTGGTCGACGAACTGGCGCATTCCAACGCGCCCGGCAGCCGCCACCCGAAACGCTGGCAGGACATCCAGGAACTGCTTTCGGCGGGCATCGACGTGTGGACCACCGTCAATGTCCAGCACCTGGACAGCCTCAACGAGGCGGTGGGCGGCATTACCGGCATCCGCGTGTGGGAAACCGTGCCCGACACGGTGTTCGACAATGCCGACGAAGTCATCCTGGTGGACCTGCCCGCCGACGAATTGCTGCGGCGCCTGCGGGACGGCAAGGTCTACCTGCCCGAGCAGGCGCGTACCGCGGCCACCAATTTCTTCCGCAAAGGCAACCTGATCGCGCTGCGCGAGCTGGCATTGCGCCGCACCGCCGACCGCGTCGACGAGGACGTGCGCGCTTACCGCCACGCCGAATCGATCCGCCCCGTGTGGCGCACGCGCGAGGCGGTGCTGGCCTGCATCAGCACGGGCGACGATGCCGGGCAGGTGGTCAAGAGCGCGCGCCGGCTGGCCGGCCAGCTCGATTGCGACTGGCATGTGGTCACCGTGGCCACGCCGCGCCTGACGCCGCTCAGCGCGCAGGCGCGCGCGAGCGTGCAGGGCGCGATGCGGCTGGCCGAGGAACTCGGCGCGCGCACCGAGACCCTGGCCGGCAGCGATATCGTGCAGGCGGTGACCGGCTATGTGCGGCGGCACAACCTGACCAAGGTGGTGGTGGGGCGGGCGCCCGCCGACTGGCCGCGCGGCGGCGGCAGCCTGCTGGCGCGCGCGCGCGCGCTGCTGGCGCTCGGGCTGTCGCCGTTTCTCGGCGCGCGCGCCTGGCTGTTCGGCCGGCATAGCTTTGCCGACGCGCTGGCGTTGGGCTGCCCGGAAATCGATGTGATCCGCGTGGCCGCCGATGCCATGCGCGGGGACACGCGCGGCCGCGCGCAGCCGGCCACGGGCCGCGCCGACGTGCGCGAGGACCACGGCGACGACAACCACGACGACGGCAGCGTGACGGCGCACCGCGTCGACTACCTGTGGGCCGGGGTGTGGTGCGCGGGCGCCAGCCTGCTGTCGGCGCTGACGCGGCCCTGGTTCGACCTGGTGAATATCGCCATGCTGTTCCTGGCGGCGGTGGTGGGCGTTGCGCTGCGCCACGGGCGCGGTCCCGCCGCGCTGGCCTCGGTGCTGTCGGTGGCGGCCTTCGACTTCTTCTTCGTGCCGCCGCGCATGTCCTTCGCTGTGAGCGACGTGCAGTACCTGGTGACCTTCGTGGTGCTGCTGACCGTCGGGCTGGTGATCGGCCAGCTTACCGCGGGGCTGCGCGAGCAGGCCCAGGTTTCTGTCGAGCGCGAGACCGATGCGCGCACGCTCTATGAACTGGCGCGCGAACTGTCCGCCGCGCTGATGCCCGAGCAGATCGTTTCCATCAGCAGCCGCTTCCTGCACGCCGCGCTGGGCGCGCGCTCCGCGTTTTTCCTGGTCTCGGCCAAAGGCCGGCTGATGCCGCCGGTGATCGATGCCGCGCAGCGCGGCAGCGACGCCATCGACCCGGTGCTGGCGCAATGGGTGTTCGACCACGGCCAGCCCGCCGGTACCGGTACCCACACGCTGCCGGGCAGCACCGTGCTGTATCTGCCGCTCAAGGCGCCGATGCAGACGCGCGGCGTGCTGGCGGTGGAGCCGCAGGAATGGCGCGCCTTCGCGCGGCCCGAGCGGCGCCGGCAGATCGATGTGTTCGCCACGCTGATCGCGATCGCCATCGAGCGGCTGCACTATGTCGAGGTCGCGCAGCAGGCGCTGGTCTCGATGGAATCGGAGCGGCTGCGCAGCTCGCTGCTGGCCGCCGTCTCGCACGACCTGCGCACGCCGCTCACCAGCCTGATCGGCATGGCCGAGACCATGCAGCGCACGGAGCCGCCGCTGCCGCCGTCGCTGGCCGAGACCGTGGATGCCATGCGCGAGCAGGCGCTGCGCATGCGCACCATGGTGGTCAACCTGCTCGACATGGCCCGCCTGCAAAGCCGCGACGTGCGCATGCAGAGGGAGTGGCAGTCGCTCGAGGAACTGGTGGGCGCGGCGCTGGCCGGCATGCGCGATGCGTTGTCGCGGCACCGGGTTTCGGTGGCGGACCTGTCGGCGCTGCCGCTGGTCGAGTGCGACGCGGTGCTGATGGAGCGGGTGCTGTGCAACCTGCTGGAGAACGCAGTCAAGTACACCCCGCCCGGCACCGACATCCGCCTTTCCGGCGAGGTGGTTGGCGACGAGATGCGGCTGTCGGTGGAAGACGACGGGCCCGGCGTGCCGCGCGGGCAGGAGTTGTCGATCTTCCAGAAATTCACGCGCGGCGAGCGCGAGTCGGCGACCGCGGGCGTGGGCCTGGGGCTGGCCGTGTGCGAAGCCATCGTGCAGGCGCACGGCGGGCGTATCTGGGTGGAGAGTGGCCGTGGCGCGGGCGGGGCGGGCGGTGGCGCGCGCTTTATCGTTGCGCTGCCGCGCGGCACCCCCCCGCTGATCGAGCCGGAGCCGCCCGAGCCCGTGGCGGCCGCGCAGGCCGGCGGGCAAGCCGGCATCGAGGCCAATATCAATGCCGTTGTGCACGCTGCCGGTCCCGACGCACGCATCGGGATCGAGCGGCAGGACGGCACGCCTGGCGGCGGTGCCGGCCCCCAGGCAGACAAGGAGTCCAACTGAGATGGCATTCGAATTTTCGCCGACGGTACTGGTGGTCGAGGATGAGCCGCATATCCGGCGCTTTGTGCGCGAGGCGCTGCAGGCGGAGGGCTGCATCGTGCATGAGGCCGAGACGCTCAAGCGCGGCCTGATCGATGCCGGCACACGCCAGCCCGACGTGGTGATCCTCGATCTCGGCCTGCCCGATGGCGACGGCATGACGCTGATCCGCGAGATGCGCACCTGGACCGAAGTCCCGGTGCTGGTGCTGTCCGCGCGCGCCGGCGAGGACGACAAGATCGCCGCGCTGGACGCGGGCGCCGACGACTACCTGACCAAGCCCTTCGGCGTGGGCGAGCTGATCGCCCGCGTGCGCGTGCTGCTGCGCCGGCACGCCAAGACCAACCCGCAAGGCACGCCGCAGATCGCGTTCGGCGAGGTGCAGATCGACCTGGCCAACCGGGTGGTCACGCGCGCCGGACAGGATGTGCATCTCACGCCGATCGAGTACCGCCTGCTGGCCGTGCTGATCGCGCATCGCGGCAAGGTCATGACGCATCGCGAGCTGCTGCGCGAGGTGTGGGGGCCCGCGCATTCGGAGAGCAGCCATTACCTGCGCGTCTATATGGGGCACCTGCGGCACAAGCTGGAAGCCGATCCCGCGCAGCCCTCGCA
>NZ_JARJLM010000608.1 GCF_029335485.1 Cupriavidus basilensis
GTTTCACGCTGCAGGAGGGCTTTGCGCGGCTGCTGGCGGCACACGGGTTACAGGCGGTGCGCGGCGTCAACGGCGCCTACACGCTACGGCCCGACGCGCATCCGCCCGGTGCCGTCACCGAGGCCGCGCTGCCGGAGGTGACCGTGAGCGCCGCCGCCGACCGCGCCGAAGCCCTGCCGGAATCCTACGCGGGCGGCCAGGTGGCGCGCGGCGCCAGGCTCGGCATGCTGGGCAATGCCGACATGATGGACACACCCTTCAACATCAGCAGCTATACCGCGCAGGCCATCGAGGATCAGCAGGCCGGCACCGTGGGCGATGTCCTGGTCAACGATCCCTCGGTGCGTTTCACCACGTCGGCCGGGCATATCTATGAGAACTACAGCATCCGTGGCTTCTCGGTCAACGCCGACGACCTGGCGCTCAATGGCATGTACGGGTTGTCGCCCAACGGCCATGCGCCCACCGAGTTCATCGAACGGGTGGAAGTGCTCAAAGGCCCCAGCGCCTTGCTCTCAGGCATGTCTCCGAACGGCGCCGTGGGCGGCGTCGTCAACCTGGTTCCCAAGCGGGCGGGCGACGCGCCGCTGACGCGGTTCACCGCCGACTACATCTCCAGTTCGCAATTCGGCGGCCATCTTGACGTGGGGCGGCGCTTTGGCGGCCGCAATGAATTCGGCGTGCGTTTCAACGGTGCCTACCGCGACGGCCGCAGCGAACTGGACGGGCAGAGCAAGAAGCGCCTGCTGGGCGCGCTCGGGCTGGATTATCGCGGCGAGCGGCTGAAGCTGTCGCTGGACGCCTATGCCAACGAGGAAGACATCAGCAACGGCAGCCCATGGATGGCGTCCTTTTCCGGCACCACCGTGCCCAGTCCGCCCAAGACCGGCACCAACCTGCTGCGCGGCACCCATGGCCGGCTGGATAACAAGGCGGCGGTGGTGCGCGGCGAATTCGATATCAACGACCAGCTCACCGCCTATGCCGGCGTCGGCGCGCGCAGCTATCGCTATTCGGGCTACATCAACGGCACCCGCGCCGGCAACGTCTCGCCGGCCGGGAACTACACGGGCATGACCTACCACCAGAACGGCTACATCGACACGCTGTCGGCCGAAGCCGGGTTGCGGGCGCAGGCGCGCACCGGCCCGGTCGGGCATCAACTGGTGCTGAGCGCCACCGCGCTGCAGATCGAGAGCGGCACCGTCAACAAGACCGGCGCCAGCTACGCCTCCAATATCTACAATCCCGCCACGCCGCGCCTGGCGGGCCAGCCGGGCGCCGCGCCCAAGACCGCCGAGACTACGCTGACCAGCATCGCGCTGGCCGATACGCTGTCGTTCGCGCGCGACCGCGTATTGCTCACCGCCGGCCTGCGTGCCCAGCGCGTGCAGACCACGACCTTCAGCGGTACCACCGGCGTGCAGACCGCCGACTACGACAAGAGCGCGCTGACACCGGCGCTGGGGCTCGTGGTCAAGCCGTGGAGCGCGCAGGTGTCGCTCTATGCCAACTACATCGAGGGGCTGAGCCAGGGCGACAGCGTGACCGACGTCACCGCGCGCAACTACGGCGAGGTATTCGCTCCCTACAAGAGCAAGCAGATGGAAGCCGGCGTGAAATGGGACGCGGGCGAGATCACTAACACCCTGAGCGTGTTCCAGATCAGCAAGCCGAGCATGCTCAAGGACACCGCCAGCAATACCTACAACGCCGACGGCGAGCAGCGCAATCGCGGCGTGGAATGGAACCTGTTCGGCCAGGTCGCGCCGCAGGTGCGCGTGCTGGGCGGCGTGACCTATACCCAGGCCTTGCTGACCCATACCGCCAACGGCGCTTTCGACGGCAACACGGCCTTCGGCGCGCCGCGCTGGGCCGGCAGCGTGGCGCTGGAATGGGATACGCCCTGGGTGCCGGGCCTGACCCTGACCGGCCGCGCGGTGCGCACCAGCTGGCAGTACCTCAATTCCGCCAATACGCAGCGGATTCCGGGCTGGACCCGCTATGACGTCGGCGCGCGCTATGCCACGCGCGTCCAGGGCCGCAAGGTGGTGTTCCGCGCCAGCGTGGAAAACCTGCTCGACCGCAGCTACTGGACCGGCACCTTCAACGACGGCTTCGCCACGCAGAACGCGCCGCGTACCTTCAAGCTTTCCACCACCATCGACTTCTGAAGGGGCCGGTCATGAGGAAGAGCGAGATGCGGCATCGGGATGGATCCAGGCGGCCGCCACGCGCGCTGGTGCTGGCGGCGATGCTGCTTGGGATGGCCTGCGGCGGCGCGCGCGGGCAGGGTGAAACGCCGGCCCCGCAGACGCAGATCGCGCCGGCGGGGCAGCAAGGCGCGGCAGGGGTGCGGCTTGGCGAGGGCGGCAGTGCCGGCGGACTGTGGCGTCCCGGCATGCCGGCAGCCTACCGGCTGGCGCTGGCAAAGGGCGACCTGGTACAGGGCAGCTTCGAGGGGGTGCCGGCGGCGCTGGACCTGCTCGATGCCCAGGGCGGGCGCCTGCGGCGCCTGGCCGGCGCTGGCATGCCCACCCGCGACTTCATGTTCGTGGCACCACGCGATGGCGACTACACGCTGCGGGTAGGTCCCCCGGAAGATGGCAGCGATGGGCTTCTTGGCAGGAATGCAACTAACGGCCAGGAGGCTATCCCCCACACCAAGCCTGCGGCGCAGGCCGGCACGCCATACCGGATCACGGTGGACGCCATCGTGCCGCTGGCGGCGCAGCACGCACCGGCAGCGGCGGTCGAGAGCCCACGGTTGCGGGCATTGGCAAAGACGCTTGCCAGCGGTGGTGGCAGCGCGGCGTTCTGGCGGGAGATGAGCCAGCGCGGCACGCCGCTGGTCGAGCCGTTGTCCGAGCCGCTTGCCGGGTCCGGCAAAGAGGGAGCGGTCAGCGATGGCGGCGCCGGCAAAGCGGTGCTGGTGACCTTCCTGTGGCGCGGCGCCGGCCACGGCGTGCGCCTGTTCGGCAGCCCGGCTGGCGATCATGACGAACTGGCGCGGCTGGGCGACAGCGACGTCTGGTTCCGCTCCTACCGCCTGCCCGCCAGCACGCGCCTGAGCTACCAGCTGGCCCCCGACGTGCCGAAGTTCGACGCGCCCGCGGCGCAGTTGCGCCGCGCCATCCTGGCCACCGCGCAGCGCGACCCGCTCAATGCCCGGGTGTTTCCGGCCGCTGGCGCCGATGCGTTCCAGGCCAAGTCGGTACTGGAACTGCCGCAGGCGCCACCGCAGCCGTGGGTGGAGGCAAGGCCGGGCGTACCCGCCGGCACGCTGTCGCTGCACCGCTTCGAGAGCCGGTTGCTGGGCAATGGGCGCGACGTTTACCTGTACCGTCCCGCCGGCTACCGCCCCGGTGGCGCCGGCCAGGCGCTGCTGCTGGTATTCGATGCGCATGCCTACGTGAGCCTGGTGCCGACGCCGGTGATCCTCGACAACCTGATCGCGCAAGGGCGTATCCCGCCCACTGCGGCCATCATCGTCGGCAACCCGAGTGCCGCGGCGCGTAGCGCGGAACTGCCGCCCAACCCGACGTTCGCCCGCTTCCTCGCCGAAGAACTGATGCCGTGGGCGCGCGGGCAGGGCCTGTCCGCCCCGGCGGCCAGCACTGTGGTGGCGGGGTCGAGCTTCGGCGGACTGGCTTCGGCCTACGCCGCGCTGCGCCATCCCGAACTGTTCGGCAATGTGCTCAGCCAGTCGGGATCGTTCTGGTGGGCGCCGGGGCCGGGCTCACCGTTGGGCGCATCCGCGCCGGCGCGCGAGCCGGAATGGCTGACGCGCGAGTATGTGGCGGCCCCGAGGATGCCGCTGCGCTTCTATCTGGAGGCTGGCCTGTTCGAGGGCGCGCGGGGGCCCGGCGGCATTCTTTCCACCTCGCGCCATCTGCGCGATGTGCTGCAGGCCAAGGGCTATCCGGTGCGCTACGCCGAGACCGCCAGCGGGCACGATTACCTGCACTGGCGCGGCTCGCTGGCGTGCGGACTGCTGGCTTTGCTTGGCAGCGACAAGACTGCGCGTGGCGGCGGAGAGGGTGCGTGCGCGGCGTCGGGGCGGTAGGCGCCGCTTACGCGTCGCCCGTTTTCGCAAGGTTCGCAAGATATCTTGTCTGCACCAGCCCGCTGGGCAGGCTTCTGGTGCTGTGCATGCGCCATGTGGCCCGTGGCAGGTCCTGGTCAAAAAGCGCTATGCCTTTGCCCAGCACGACGGGCGCCCGCGACAAGGTCAGGCTATCGACCAGCCCCGCCCGCAGTCCATCCCGAACCACGGCACCGCCGTCCAGGTAGACATGGCGATGTCCCGCTTTGCCCAGATCCCGCAGCAACGCATGCAGCGGGACATCGGCGCGTTCCTCTCCGTGCCTTGGGCGCAGTTCGCGGCCAGTCAGTACGACCACGCGCTTGCCCTCGTAGGGCCAGGGCCCGAATCCCAGCACCGCGTCGTAGGTGTTGCGGCCCATCACCATCGCATCGGTTTCGCGCATCAAGGCGGCGTATCCGGTAGCCTCCGGCGGATCCGAGGCATACGGCGAAAGCCATGACAGATCGCCGCCTTCACCGGCGATGAAGCCATCGAGGCTGACGGCAAGAAAAACGCTGACCATTGGACGATGCATTGGTGTGTCCTTATTAAATCTACGGTGTAGAATTATAAGCATGAGCACCATTGAAAATACAGCCCAAGCGGCTCCCGTTCGCAGGCGAGGCCGCCCGCCAAAGCTGGAAGCCGGCGCCATCCTCACGGCAGCCACCGCGCTGCTCGAGCAGGCGGGCGAAGACTTCTCGATGCGGGGCCTGGCGCAGACGATGGGCGTCGACCCGATGGCGGTCTACCGCTATTTCCCGACGAAATCGGCGCTGCTGGATGCGGTGGTGGCGCATGCGTTCGAGGCACTCGACTCCGCCACGCTGCCGTTCGCGGCCGGAGACGATACGCAGTCGAAGCTGATCGCCGTATGCTCGATGTACCTGAAGCTGGCTTGCCCGGTGCCGGCGCTGGTCCGCCTGATGGCGCGGGGCGCTGTCGGGCCGGCCCATGTCGGCCGGCGTTTTGACGCGCTGTTCGAACTGGCCGTGGCAGATCTCGGCTTGTCCGATGCGCAGTACCTGCTCGCCAGGGATGTGGTGGTCGACTACCTGCACGGCTATGCCCTGTCCGGGCGTAGCCCCGACAGGGGCGAGTGGGCAGCGGGGATCAGGCTGATCCACGCCGGCATTGCGGCTGGTGTTTCAGGACTTGCATAAGTCCAGGAATTCCAACGCTGGTGCTGCGCGAAAAGGGCTGACGGAGATCGGGCGGCCGGCCCAAGGTATTGTCGGCCAATGTATCCTATGTATCATGTGCAGCATGCCGATTGCTGTCTTCTCCCGCGAGGCCCGCAGGCTCGCCACCGATACGCCTGGCCGGGCGCAGTCCCGGCGCGCAGGGCGATCCACTGGCGCTTCCATCGCTTCCTTCTCCACACCTGAACGAACTTTTCCACGAGGGCTCGCCATGCGTTTTCTCCTCCGATCGGCTCTTGCGTCCGCGCTGGTGCTTGCGGCCACCCAGTCCGCCATGGCGCAGGTGCCTAAAACGGTGCAGCTGGAGGAGCTGACGTGGACCGAACTGCGCGACCAGATTCACGCCGGCAAGACCACCATCATCATTCCCATCGGCGCGACCGAGCAGAGCGGTCCCGGCGTTGCGCTCGGCAAGCACAATGCACGGGTCAAGGTTCTGTCCCAGCGCATCGCCGAAGGCCTGGGCAATGCATTGGTGGCGCCGGTGATCGCCTATGTGCCGGAGGGGAGCTATGCTCCGCCGACCTCGCACATGCGGTTTCCCGGCACGATCACCGTGCCGGACGACGTGTTCGAGAAAACGCTGGCGTCTGCCGCGAACAGCTTCAAGGTCCACGGATTCACGAACATCGTCTTTCTCGGCGATCACGGCGGCTACCAGAACGATGTCAAGCGCGTGGTGGCCCAGCTCAACAAGGCCTGGGCCGGTTCGGGAGCCCGCGCGTTCGTGCCGCCGGAGTACTATGCCGCCAGCGCTGACGGTTACGCTGAGATGCTGCGCAAGCGCGGCTACCGCGACGACGAGATCGGCACGCATGCGGGACTTGCCGATACGTCGCTGCAACTCGCGGTCGCACCGCAGATGGTGCGGCTCGAGCGCCTGAGAAGCGGCCCCAGGCTGGGGCCGGCGGACGGCGTCTATGGCGGGGATCCGCGTGGTGCGAGCGCCGAGCTCGGCCAGCCCGGCATCGATGCGATCGTCGCGCAGACCATCGGGGCCATCAGGAAGGACACCGGAGTCCATTGACGCGTCCGGTGCCGTCCGCCTTCCGCATCCAGCCGCATTTTCACTCGATAAGGGAACCAGCCATGCCATTGCATCCTCATCGTTTTTCGCGCCTTGCTTCGGCAGTTGCGGTGGCGCTCGCCGGTTGCTGTGCCGCCGCCGCGGCATCCGCTGCGGCGGCTGTCGCGACCGTGGCCGGCATGCCGCCCGTGGTGAACCCCGGCAACCTCTATGGCGAAGCGGCCGCTGGCCATATGAGCCCGGCGGTGTCGGGCGCGTTGCCACGCGTCTATGTGCCGAACCTGCGCTCGAACGACGTCTATGTCATCGACCCGGCGACGCTCAAGGTGGTTGACCGGTTCCCGGTCGGCCGCAGCCCGCAGCATGTCGTTCCGTCGTGGGATCTGCAGACGCTGTGGGTAGCCAACAATGCCGAGGGCCGGCCCGACGGCAGCCTGACCCCGATCGATCCGAAAACCGGTAAACCCGGCAAGGAGATCCGGGTCGACGATCCATACAATATGTACTTCACGCCGGACGGCAAGGAGGCCATCGTCGTTGCGGAAGCGCATGCGCGGCTCGACTTCCGGGATCCGCGCACGATGGCGCTGAAGTCGAGTCTCGAAGTGCCGCAATGCAAAGGGATCAACCACGCGGACTTTTCGATTGACGGCAAGTACGCGCTGTTCACCTGCGAATTCGACAGCAGCCTGGCAAAGATCGACCTGGTGAATCGCAAGGTGGCCGGCTACCTGCAGCTCGGCAAGAAGGGCATGCCGCAGGATATCCGCATTTCGCCCGACGGCAAGGCGTTCTACGTGGCCGACATGATGGCCGATGGCGTCCATGTGGTCGACGGCGACAGCTTTACCAAGACCGGCTTCATCCAGACGGGGGTCGGTACGCATGGGTTGTATCCAAGCCGCGACGGCACCAGGCTCTATGTCGCCAATCGCGGCTCCAACCGTGTGCACGGGCCAAAGCATGGCAAGGGCAGCGTGTCCGTGATCGACTTCGATACGCGCAAGGTCGTCGCCACCTGGCCGATTCCGGGCGGCGGCAGCCCGGATATGGGCAACGTCAGCGCCGACGGCAGGACGCTGTGGCTGTCGGGCCGGTTCGACGACGTGGTCTATGCCATCGACACGACAACCGGTTCGGTCAAGTCCATTCCGGTGGGCATGGAGCCGCACGGCCTCACCGTCTGGCCGCAGCCCGGACGCTATTCGCTTGGCCACACCGGGAACATGCGTTGACCCGCGACCCGTGGCGCGGCGGTTCTCCCGGCCAGGCGATCTCACGCGACAGTGTCGTTGCCGCTTTCGACTTCGACGGCACCATCACCACCTCGGACAGCCTGCGCGATTTCGTGCGCTACATGGTCGGTGGCCGGGGATTGATCCGCGGTGCGGTTTGCGCGGCACCGTGGCTGGCCGGCATGCTGGCCGGCACATGCGACCGGGGGACCGCGAAAGCGCGTTTCCTTGCCGGTGCGATCGGCGGCATGACCCGGCGCGAACTGGAGCGCGCGGCGCGGCGATATGTGGCCCAACGGTTGCCGGCACTGATCCGGCCTGAAATGGAGGCAAGGCTGCGGGAACACAAACGCCGCGGTCACCGGCTGGTATTGGTCAGTGCCTCTCCTGCGTTCTACCTGAAGGTTTGGGCCGAGAGCGCGGGCTTCGATGCCGTGCTCGCAACCGAGCTTGAATTCCGCGGCGACCGCTTTTCCGGGCGCCTGGCCTCGCCGAATTGCTGGGGGCCGGAAAAAGTGCGCAGGCTCCAGCAGTGGTCCGGCGTCGGAAAACCGCCGGTGTTGTTCGCCTATGGCGATAGCCGGGGCGACAGGGAACTGCTCGCGCTGGCCGACCATGGGTGGCTGCGCGGCCAGGGCGAAATGCCTTCGATCGACGCATGGCCGTAGCCGAAGGCCGCCAGTTCCCGCTCAGTCTTTCGGTTTGAATGTGAGGGTGACACTGCCCGGCGCTATGCCATTTTCGTCACGCGGCAGCGGATCGGATCGTTCCACCGCGCGCAGCACTGCGCTGTCCCAGGCGGAATTCCCGCTCGATTTGGTCAGGCGGGCCGACAGCAGCGAACCGTCCGGGGCCAGCTGCACCGCCACCACCGCGGCCGGATTGCCGGACACCTCTTCGGTGAAGATGATGTTCGGCTTGACACGCCGGCGCACCCGGTCCGGATAGCCGGACGAGGCGGTACCGCCCGCGCCTGCGGTATTGCCCGCGCGGTTGCCCACGCCCTGGCTGGCGACGGTGCCGCCTGCCTGGGCCTGCAGGCGTTCCAGTTCGCTCCGGCGCTGCGCGTTGGCGGCGGTGGCCTGCCTGGCCCGCGCATCGGCTTCCTCGCGGGCCAGGCGTGCACGCTGGTCGGCTTGTTCGCGCGCTTGTTGGCGCGCTTGCTCTTGCGCCTCCTGGCGCGCGGCGGCGGCCTCGCGGCGCTTCTGCTGCTGGAGTGCAATGTCAGCCTCTTCCTCCTTTGGCTGCACAGTGGGTGCAGGCGCGGGGTGGGGCAGTGCTGCCGGTTCGGGTGGTTGCGCCGTGGTTGCCGGGGTCGCGTCCCACAGTTCGGCTTGCAGGCCGACTGGGGTGCTGCTTTGCCAATGGACCCCGTAGTACAGCAGGACGCCAAGGAACACGTGCATCAGGAGGGCCAGCAGGAAGCACCCCAGCGTTCCCCGCTCCGGTACCGGCTGATAGGGATAGGCGATGGGCTTCATGTGATACAGCGCTGCCGGCAATCGTGATTTGCATGGGCATGTGACTTCCGCGTACCCTCCCCAGGGTGATGATGGTGGGCCACCAAACCCGGCAGGCGGGCAACGCGTTGGGCACAGTCAGAAGTAGCTTACGCCGCCAATGTCGGCACAGGCAAGCGCGCCGGGCGGCTTGCCCGAGGTCTCAGAGAGCCCATCGCTTCAGGTCGGGATTGCGGTCGGTGACCAGCAGCACCGGCGCTATCGCACCGGCCTGGTCGAGAAGTGCCTTGTCGGCCATGGGTGGGGCCAACAGCTGCACGCCGACTGGCATGCCTGCGTCGTCGAAATCCGCGGGCAGGGCGATGGCAGGGGTGCCGAGGAAGTTGCCTGCCCGGCAGAATTTGCCGATGCCAGCGTGACCGGCATCGGCGGGGTCCAGAGGCAGGGCACCATGGCTGGTCGCCGGCATCAGCAGCGTTCCCGTGGCACCCATGGCCCGCGTGAACGCCGCCGCGGCTTCCGTCCTGCGCTCGATGGCACGATCATAGGCTTCACGGGGAATTTTCGCGCCGGCGAGTATGCGATGGCGAACCACTTCCCAGATGGGCTGCAGCGGGTCTTGCGCCAATTGCCCGTGAAGGCTGTAGCCCTCATATCCGATGATCAGGGAGTTGTCGTCGGAGAGCTTGCCAATGTCCAGCGCCGCGCATGGCGTCCACGGCGTCAATGCCCAGCCGGCCTCGCGCAGCCTTGCCAGCGCCCCCTTCCATGCACGCATGGCGCTGGAGGCAAGGCTGGCGGGAAATGCCTCTGTATCCAGCACGAAGATTTCGCGTTCCGGACTTGCCAGCCTGCCCTTCAGGCGAGCGAATACATCGGCAGGTGTTTCAAGGGTGACGGGATCGGCGTCGTCCGGCCCGGCCAGCACGGTGGTAAGCGCGTGGGCGTCGGCGACCGTGCGGCAGATCGGACCGAGCACGTCCAGGCTGGGGGCAAGCGGAACGACTTCCGCGCGGCTGATGATGCCGGTCGATGGCTTGAAGCCAACGAGGTGATTCAGGGTCGCGGGCGCGCGCACCGAGCCGCCGGTGTCGCCACCCAGCGCAATCGGAGCAAGGCCGGCGGCGACTGCCACGCCGGCGCCGGAAGACGACCCTCCCGGCGCACGGTGCCGAAAGGCATCCCAGGGGTTCCAGGGCGTGCCGCACGTGGGATTCTGCCCGGACAGCCCGAACGCGAATTCCGTCATGTGCGTCTTGCCAAGGATGACCATGCCGGCGGCCTGGAGCCGTCTGGCCACGGCGCTGGTGCCGGTGCTGACGACGGCCATGCGGCTGAGCGAGCCGGCTGCCACGGCGGTGCCCGCGATCTCGATGCTGTCCTTGATCACGATCGGCACGCCATGCAGGGGGCTGGCCGCCTGGCCGGACCGCAGCGCGCGGTCCGCCGCATCTGCCTGGGCGAGGGCCTGCTCGTCCAGAACGACCGTGAAGGCGTTGAGCGCGTTCGCCCGGTGGATCCGGTCCAGGAAGCACTGCGTAACCTCACGCGAAGTGATCCTGCCGTCTGCGATCTGCCGTGCAATCTGCAGCGCGCTTTGAAAATGGAGTGCTTTGAGTTCGTCTTGCATGAGGAGCTGGATCTGTGATCCGAAAGAATACGGCCTGTGCCACTCGCGGCAGGGGCCGGTACGTGTACCCGGTGGACTGCCGGTGCGGGAGCGCGGCGCGGCAATGACCGGGGATCGATTGCGATTACTTCAGTTCCTGCCCCACCGTTTCCGGCATGCGTATAAAGGTGACCAGAGTGATGACAGCGCCCGCTAGAACGTAGTAGAAGAACCAGCGCTCCTGGCCGATACTCTGCAGCCAGGTCAGCAGGTATGGCGTGGTGCCGCCAAGCAGGGCCACCATCAGGTTGTACGGGGCGCCGATGCCCACTGCGCGAACGCTGGTCGGGAACTGTTCGGACATGATGGCCGGAGCGATCGAGGTGTACAGCGCATAGAGGACCAGACCGAACAGTTCCACAGCCAGGATCGAGCCAAAGGTCGGCTGCATCGTGGTGATCATCGGGTAGAACAGCAGCAGGTAACCGAGCGCAAAGACGATCAGCTGAGGCTTGCGGCCGATCTTGTCGGAGAGCATCCCGAAGATCGGGTGGAGCAGCATGAAGACGATCATGCCGATGGTGTTGGCGGCGAATGCGGTCTTCGAGTCGGCATGCAGCGCCCGGATCGCATAGGTCGGGACGTAGGCGACGAACAGGTAGAAGGCAAAGGTGGTCAGGACCGAAAAGCCGATGATGCGCAGCGTTTCTCGCGGATAGTCGCGCAGCAGCGTCCGCAGGGGCTGCTTGACCGGTTGCTGATGCATCTGCCTGGCCGAAGCCTCGGTTTCCGGAATCGAGGTGCGCAGCCACATGCCGGCAACGCCGCCGACGGCGCCCAGCAGGAACGGAATGCGCCATCCGAACGCCTTCATCTGGTCTGGCGTGAGCCAGGTTGTCAGCGCCCAGCCGATGGCCGAAGCGATCAGGATACCGGCGGCGGAACTGAAAAAGGCGAAGCTCGTGTAGAAGCCACGGCGCTTGCGCGGCGCCATCTCGGCCAGGAAAGTCGATGCGGAAGCGTATTCGCCGCCCAGCGACAGGCCTTGCACCAGGCGTGCGGCCACGAGGAGCAGGGGGGCGAGCAGCCCGATTTTCTCGTAGGTCGGGGTTATGCCGATCACCAGCGAGCCGCCGGACATCATCAGGATCGTTGCCGCGAGGGCCGCCTTCCGGCCGTAGCGGTCGGAGAAAATCCCGAGCGCCCAGCCGCCGACCGGGCGCATGAAGAAGCCAACTGCGAAAATGGCGAACGTCGCGAGCAGGGATGCGGTCTCGTCGGTCTTGGGGAAGAACTGGCCTGAGAAGAAGACGGCAAAGGCGGCGTAAATGGTCCAGTCAAACCATTCCACTGCATTGCCGATGCTGCCGGCAGCAATCATGCGGGCTTTCGATACCGGAGTCTCCGCCGGGATCGCCTGTCCTGCCTGGGTCACGTGATTCATTAGCTTGGCTCTTGTTGAAGCGCTGGGTCTCGACAGCGCTTGTTTATAATCGCAATAAAAACGACACGAACAAAAGGTTAATGTCAGAATATGGACACGTCAAGCTCGATTAAAGAGGAAAACGGACAACTGGCGGCCGATGAGGTGGATCTTCGCTGCCTCAGCGCCTTGCAGGGCAACCCGCGCGGTACATGGCGGGAGCTGAGTGCGGCCAGCGACGTGCCCGAGCGCACGCTGTCGCGCCGACTGCAGCGGTTCATGGATGGCGGCTACCTCAAGGTGATCGGTGAACTGGACCCGGTGGTGCTGGGCAGCGGACCCGTGTTGCACGCATGGGTCCGCGCGGAGAATGGCAGGGAAAGCGAAGTGGCCGAGCATCTCGCCATGCAGCCGGAAACCCAGGTTGTGCTGGCAACCACGGGAGAGGCCGATATCTTCACCGAGATCAATTTGCAGACACAGGAGCAGCTCGCGGAGATGGTGATGCGCACGTTGCCACTGGTGCCGGGACTTCAGCGATTCGAATCTCGCGTGGTTCTGCGCTCGTTTCGTCGGGCGAGCCGCTGGCGTATCGACGGTTCGGT
>NZ_JARJLM010000609.1 GCF_029335485.1 Cupriavidus basilensis
GTTTCGGTGGATGCCTCGGGGGTGTTGTCAGCGCTCGTGTGGGAAGGCGTGCTTGTTGGCGCAGATGGGGGATGCTATCCTTAGCTAATTGGTTAGCTAGATTCATGCGGAGCCTGTCATGCTGATCGTGAATATGCACGATGCCAAATCTGGCCTCTCCAGGCTGGTAGAGGCGATCGAGAAGGGCGAGGAGAAAGAGGTGGTGATCGCCCGTAACGGTAAGCCAGCAGCCAAACTTGTGCCCATCCTGCCGCCGGAGAAGGACGTCTCGCGCCGTATCGGTGCCGGCAAGGCCGTGCTGGCCAACTGGCAGTCGTTCAGCCTCGAGCAATTCAATTCGGCAGACGAAGAGATTGCCCGGTTGTTCGGCATTGGCGCATCCGAGGACACGCCAGGATGAGACTCCTGCTCGACACGCACATCGCGCTGTGGGCTTGTTTCGACGACGAGAGGCTTTCCCCGCTCGCCCGTGAGTTGATTGAAACCCCCTCGAACGAGATCTGGGTCAGTGCTGTCAGCCTTTGGGAGATTGCGATCAAGCGCTCGCTCGGCAAACTCCCTGCGGCCATTACAGCCGCACAGGCTGGCGCTGTCTTCCGCCTCTCTGGCTATCAGATATTGTCGGTGGAGGCCCGGCACGCCCTTTTGGTCGAGACGCTGCCAACATTCGCAAACCATAAGGATCCATTCGACCGCATGCTTATCGCACAGGTCATGGGGGAGTCGATGGTATTGCTCACAGAGGACAGGCTGCTTCCGCAATATGGACCGACTTACGTCATTAGTGCGTAGGGAGGGCGACTGCCGCAACGGCAGGACCGCGCCGCGCGCGGTTCAGCCTTCAAGCCTCTCAAGTTCGGCCTGTAGCTTCGCCATCTCCCGCATCACCTCTTCAGGGAATCCGGGCGCATCCCACGCCCGGTAATTCTGCCGCGCATAGGCCAGCGCATTCTTGTAGTAAAGAAACGCATTCAGCCGGTTGCGCACATAATTGTTGTGCGTACGCGTGACCTTGCCCGGGCTGCCCATCACGATGGAGTTGGGCGGGATCACGGTGCCTTCCTTGAGGAAGGCATGACCCGCAACGATGCAGTTATCGCCGATCACGCAGCCGTCCATGATGGTGGCATTGATGCCGATCAGGCAGTTGTCGCCGATCGTGCAGCCGTGGATGGTGCAGTGGTGGGTGATGGAGCAATGGCTGCCGATGATTGTCGGCGTGCGTTCGCCCACGTGCAGCATGACGAAATCCTGGATATTCGTGTATGCGCCGATCACGATTTCCTTGTTTTCGGCACGCGCCGCCACATTGATCCAGATCGACGCGTTTTCGTGCACGGTGACCTTGCCATAGAGGTACGCTGATTCGTGCACGTAGGCGCTTGGGTGCACGCTGACATCCGGTCCGATCACAGCCATGCCTTGTCTCCTTGGGTTTGTTTTTGGCATCGGCCGATTGTACGCGGCGATTGCCCGTCCCAGGATGCCGCCCGCCTGCCGGGGGAGCCCTCGGGCACGCTCGCGCGGCGCGATGCGAAAGCCCGCGTCGATCGCACGCCGGCCTGGCCGGGCGTCCGCAGGGGCGCCATCCCCATCATTTAACTCGTCTGAGTTAGAGACAACCGGTATTCCCCGTCGGACAATGGGGAGGTCATGCCGCCGACGTGCTGCGGCACTTCACCGACAGTGCCGGCGTGACGGCCGGCGCGGGAGTCCCCATGGGGCAGGCTCGCGGATCCCTGCCGGCTGGTGAGCACGTACTGCGCATCATCTGGCCGTTCGTTCCGGTTGTGCTGGCGCTGGCGCTGATCAGTGTAGCCAGCGTGGACCTGCTGTCCGCCGCGCGTGCCTTCGTGGCAGGCGAGAGCATGTGGACCAAGGGTCAGAAGAGCGCCGTGATGCACCTGCTGCGGTACGGCGAAAGCGGGCAGGAAGCCGATTTCCAGGCGTATCTCGCCGCCATCGCCCTGCCGCTCGGCGATCGTCAGGCCCGGCTCGAACTGGAGCGCGGCCAGCCGGATTACGAGCGCGCGCGCGCCGGGCTGATCGCCGGCGGCAACCATCCCGACGACATCCCCGGCATGATCCGGCTATACCGCAATTTCCGCCATGTCGCGGAAATCGACCAGGCCATCTCGGTCTGGGCGACGGCGGATATCGAGATCCAGTCGCTGGACCAACAGGCGCTCGCGCTGCGCGGCCTGCTGGCCACACCCGGCTGCGATGCCGATTGCCTGGCCCCGGTGCTGCGCAGGATCGAGACCCTCGACGCTCGGCTGACCCCGCTGGAGGCGGCATTCTCTTATGCCCTGGGCAAGGCTTCGCGCCGCGTCAGCGGGCTGCTGGTGGTGGGCACCGTCGGCGCCGCTGTCTTGCTGATGCTGGTTGCCATCCTGCTGTCGCAACGGATGCTGCGCCAGGAGCGCAGGTTGAAGGAGGCGCTGGCGCACAGCGAGGAGCGTCTCCAGCTCGCCGTGGGCGGCAGCAACGACGGCCTGTGGGACTGGCACCTGCAGCACGGCGAGCTCTATTTCTCACCGCGCTGCGCCGAGATGCTGGGCTATGGCGCCGATGAACTGAGGCAGGCGCGCGAAACCGTGATCGGGCTGCTGCATCCGTCCGAGGTCCTGGCGCACGAGGAAAGGCTCCTGCTCCATCTGCGCAACGGCCTGCCCTACGATGCCGAATTCCGGATGCGCACCAAGGCCGGCGGCTATCTCTGGGTACGCGCGCGTGGCCGCATCGTGCGCGATGCGCAGGGCCGTGCCGCGCGCATGGCGGGGTCATTGACCAACATTGCCGAGCAGAAGCTGTCCGAGGCCCAGCTGTTTGCCGAAAAGGAACGTGCGCAGGTGACCCTGCAGGCGATCGGCGACGCCGTCATCACCACGGATGTATGGGGGCGGATCGAGTCCCTTAACCCGGCGGCGGAGTTGCTGACCGGCTGGCGCGGAGTGGAAGCGAAGGGACTGCCGATGCGGGAGGTATGTCCGCTGCACGACGAAGGCACGCGCGCGCCGGTGCCCGACCTGGTGACGCTGGCGTTGCAGCAGAGCTGGCCGGACCAGGCCGTCCTGCTGCTGGCGCGGCGCGGTGCCCGGCCGGTGGCGGTCAAGCCGTCGGTGGCGCTGATCCGCGATGGTGCCGGCCACGCGATCGGCGCCGTGCTGGTGCTGCACGACGTTAGCCGGGAGCGCGAGCATGCGGCGCAACTGGCCTACGAAGCGAGCCACGATGCGCTGACCGGGCTGGTCAACCGCGCCGAGTTCGAACGGCGCGTCGCCGCGGCGATCGTGCAGGCGCAGACGGCAGGGTGCGCGCATACGCTGATGTACCTCGACCTGGACCAGTTCAAGGTAGTCAACGATACCTGCGGCCACGCCGCCGGCGACGAACTGATCCGGCAGATGGCCGAGGTCATGCGCCAGCAGTTGCGCAAGGGCGATACGCTGGCGCGCCTGGGCGGCGATGAATTCGGCGTGCTGCTCGAGCAATGCGCGGGCGCCGGCGGCGAGCGCGTTGCCGAGGCGCTGCGCCACGCCATCGCGAGCTTCCGCTTTGCGCATCGCCAGCGCACGTTCACGCTGGGTGTCAGCATCGGCATGATCCGGCTGGATGGCGGCAGCGGCGCGGTGGCCGAGGCGCTCAGCGCCGCCGATGCCGCGTGCTATATGGCCAAGGAGGGTGGGCGCAACCGCGTGCAGGTCTATCATCCGCAGGACAGCGTGGTGCGCATGCGCCACAGCGAGATGGAATGGGTCAGCCGCGTGCACGCTGCGCTCGCGGCCGGGCGTTTTTGCCTCTATGCGCAGGACATCATGCCGCTGCAGCCGGGGCCGTCATGCGGGCGGCATATCGAACTGCTGCTCCGGCTGGTGGATGAGGACGGCCGCATGGTACCGCCGATGGCCTTCGTGCCGGCCTGCGAGCGCTACAACCTGATGCCCATGATCGACCGCTGGGTGGTGGAGGCGGCCTTTGCCGAGCTGGCGCGCAGGCATGCCGGCTGTCCTGGCGAGATTGGCGTGTGCGCCATCAATCTGTCGGGCGCATCGCTGGCCGACGACAGCTTTCCGGCCTTTGTGCGTGCGCAGGCCGAGCGGCATGCCATTGCGCTCGACGGCATCTGCTTTGAAATCACCGAGACTGCCGCGATCGGCAACCTGGCGCAAGCGGCGGCCTTTATCCGGCAACTGCAGGGCATGGGCTGCGCCTTCGCGCTCGATGACTTTGGCGCGGGCATGGCCTCCTTCACCTATCTCAAGCACTTGCCGGCAACCTACCTGAAGATCGATGGCAGCTTTGTCAGGGAGATGCTGGGCGATCCCGTCAACCTGGTCATGGTGGAGGCGATCCAGCGCATCGGGCAGGCGATGGGCAAGCAGACCATTGCCGAGTTCGTCGAGAGCGAGGCGATGCTGCAGCGCCTGCGCGAGCTTGGCGTGGATTTCGCGCAGGGATATTTCATCGGCCAGCCGGTGCCTTTCGCCAGCGGCAGCGGGGTGTCGGAAGACAGCGGCCAGCTTGCCCATGCCGAGTGAGCGCCGCCGCGAACCGGTCCTGCACCGGCTGGTGCTGGTACATCTCATACCAGCATAAATCCTCATCTTGTACCTGTGGGGCCGTGCCTTTAGTCTCTGGTTCAGTCGTTAAAGACATGAATTCAACCATGACGCATGTCATGCGCGATCCCCGGTACAAGAGATGAAAGAGACGAGAGAGAGGAACCCGATGCACCCCACCGCAGCCGATGCCGCAAGCAAGTTCGATCCCAGCCGCGCAGGCGAATATGCACAGCAAAGCCGGATCGCGCTGGCCGGCTACGATGCCTGCCATGAACTGAGCGCCTGCATGCTGGCGGCCTCGCTGGGCGCCGGGCGCACGGCACAGGTGCTGGTGGCGGGCGCCGGCGGCACGGCGCAGGAGATCGTCTGCGCGGCCCGGCTGGAGCCGGCGTGGCGCTTCACCGCGGTAGACCCTTCGAGGCCGATGCTGGATCTCGCCATGGCACGCCTTGCCGAAGTTGGCCTGGCCTCGTGCACGCAAGCCGTGCAGGGCGTAGTCGAGGATCTCCCCGCCATGCCGCTGTACGATGCCGCCACCCTGATCGGCGTGCTGCATCACTTGCCCGGCGACGATGCCAAACTCGGCATCCTGAAAGCCATCGCCGCGCGCCTGAAGCCGGGCGCGCCGCTGATCCTGGCCGGCAACTACCGCGCCTATGCCTCGGAGCCCTTGCTGCTGGCGGCATGGGGCGAACGCTGGCGCATGCAGGGGGCCAGCGCCGACGAGGTCGAGGCCAAGCTCGGCAAGATCCTGCAAGGGGCCGATCCGCCAGCCTCGGAAGAGGCGGTGCACGCCCTGCTGGCCGAAGCCGGGTTTGCGGCGCCGCAGCGATTTTTCGGCAGCCTGTTCTGGGGTGCGTGGATGGCGCGCAAGCGCGGCGGCTGAGATCCGGGAGGAAGGCCGGCTGCCGGTCAGCTTGCCTGGCTGGCGGGAAGCCTCGCTCCGGCTCGCGGTGCGGGTCGTCCGCATGCCGCTTGTCTGGGACCGGGCCAAGTGCTACCTTCGGTCGAAGCCGGCGCGCGTGCGGAAACTGGCAGGTCGGAAGCGGCTTCCGGCGTTCTGGGCCGGAACCCGGACATCGGGACATCGGGAATTCGGGAAATTTGCAGACCGGGAGACTGGCTGGGCGCCGCCCGCGGCCGGATTCAGGTTTCCAGCTTGGGATAAAACATGACGGCTAGTCTCCGCCGGGCGGTTCCGGTACCGGGCAGGCTTGGCGCCGCCCTCATGCTGCTCTGCGGCTTCGGCGGCAGCGCGTGGGCACAGCAGGCGCCGGCCAGTACCGCGCCGGAGAATCTGCCAGGCATGGTCTGCGACGCGCCATGGTTCAAGGCCGGCGCGCGGATTCAGCTGGAAGCGGATGGCGATATGCCGATGTCGACCACGATGACCTCCCGTTACCCGGTGGTCACGGAATCCGGTTGCAGCGCATGGCTGTCGATTCACTCGAAGTCGGCGCTGGCGGCCATGATGGGGCCTCCGGTCGTGATGGATCAGGTCCTTCGGATGCGCTTCGAAAAGGCCGGGGCCATCACGGGAAAGGTGCGCAGCCGGAATGCCACGATCAATGCCCAGGCACGCTATACGCGTCTTTTCGGCGAAGCCTCCTTCGAGGGAGTGGGCGTGCTGAGCTATGTGGGGCTGCCACTGCGGGAAGGCAGCGTGATCCCGGGGCAGACCATGACGGCCAGCATGGAACTCGAGATCCATAGCCTGGCCACGGATGAAATGGTCACGACCTTGCATGCGCCCTCGGCCTCGGTCGTGGTCGGCGAGCGCCGGGTCGGGCGCAGGCAAACCATAGAGACCGCCCTCGGGCCCCGCGAATGCTTTCCGATCACCTATGAAAAGCGCAGCTCGATCGGTCCCCTGATGATGGGCGATGAACTGATCCAGCCGGAGCCGGCGGTCATGAACATCACCGAGTGGTTCTGCCCGTCCGAGGGATACGTGCTGCGCACGGAAGTCCACCAGAAAGGGAAGGTCGAACGGATAGATACGACCGCCATCGGGCCGCTGGGGGAGGATGTGCAATGAGGCGCGCATCTTCCTGTACCGGTCATGGCTTACCGCCACGGTTCGCTCCCAATGGCGGTGTCCGCACTGCGTGAATCTTTCGGCTCCTCCCATCCCCCGCCCAGCGCCTTCACCAGCAGCACGCTTGCCACCAGCTGGCGCCGGTGTACCGCCTCGGCCGCGCGCTCGCTGGCCAGCGCCGCGCTCTCCAGCACGCTGACGTCGAGGTAGGCCACCGCGCCCTTGCGATAGCGGTCCAGCCCCAGCGCCAGGGCGCGTTCCGATGCCTCGCTGGCGGCCTGCTGGCTGGCCGCCTCCTGCTGCAGCGCGTGCAGCGCGGCGAAGTTGTCTTCCACTTCCTGAAAGGCGCGCAGCACGATGCCGCGATAGTCGGCGGCGCTGGCGTCGAACTGGGCGCGGGCGCTGTCGGCTACCGCCTGGCGGCGCCCGCCGTCGAACAGCGTGGCGGCCAGCGCCGGGCCGATGGCCCAGAAGCGGCTCGGCGCGGTCAGCCAGCCGGCCAGGCTGGTGCTCTCCACGCCGCCGCTCACGGCCAGCAGCAGGCTTGGGAAGAACGCCGCGCGGGCCACCCCGATCTGCGCGTTGGCCGCGGCCACGCGGCGTTCGGCGGCGGCGATGTCGGGGCGGCGCTCCAGCAGTTGCGAGGGCAGCGCGGCCGGCATGGCCGGCAGCGCGGGCAGCACCGAGGTGTCGGCCAGCGGCGGCAGCGAGAAGCGCGCGGCCGGTTCGCCCACCAGCGTGGCGATGGCATGCTCCAGCTGCGCGCGGTTCAGGCGCAGGTCGGCGAGCTGCGCCTTGGTGTTTTCCAGCTGGGCCCGGGCCTGCGCCACGTCGCCTTCGGTGGCGATGCCGCCGCGGTAGCGGTTGCCCGCCAGTGCCAGCACCGTGCCGTAGGCTTCGACGGTGCGCCCGAGCAGGTCGAGTTCGCGGTCGGCCGAGCGCAGGCTGAAGTAGTCGGCGGCGAGTTCGGCCTGCAGGCCCAGCCGCACCGCGGCCACGTCGTCGGCGCTGGCCTGGGCGCGCGCCTCGGCCGCGTCCACGCCGTTGCCGATGCGGCCCCACAGGTCCGGCTCCCACGAGGCAGTGAGGCCCAGCAGGTGGTCCGGCTCGGTCTTGCCGGCCAGCGAGCGCCCCACCACATTGGCCGAGGTATGGCTGCTGCCGGTACTCAGCCCGGCGCCGACGGTGGGGAAGTACGCGGCATGCGCGGCCCGGGCCTGCGCGCGCGCGTCCTGCAGCAGGGCCACGGCCTTGCGCAGCGTCTGGCTGGAAACGTCGATGCGTTGTTCGAGGGTGTCGAGCCGGGCATCGGCATAGACGCGCCACCAGTCCGGCGCGATGCCCGCGGGGCCGCCCGGGTGAGCGGCGCTGGCGCCGGCTTCCTTGTATGCGGCGGGCGTGTCCACGGCGGGCGGCTGGTAGGGCGGCGCGGTGGCGCAGGCGGCCAGCCCCAGCAGGGCGGCGAGGGCGATGGCCACGCGCCCGGCCTTGCGGCGCGAGCCATGGCTCTGGCTGGCGGTGTCGGGAGTCTGCATGGCGGGCCTACTTTGCCTGGCCGAGTGCCGTTGCCTGCGGCGCGGCAGCGGGCGCGGCTTGCGCAACCGGCACAACCGGCGCAACCGGCACCACCCTGACGCTGTCGCCCGCCAGCAGGCCGTCGCCGGGATTGACCACCACCTGCTCGCCGCCGTGCAAGCCTTCGGTGATTTCCACATGCGAGCCGAAGTCGCGCCCGATCGTCACCGGCCGGATCGCCAGCTTGCCATCGGCGCCGACCACAGCCACGCACGTGCCCTGCGGCTGGAACATCAGGGTGTTGGCAGGCAGATCCAGGCCGGGGCTGGCCTGCGGCGCGCTCAGGTGCGCCTCGGCATAGGCGCCTGGCAGGATGCGCCCGCCCGCGTTGGCCACGTCCAGCTCCACGCGCAGGCTGCGTGTGACGTTGTCGATGGCGCCGGCGTTGCGCGCCACGGTGGCGGCAAAGCGCTGGCCGGGAAACTGCGGCAGCGTGAGCCAGGCCTGCATCTGCGGCCCAACCATGCCGCTGGCGTCCTGCGGCACCTGCACGTACACGCGCAGGCGCTCGCCGGCGGAGAGGTGGAACAACTCGCGCCCCGGCCCGCCGGCGCTGCCGGCATCGATCAGCGCGCCGGTGTCCACGTTGCGCGCGGTGACCACGCCGTCGAAGGGCGCGCGGATCTGCGTGTAGGAGGCGAGCTGGGCAAGCCGCGCCGTGTTGGAGCGGGCCGAGGCCAGCGTGGCGGCCTTGGCCTGCATGTCGGCAACTTTCTGATCGGTGTCCTGCTGCGCCACGGAGCGCGAATCGAGCAGGTCCTGCCAGCGCGCCGCAGTGCTTTTGGCGAGCGCGTAATTGGCGGCGGCGATGGCCTCGTCGGCACGGGCCTGGCGCAACTGGTCGCTGACCTCGGGCGCGTCGATCTCGGCCAGCAGTTGGCCCGCTTTCACCGGCGTGCCGATGTCGGCGTACCAGCGGCGCAGGTAGCCGTTCACGCGCGCATAGACCGGTGCATCCTGGAAGGCGCGCACGTCGGCCGGCAGGATCAGCTCGCGTATGGCCGCCGCATTGCCCGGCTGTACCGTTGCGACGGTGGTGACGGCCGCGTCGGCGCTGCGGCTGGCGAGCGTCGCATTGGCGTGCAGCCGGGGCACGATGCCGGCGGCGAGCAGAGCGCCGAGCAGGGCGAGCACCAGCAGGCTGGCGCGCAGGCGGCGCGCGGGCAAGGCAGGGGCGGCCACGGTGTCCGCCGTGGCGCCGGCCTGGGAAGCATTGGAAGCAGGGAGAGTCATGCCGGACCTTTCTGGTCGAGATGAAGAACGGGACGGGTCGCCGCTGCGGGTGCGCGGGCGTCAAGCCAGCGGTGCAGCAGGGCGAACAGGGTGGGTACCAGCACCAGCGTGGCCACGGTGCCGCAGGCCAGGCCGCCGATCACGGCGCGGCCGAGCGGCGCGTTCTGCGCGCCGGCATCGCCGGCGCCGAGCGCCATCGGGATCATGCCGATCAGCATGGCCAGCGCGGTCATCACCACCGGGCGGAAACGCCCGATGCCGGCCTGCAGCGCCGCCGCGAAGGGCGCTACGCCGGCCGCGCGCAGCTCGCGCGCCAGGCTCACCACCAGGATGCTGTTGGCGGTCGCAATGCCGATGCACATGATGGCGCCGGTCAGCGCCGGCACGCTGACGGTGGTGCGGGTGACGAAGAGCATCCACGCCATGCCAGCCAGCGCGCCCGGCAAGCCGCCGATGATCGCCAGCGGGTCGAGCCAGGACTGGAAGTTCACCACCATCAGCAGGTAGACCAGCACCACCGCGATCGCCAGGCCGCCGAGCAGCCCGGTGAAGGAGGCGTGCATGGTCTGCACCTGGCCGCGCACCACCAGCTCCGAGCCGGGCGGCAGATCCTTGCGCGCGGCGTCGACGATGCGGCCGATATCCCC
Source organism: Cupriavidus basilensis (assembly GCF_029335485.1). Taxonomy (GTDB): domain Bacteria; phylum Pseudomonadota; class Gammaproteobacteria; order Burkholderiales; family Burkholderiaceae; genus Cupriavidus; species Cupriavidus basilensis_E. The sequence continues at coordinate 10,059 of NZ_JARJLM010000609.1, forward strand.
GGCTACCGCGCCAAGATCGCGCCCGCGCACCGAGCCGAAGATGTCGATCACCGGCTGCACGTTGTAGTGCGACACCACGCCTTGCTGGTTCGAACGCGCCACGCTGCCAAGCGAGCCGATCAGGTCGCCATCCGCGCGGGCGCCAGCAGCGTTGCCCGTGCCGGCACCGAGCCCGAGCGGGATATTCGACAGCGACTGCAGCGAGCCCATCGCGTACTGCGGCACCGACACCATCAGCGGATAGCTCACCCCGTTGCGCGGGTTCAGCCAGAAGTTGGGTGAGGTCTGGCTGCTGCCGGAGAGCGAGATCAGCAGGTTCTGCGCTACCTCGCGTTGCGACAACCCGGCCTGCAGCGCGCGGGTGCGGTCCACGTCCACCGTCAGCGCGGGCTGGTCGTCGGGTTGCTGGATATGCACGTCGGCCAGCCCGGGCACCGCGCGCAACTGTTCCAGCAGCTTTTGCGCCAGCGCGCGGTTCTCCGCCAGCTTGTCGCCGACCACCTGGATATCGATCGGCGCCGGCAGGCCGAAATTGAGGATCTGGCTGACGATGTCGGCGGGCAGGAAAGAAAAACTCACGCCGGGGAATGCCCTGGGCAGCAGGCTGCCGAGCTGGTCGACATAGTTCGCGGTGGGGCTGTGGCCGGGCTTCAGCGACACCAGGATCTCCGCATCGGCGGTGCCGATCGGTAGCGCGGAATCGTAGGTCAGGTTGATGCCGCTGACTGGCAGGCCGATGTTGTCGATGATGCCGGCCACATGGTCCGGGCCGATGGCGGCGCGGATGCGCTTCTCCACCTCGTCGGCGATACGCGCGGTTTCCTCGATACGGGTGCCGGTGCGCGCGCGCATGTGCAGGCGGATCTCGCCGCTGTCCACGGTGGGGAAGAAATCCTGGCCGAGGAAGGGCACCAGCGCCATCGAGGCCGCGCAGCAGGCCAGGAAGGCCGCCGCCATGCGCCGGGGATGGCGCAGCACGGTGGCCAGGGTGGCGGCGTAGCCCGCGCGCAGCGCCTCGAAACGCCGCTCGAAACGCGCCTGCAGGCGCGCGCAGGCGCGCCGCAGGCGGCCCGCGAGTGCGTCGCCGGCATGGCCATCCTCGCCGCGCAGCAAGTAATGCGCGAGCGTGGGAATCAGCGTGCGCGAGAAAAAGTATGAAACCATCATGGCGAACACCACCGCCTCGGCCATCGGCACGAACAGGTAGCGCGCCACGCCGGTGAGCAGGAACATCGGCAGGAACACGATGCAGATCGACAGCGTGGAAACCAGCGTAGGCACCGCGATCTGCGCCGAGCCCTCCAGGATGGCCTGCTCCAGCGGCTTGCCCAGCTCGCGGTGATGGGTGATGTTCTCGATCGCCACGGTGGCGTCGTCCACCAGCACGCCCACCGCCAGCGCCAGTCCGCCCAGCGTCATGATGTTCAGCGTCTCGCCGAGCGCGGAGAGCGCCATCAGCGCGGCCAGCACCGACAGCGGGATCGAGATGGCGATGATCAGCGTGGCACGCCAGCTGCCGAGGAACAGCAGGATCATCAGCGCGGTCAGGCAGGCGGCGATCAGCGCCTCATGCAGCACGCCGTGGATGGCCGAGGTGACGAAGACCGACTGGTCCGACACCGGCTGCACCCGCAGCGACGGCGGCAGGCCCGCCATGATGCGCGGCAGCATGGCCTTGACCTGATCGATGATGGACAGCGTGGAGGTATTGCCGCTTTTTTCGATTTCCAGCAGCGCGGCGCGCTTGCCGTCGCGGCGCACCACATTGGTCTGCGGCGCGTAGCCGTCGCGCACCTGGGCCACGTCGCGCACATAGACCGTGCCGCCGGGGCCGCTCTTGACGGGCAGGTCGTTGAGGCCGGCCACGGTGGCCGTGCTGCCGTTCAGGTCCACCCGGTACTCCAGCGCGCCGATCTTGGCCGTGCCGCCCGGCAGCACCAGGTTTTGCGCGTTGATGGCGTTGACCACATCCAGCGGCGCCAGGCCGCGCGCCTGCAGCGCGCGCGTATCGAGATCCACCATCACCTGGCGCACCTTGCCGCCATAGGGCAGCGGCACCGAGGCGCCTTGCACCGTGGCCAGCTGGGTGCGGATGAAGTTGTTGCCAAGGTCGTAGAGCTGCTGCTCGGGCAACCGGTCGCTGGCCAGCGCCAGCCGCAGGATCGGCACGGTGGAGGCGCTGTAGCTCAGGATCAGCGGCGGGGTGGTGCCGGGCGGCATATTGCGCAGCATCGACTGCGCGCCGGACGAGGTCTCGGCAATGGCCCGGTTGATGTCCGCGCCCGGGTGGAAGAAGATCTTGATCACCGCCACGCCGCTGAGCGACTGCGACTCGATATGCTCGATATCGTCCACGCTGTTGGTCAGCGAACGCTCGTAGCCGGTGACGATGCGGCGCGCCATGTCCTCGGCGGACAGGCCGTTGTAGGTCCAGACCACGCTCACCACCGGGATGTCGATGGACGGAAAGATGTCGGTAGGCGTGCGCAGCAGCACCAGCGGGCCCGCCAGCAACAGGCACAAGGCCAGCACCGCGAAGGTGTAGGGGCGGCTCAGCGCGAGCCTGACGATCCACATCTGGTGTTCTCCCGGGTGATGGACGAGCGGGCAGGGCACAGGCTCCGGCCGCCCGTTCTGGGGTTCGATGGCCGGATTCTAGAAAGCGCGGGGGGTGGGGAACGTGGTCGATTCGATTACAGATTTGTCATTCAGGGCCGCCCTGGCAGCGGCTATCATCCGAGCATGCGAGGTGCCGCGCGGGGTCGCGAAGTGCCTTGCCGGCATTGGCCAGACGAGGACGAGCATGCGAATTCTGGTGGTGGAGGACGAGCCCAAGACCGGGGAGTACCTGCGCAAGGGACTGACCGAGTCTTCCTTCGTGGTCGACCTGGCCGTGACCGGCGCCGATGGCCTGCACCAGGCGCTGGAAGTCAGCTATGACCTGGTCATTCTCGACGTGATGCTGCCCGGCATGAACGGCTGGGAAGTGCTCAAGCAACTGCGCGAACACAAGGACACGCCCGTGCTGTTCCTGACCGCGCGCGACGAGGTGGAAGACCGCGTGCGGGGCCTGGAGCTGGGCGGAGACGATTATCTCGCCAAGCCGTTCGCCTTCGTCGAGCTGCTGGCGCGGGTGCGCACGCTGCTGCGCCGCGGCCCGGTGCGGGAGGCCGACCGCATCGAGATCGAAGACCTCGAGATCGACCTGATCCGCCACCGCGTGACGCGCGCCGGCCGGCGCATCGAGCTCACGCCGCGCGAGTTTTCGCTGCTGCATTTCCTGGCGCGCCGGCACAGCGAGGTGCTGAGCCGCACGCAGATCGCCTCCCATGTGTGGGACATGAACTTCGACAGCGACACCAATGTGGTGGACGTGGCGGTGCGCCGCCTGCGCGCCAAGATGGATGACGATTTCCAGCCCAAGCTGATCCATACCGTGCGCGGCATGGGCTATGTGCTGGAAAGCCGGCAGTCCTGACGCCGATGCGCAGGCTTTCGCTCACCGCCCGCCTGGCGTTCGCCTTTGGCCTGGTGGCGGCCATCGTGTTCGGCGGCGCGGGTGCCTATCTTTATCGCGCGATGGCCACGCAGGTGATCGAGCGCGACGATGCGGAGCTGCTGCGCAAGGCGGTGCGCGTGCACAACGAGTTGATGGAACAGGGTGCCGGCGCCAGCGCCGACTGGCGCGAAGCAGGCAGCGTCGTGACCGGCAACGACGAGTACGCGCTCATCGTGCGCGCGGCCAGCGGTACCGTGCTGGTGGCGGCCAATACCGGCAAGGACGGGCCGCCCGTGCTGGCGTCGCAGGCGCCCGATGCGCCCTTCGGCCCCGAGTCGATCCGCACCTGGGCCACGCGGCAGGGATATCCGGTGCGCGGCGTGCAGGCGCTGGTGCGCACCGGTGCCGGCGCGCCGGCGCTGACGTTCACGCTCTACCAGACCGCCATCTCCCGTACCACGTTGCTGCGTGTCTACCGTGCCCGGCTGTTGCTGACGGCGCTGTTCGGCACGCTGGCGGTGGCCGGGCTCGGCTACCTGGCGCTGCGCGCCGGCATGGCGCCGTTGCGGCGCATCGCCACCGGGGCCTCGTCGGTAACCGTGCGGCGGCTTGAATTGCCGGTCGACCCCGCGCAACTCCCGCCCGAGCTGGCGGAACTGGCGGCGGCCTTGCAGCAGATGATGGACCGGCTGCGCGATGGCTTCGAGCGGCTTTCCCAATTTTCCGCCGACCTCGCGCACGATTTCCGCACGCCTATCGGCAACCTGCTCGGGCAGAGCCAGGTGGCGCTGGCCAGCGAGCGCAGCGCCGACGAATACCAGGCCCTGCTGGCGTCCAATATCGAGGAGTACGAGCGGCTTGCCCGCATGATCGAGAACATGCTGTTCCTGGCCCGGGCCGAGAACGCCCGCGTGGCGGTCAAGCCGGCGACGCTGGACCTGGCGCGCGAGCTGGGTGCGCTGTCCGACTACTTCGAGGGACTGGCCGAGGCGCGCGGCGTGGCCATCGCCGTGGAGGGCGGCGGCCAGGTGCGCGCCGACCCGCTGCTGCTGCGGCGCGCGGTCAGCAACCTGGTCGCCAATGCCATCCGCTTCACGCCGGCCGGGCAGGCCGTCGTGATGGCGGCGGCGTCCGGCCCGTCCGGCAGCAGCATCGAGGTGCGCAACCCCGGCGCCGGCATCGCGCCGGAGCACCTGCCCAAGCTGTTCGACCGCTTTTTCCGCGCCGATCCGGCCCGCGCCAACTCCGGCGAATCGTCGGGGGTGGGGCTGGCCATCGTCAAGTCCATCATGGACCTGCACAATGGCCGGGTAGCCGTGCGTTCCGAGCCCGGCGGCATGACGGTTTTCACGCTGTTCTTCCCGGCCTGAGCGCGCGCCGGGTGCCGGTTTTCCCCCCGCCGATCCAACGCTCGCGCGACGCGGCGCGCCAGTCCGATTGCCGTCGCTGCAGCCGGTATATGACATAAATATTTCAGCCTGATTCTTTTGCAAGTGTTTCTGTCATGCTCCTGCCATATGACTCAAGCATCCTTCCGGCGACTTCAACCGGGAGGAATCATGAGAAAAATGACGATGCTGGCCGCCGCGACGTTGTCGCTCGCGCTGGCCGCATGTGGCAGCGACGGCGACAACAAGGCCAGCAATGGCAGCAACGAGACGCCCGCCACGACACCGCCTGTCGCTTCCACGCCGGCGAAGAACGTTGTGTTCTTCCTCGGCGACGGCATGGGCCTGAACACGATGACCGCTGCGCGGATCTACAAGGTCGGCGAAGATGGCGACCTGACCATGGACACCCTGCCGGAAACCGGCTTTGTCCGTACCTATTCGAACAACGCCCAGGTCACCGACAGCGCGCCTTCCATGGCGGCCTACATGACCGGCGTGAAGATGAACAACGAGGTCATCTCGATGACCCCCGACACCAGCGCCTACGACGCCAGCGGCAAGGATTACCTGTCGGGCGCCGACAGCACCTGCCCCACGTCCGGCAATGGCCGTGCCGTGCCGACCCTGCTCGAGCAGATGAAGGGCGCCGGCTACGGTACCGGGGTGGTCACCACCACGCGCATCACGCACGCCACGCCGGCCGCCACCTATGCGCATATCTGCCATCGCGATGGCGAGAACAACATCGCCGCCCAGCTCGTGCCCAACGGCCCGGGCTACAACACGGCATTGGGCGATGGCGTGGACGTGATCTTCGGCGGTGGCCGCAAGCACTTCCAGCCGACCACCGTCAGCGGCGGCGCGCGTACCGACAAGCGCGACCTGCTGGCCGAGCTCAAGGCCGCGGGCTATACCTATGCCGCGAACCGTGCCGACTTCGACAAGATCGATCCGGCTTCCGCCAAGAAGACGGTGGGCCTGTTCACCGGCAGCCACATGGCCTACGATCTCGACCGCGTGCCGGCCGACGAACCCAGCCTGGCTGACATGACCGGCAAGGCGATCGACCTGCTGGCAGCGAAGAAGAAGGGCTTTTTCCTGATGGTGGAAGGCGGCCGCATCGACCACGCGCTGCATGAGACCACCGCGCGCAAGGCGCTGCAGGATACCGCCGCGTTCGACGATGCCATCAAATCGGCCATCGCCAAGCTCAATGTGATCGACCCGGGCCTGAAGAACACGCTGATCGTGGTCACCGCCGACCATGACCACACCCTGGTGCTCAACGGTTACGCCAAGCGCACCGGCAAGACCACCGATGCCAACCCCGGCGTGCTGGGCCTGCTGAAGAACTACGTCACCGGCGCCAACAACATCGACTCCTCGGGCAACCCGTTCACCATCATCGGCTTCGGCAACGGCGAGAACCGCCCGGGCACGCGCACCGCGCTGACCGATGCGCAGGTGTACGACAAGAACTACCACCAGGAAGCCGTGATTCCGATGGCCGCGGGCGGCGAGACGCACGGCGGCACCGATGTCTTCATCGGCGCAATCGGCAATGGCGCGAGCAACTTCACCGGTGTGATGGACAACACCGAAGTGTTCGGCCTGATCAAGAAATCACTGGGTCTGTGAACCCTACGCTGACGGAATACACATCATGAAAAAAACGATGACCGGCCTGTCGGCTGCCGCGCTGGCCGCCGCCTGCCTCTCCACCCCCGCGCTGGCCGCTGGCGAAGCCCGCAACGTGATCTTCTTCCTGGGTGACGGCATGGGCCCCACCACGGTGACCGCCTCGCGCATCTACAAGTACGGCGAGACCGGCAAGCTGACCATGGAATCGCTCAAGCGCACCGCGCGCATCAAGACCTATTCGAACGATGCGCAGACCACCGACAGCGCACCGTCGATGGCGGCCTACATGACCGGTGTCAAGATGAACAACGAGGTCATCTCGATGTCCGCCGACACCAAGGCCAGCGATGCCGCCGGCAAGGGCTATGTATCGGGCTCCGACACGACTTGCCCCGCCGGCAACGGCTCGCCGGTGACAACCCTGCTGGAACTGTCCAAGGGCGCGGGCAAGGCGGTCGGCGCGGTGACCACCACGCGCGTCACGCACGCCACCCCGGCGGCCACCTACTCGCACATCTGCCATCGCGACGGCGAGAACCAGATCGCGGCGCAGGGAACGCCGGGCAACAGCCTGTTCAACCCCGCGCTCAAGGATGGCCTCGACGTGCTGCTGGGCGGCGGCCTGCGCCACTTTCTCCCGGTGGCTGCGGGCGGCAAGCGCACGGATGGCGCCGACCTGACGGTCCAGTTCCAGAATGCCGGCTACACCTACGTCAAGACCGGCACCGCGCTGAATGCGGTGGATCCGGCGGCAACCGGCAAGCTGCTCGGCCTGTTCAACGCTGACCACATGAGCTACAACCTGGACCGGGTCAGGGACAAGCTCGACGAGCCGAGCCTGGCCGACATGACCGAGAAGGCCATCCGGATCCTGGGCAAGAATCCCAAGGGCTATTTCCTGATGGTCGAAGGCGGCCGTATCGACCACGCCCTGCACGGCACCAATGCCAAGCGCGCGCTGGAAGACACCATTGCCTTCGACGACGCCATCAAGCGCGCCCTGTCGATGGTGGACCTGTCCAACACCCTGGTGGTGGTCACGGCGGATCATGACCACACCATGACCATCAATGGCTACTCGCACCGCGGCAATCCCATCCTCGGCAAGACCACCGATGTGAAAACCAGGAAACCGGTGGCCGCGGCCGACGGCAAGCCCTATACCACCCTGGTGTTCGGCAATGGCGGCACGACGCGCAAGCAGACGCGCGACGACCTGACTGCGGTCGATACCACGGATGATGCCTATCGGCAGGAAGTCGGCGTGGTGATGAGCGATGGCTCGGAAACCCACGGCGGCGGCGACGTGATGCTGTTCTCGGGCGGCGCGGGCAGCGCGCCGCTCAAGGGCACCATCGACAACACCAAGGTGTTCGGCGTGGTCAAGACGGCGCTCGGCCTCTAAGCGGCGCTGGCG
>NZ_JARJLM010000060.1 GCF_029335485.1 Cupriavidus basilensis
AGCGCCAGCACCAGCGCGCGCGTGGCCGCCATGGCCCGGCCTACAGGCTGAGTACCCATTTGGCCAGCGTGCCGGCTTCCGCTTCGCTCACGCGGTTGGCCGGCATCGGAATCGGCCCCCACTTGCCGCTGCTGCCCTGCAGGATCGACTGGACCATCTGCGCCTGGCCGTCCTTGCTGCCCCTGTACTTCGCAGCCACGTCCTTGAAGGCCGGCCCCACGAGCTTCTTGTCGACACCGTGGCAGGCCAGGCAGGCCTTGCTGCTGGCCAGCTCGGCGCTGGCGTGCGCGGCCGCCGGCAGGAAGGCGGCGATCAGCGCCGCGGCGATTGCGTTGCTTGCATGCATGTGATTGCTCCGGATTGGTGTCCTGAGTCTGGGATTCGTTGTAGAAACAAGTCGGTCGAGAAGGCGTGGGCGCTTGGGAGCGAAGCGCAGCAAGGCTGAAGCCTTGCGCGCATTGGTGACGACGGGTCGCGCGCCTTTTCGGCCAACTGATGCAACGAATTTGTGATTGAGGACACTGGCGCTCAGTAGATGTCGTGCTGGGTGTTGAACGCGTTGAACTTGCCGGTGGGCGTGACCAGACGCGGATCCTTGATCACCGTCTTGAGCGCGCGCGTCTTGTCGTCGACCACCACCAGCGCGGATTCACCGTCCTTGGTGCCCCAGACCGAGAACCAGACCTCGTCGCCGGCCTGGTTGTACTCTGCCTGCACCACGCGCTTGGCGCCTTCGCCCTTGAGCTGCGCCCATTGCGCGATCGGCAGCACCTTGTAGCCGTCTTCAAGCTTGCGGGTGTCGAACACCGCGACCGACTGGCTGAGCTTGGGATCCGGATTGAGCGGCGTATCCACCCACAGGTTGTGCGACTTCGGATGCGTCTTGATGAACAGCGAGCCGCCGCCCTGCCCCTGCACGGTTTGCACGACCTTCCACGCCTGCGCCTTGTGGCCGGCCGGGTCGGTCCCGATCAGGCTGACGGTCTCGTCGCCGAGATGGCTGGTGGCCCACACCGGGCCGTACTTCGGATGGACGAAGTTGGCACCGCGCCCGGGATGGGGCGTCTTGCCCACGTCGACCAGCGCAGCCAGCTTGTCTTGCTTGGTGTCGACCACGGCGATCTTGTTGGAGGCATTGGCCGCCACCATGAAGTAGCGCCCGCTCGCATCGAAGCCGCCGTCATGCAGGAACTTGGCCGAGTCGATGGTGGTGGTCTTGAGGTTGTTCAGGTCAGCGTAATTGACCATCAGGATCTTGCCGGTTTCCTTGGCCGTGATCACGAACTCGGGATGGAAGTGGCTGGCCACGATCGAGGCCACGCGCGGCTCCGGATGGTACTCGTTGTCCACCGTCATGCCGCGCGTCGATACCACCTTGAGCGGCTTGAGCGTGTCGCCCTCCATGATCACGTACTGCGGCGGCCAGTAGGTCCCGGCCACCGCGTACTTGTCCTCATAGCCCTTGTACTTGGAGGTCTCCACGGAGCGTGCCTCCAGCCCGACCTTGACCTCGGCGACGATGTCCGGCTTGGGCAGCCACAGGTCGACCAGGTCGATCTTGGCGTCGCGCCCGATCACGTACAGGTAGCGGCCAGAGGCGGACATGCGCGAGATATGCACGGCATAGCCGGTCTTGACGATGGTGATGATCTGCTTGCTGTCGCCGTCGATCAGCGCGACTTCGCCGGCGTCGCGCAGCGTCACCGAAAACAGGTTGTCGAGGTTGTAGGCGTTCATCTTGCGCGTCGGGCGCTGCGCCACCGGCACGACGTCCTTGCGGCTCTTCTCGATGTCGGCCAGCGAGAATTCGGGCGGCGTGGGCGGATCCAGCTGGATATACCGCGCCATCAGGTCCACTTCCGTATCCGACAGGTCGCCCGAGGTGCCCCAGTTGGGCATGCCCGCCGGGCTGCCGTACTTGATGAAGGTCTTCAGGTACTCGGTACCGCGCTCGCGCGTGATGTCCGGAGTCAGAGGCTTGCCGGTCGCGCCTTTGCGCAGCACGCCATGGCAACCGGCGCAGCGTTCGAAGTAGATCTGGCGCGCCTGGTTGAACTCGGCCGGTGTCAGTGCGGGTGCGGCAGCATCGCTAGCTTGCTGCCCCGGCGCGCGGGCTTGCGGGGACACTGCGGTGTCCGCGTGAGTCAGCCCGAGCCAAAGGGAAAGCGGCAGCGCCGCGAGTGCGGGGAACATCCAGGATTTCGCTTTCATATGCTCTTCTTCAGCGAGTTGGGGAAACCGCGAGGTCTTTGTCGCATGTGGCATCGCGCGGCAAAGGCAGTGCACACATCATGTCGAAGAAATGCCGATGCGCGCTTGATTGGCATCAAGCAGTCGGCAAGCTGCTTGCCTATCACTTGATGGCCGCGCGTTCGCGGACCTGACCGGCTCCGTGGCGGCGCCGCCATGAACGCAAAAACAGCCGCGGGGCCGGGAGCCCGGGCGGCTGCTGTTTCAACCAGCGGGTTGCCGCGGCAGAGCCGCCGCAACCCGTGACTTGCCTGATGCCGCGACTGCGCTTAACGTTGCGCGGCGTTCAAGCGCCCTTCCGGCGCGGCCAGCGCCGGTGCCTTGCCGGCGAGGCCGAGCACCACTTGCAGCGCCATCGAGAGCGCGCCGACGATGAACACCACGTCGCCGAAGGTGCGTACCCAGCGCAGCGTCTGCAGGAGGGGCTGCTGCATGAAGGCCTCGCTGCGCGCATACCACAGCCCCTGGCTGGCGCTGGCGTGGAACTGGATGATGCCGATCGGGAACAGGCTGGTGCCGATCATGAGTACCAGGCCGGCGTTGAGGCCCCAGAACGCTGTCTTTGCCAGGCTCTGGTTCAGTACGTAGTGCGGCCGTACATAGCGCAACACCAGCAGCGTGAAGCCCAGCGCCAGGAAACCGTAGACCCCGAACAGCGCCGCATGGGCATGCACCGCCGTGGTATTCAGGCCCTGCACGTAGTACAGCGAGATCGGCGGGTTGATCATGAAGCCGAACACACCGGCGCCCAGCATGTTCCAGAACGCCACGGCGACGAAGCACATCAGCGGCCATTTCAGGTTGGCCATCCACGGTGCGCGGTCCTTCAGGCGCCAGTTTTCCCAGGCTTCATGGCCCAGCACGATCAGCGGTACCACTTCGAGCGCGCTGAAGCTGGCGCCCACCGCCATCACCGGCGTCGTGGTGCCCGCGAAGTAGAGGTGGTGGAAGGTGCCAGGCAGGCCGCCCAGCATGAACAGGGACGCCGATGCCAGGCTGGCCGCGGTGGCCATCGGGCGCGACACCAGGCCAAGCGTGGAGAAGATAAAGGCCAGCGCCGTGGTAGCGAACACCTCGAAGAAGCCCTCGACCCACAGGTGCACCACCCACCAGCGCCAGTACTCCATCACCGACAGATTGGTGCGCTCGCCGTAGAACAGGCCCGCGCCGTAGAACAGGCCGATGGCCACCACGGAGGAAGTCAGCAAGGCCAGCAGGTTCTTGTCGCCGCCCGGCGTGCGCAGCGCCGGCGCGATGGCGCGCAGCATCAGCACCAGCCAGAACAGGATGCCGGCGAACTTGCCGATCTGCCACAGCCGGCCGAGGTCGACGTACTCGTAGCCCTGGTGTCCCAGCCAGAAGTTGAGGTTCTCGGGCATGATCTGCGCGATCGCCAGGTAGTTGCCGGTAAACGAGCCCACGACGACGACGACCAAGGCCCAGAACAGCACGTCCACGCCAAGCTTCTGGTACTTCGGGTCCTTGCCGCCGTTGATGAGCGGCGCCAGGAACAGGCCGGCAGCCAGAAAGCCGGTGGCGATCCAGAACAGCGCGCTCTGGATATGCCAGGTGCGCATCAGCGTGTACGGGAACCACTTCGACAGTTCGAGGCCGTAGAATTTCTGCCCCTCCACCGTGTAGTGCGCCGTCAGCCCGCCGATCATCACCTGGAACACGAACAGCGCCACCACCAGGAACAGGTATTTGCCCAAGGCGCGTTGCGACGGCGTGAGCGCGAACGTCGTGAGCGGATCGTGCGCAGCCACGGCGGGCGGCGCCTCCTCATGCCCGCGCAGGAATGACCAGGCCCACACCAGGAAGCCGACGCCCGCCAGCAGGACCACCACGCTGGCGATGGACCAGATGATGTTCTCGCTGGTGGGCTGGTTGCCGATCAGCGGCTCGTGCGGCCAGTTATTGGTGTAGGTGGCGGTCAGGCCGGGGCGCTCGGTGGCGGCGGCCCATGCGGTCCAGAAGAAGAAGTGGGTCAGCTTTATGCGCCGTTCGGCGCTGGGCAGCGTGTTCTCCTTCATGGCGAAGCTCTCGCGGCTCTTGCGCAGCTCCGGTGCGTCGGAGAACAGCTGTTCGTAGTAGGCGGCGGTGGCGGCCATGGCCTGCGCGCGCCGCTTGGAGACGGTGAGCACGCCGCTGTCCTGGTCGACGCGGTTGCTACGGTACTCGGCACGCAGCTGCTCGCGCAGCGCGGCCTGTGCCGGCCCGTCGAGGCTGGCGTAGGCCCGGGCGTAGGTATCCTGCGCAGCCAGGTCGAGCCAGGCGGTCAGCTCGCGGTGCAGCCAGTCGGCGGTCCAGTCCGGCGCCTGGTAGGCGCCGTGGCCCCAGATCGAGCCGAGCTGCATGCCGCCGACGGACTGCCAGGCAGTCTGGCCGTCGAGGATATCGTCCTTGCTGAACAGGGCCTTGCCGTCAGCGGTAACGACTTGCTGCGGAATCGGCGGCGCCTTGCGGTAGACCTCGGTGCCGTAGTAGCCAAGCAGCGCAAACGTGACCGCCAGAACGGCGATCAGGGTGAACCAGAGTCTTTTGTATTGTCCCATGATGGGGTCTCGCTGTGATTCGTGTGCCTGTCGCGGTTGGGTCAGGCGTGGGCCGGGGCGGCTTGCTCGGCGTTGTCGAACAGGATGTTGTTCTCGAGATGGATGTGTTCCATCAGGTCTTCGCGGAAGGTACGCAGCCCCAGGTACAGCGCGCGCCAGGTGTTGCAGGCGGCGCGGGGCAAGGTGATGTCATTGGTCAATAGATTGAGATGCTGCAGCGCCTGCCCGTGCTCGTCGTGTTCCATGCGCATGACCGTGATGGGGCCGCCCGCCATGTTGCCGGCTTCACGTGCGAGCAGCGGGAACAGGATCTGCTCTTCCTTCTGCATATGGCTCTCCAGCTCCTGCTGCATGACCCCGAGGTGATCCGCCAGGCCGAGCGGGCAATCCTGGCGGTCGCCATGCACCTGCTCCACCCGGCGCGCCAGGCGGATCAGCTCGGGCAGTTGCTGGCGATGCACCTCGTGGTAGCGCGCCAGGATGTGGACGATCAGGTCGGCCGCGGACGCGGCGCCCCAATCGCGGCCGTCGCGCTGCGCCTGGGCTTGCAGCGACAGCAGGCGTGCCTCGATGGCCTGCGCATCCAGGCCCGCGGCTTGCGCGGCCTCGCCCAGGCTCTGCTTGCCGCCACAGCAGAAATCCAGCTGGTAGTCGTGAAACACCCGGGTGGCGCCGGGAATCTGGCGGGCAAGCTGGCCCAGCGATTGATCGGTCATGCTCATGATGTTCTCCTGTTCAAGATGTGCATCATTCACATAGCGAAACCCGTGCCTGAAAAATTAATTAAAAAAATCAACAGCTTGGTTTTTTGACGGTATTATTTACCCTTGCAAAATGAAGGTGAAAAACACCATAAAGGGTTTAATTAACCATGATGGAGAACCTTCTGCTCACGGACCTCGTCGCCGACCTTCCCCAGGCCGTGCGGCTGCAGCGCCTGGTTGGCAGCCTGCGTGCCCATTTCCGCTGCGGCGCCGTCGCGCTGCTGCAACTCGAAGAGGATCAGCTGCGCCCGGTGGCGATCGACGGGCTGGTGCGCGATGCCCTCGGGCGGCGTTTCGCGGTGGGCCTGCATCCGCGCCTGGCTGCCATCCTGGCCAGGCGCGGCGTGACCTGCTTCCACCATGACAGCATGCTGCCCGACCCCTACGACGGGCTGATCGACGAGCACGTGGGCGAGCCTCTGCCTGTGCACGACTGCATGGGAACGAGCCTGCATGTGGAAGGCCAGCCGTGGGGCGTGCTGACGCTGGACGCGCTGACGGTCGGCACCTTTGGCGACGAGGCGCAGGCCGATTTGCGGCAAATGACGGTAGTCGTCGAGGCGGCCATCCGCACGACACGGCTGGAAGCCGAGATCCGCGCGCTGCGGCTCACGCGAGGCGAAGCGCCGCTGGGCGACGCGGCCCGGGACGATGGCGAGATCATCGGCCAGAGCGAGGCGATCAGCCGCCTGCTGCACGAGCTCACGGTGGTGGCCGACTCGGAGCTGCCGGTGCTGCTGTTGGGGGAAACCGGCGTGGGCAAGGAGCTGTTCGCGCACCGGCTGCACCGGCTTTCGCGGCGGCGTGCCCAGCCGCTGATCCATGTCAACTGCGCGGCGTTACCTGAGTCGCTGGCCGAGAGCGAGCTGTTCGGCCACGCCAAGGGCGCGTTCTCGGGAGCGGTGGGCGAAAGGCCGGGCCGCTTCGAGGCGGCCGACGGCGGTACGCTGTTTCTTGACGAGGTGGGCGAGCTGCCCCTCTCGATCCAGGCCAAGCTGCTGCGCACCTTGCAGAACGGCGAGCTCCAGCGCCTGGGTTCCGACCGGCCGCGCCGGGTTGACGTGCGCATCATCGCGGCCACCAACCGCAGCTTGCGCGATCACGTGCGCGACGGCTCTTTCCGCGCCGACCTGTATCACCGGCTCTCGGTCTACCCGATCCCGATTCCGCCGCTGCGCGAGCGCGGCAACGACGTGCTGCTGCTGGCGGGCCGGATGCTGGAACTCAACCGCGCCCGGCTGGGCCTGCGCAGCCTGCGCTTGTCCGGCGCGGCCGAGGCTGCGCTGCGCCGCTACCCTTGGCCGGGCAATGTGCGCGAACTGGAGCATGTGATCAGCCGGGCGGCGCTCAAGACCGTCAGCCGCGGCGCGAACCGCAACGACATCGTCACCCTGGAGGCGGAACTCCTCGACCTCGACGGGCTGGAGCCTGCACCGGCCGGCGCGGCCGCCCCGCCGCCAATCGCCGCGCCGGATGCATTCGCGCCCTCGGCCGCAACCCTGCGCGACGCAGTGGACCAATGCCAGCGGCACTGCATCGAGCAGGCACTGGCCGCGCAGGGCGGCAACTGGGCGCAGGCCGCCCGCCAGTTGGGCGTGGACGCGAGCAACCTGCACAAACTCGCGCGCCGGCTCGGCGTCAAGCATGACGACAGGCCGCACCGGTTAGCGCGCTGAACGCAACCCGCCAGGCGGCCTG
>NZ_JARJLM010000610.1 GCF_029335485.1 Cupriavidus basilensis
TAAAAACACAACGGGGCCGGCGTGCGATCCGCGTGCCGGCGAGACGCGCCGTCAATCCCGGCGGCGTGCAACCCGTGAGCCGCCGCGCCAAGCCGTCGCCACTGCGCGTCGCCGGACACCGGCGGCACCAGCCTGCCCGGCCGCAAGGTAGCCAAAGCAGGAGACCTTCTCATGAGTTTGTTTCGTACCAAGAACATTGAATCCATGCTGGCAGCCGCCCGCGACGATGGCCTGAAGAAGGTGCTGGGTCCGGTGGACCTGATCTTCATGGGCATTGGCGCCATCATCGGCACCGGCATCTTCGTGCTGACCGGCACCGGCGCCCTGACCGCCGGCCCGGCGCTGACCGTGTCCTTCGTGATCGCGGCGATGGCGTGCGGGTTTGCCGCCCTGTGCTACGCGGAGTTCGCTTCCGCGATTCCGGTCTCGGGTTCGATCTACACCTACAGCTACGCCACGCTGGGCGAGATCGTGGCGTGGATGATCGGCTGGGACCTGCTGCTCGAGTACGGGCTGGCCACTTCGGCGGTGTCGGTGGGCTGGTCGGGCTACTTCCAGTCGCTGATGGCGGGCTTCGGCTGGCACTTGCCGGCCGTGCTCACGGCGGCGCCGGGAGCGGTGCCAGGCGTGCATACGCTGTTCAACCTGCCGGCGGCGCTGATCATGCTGGGCATCACCTGGGTGGTGTCCTACGGCGTGCGCGAGTCGGCGCGCCTCAACAACGTGATGGTGGCCATCAAGATCTCGGTGGTACTGCTGTTTATCGCGGTGGGCGTGTGGCACGTCAAGCCGGCCAACTGGCATCCGTTCGCGCCGTACGGCATGACCGGCGTGTTCAATGCGGCGGCGCTGGTGTTCTTCGCCTTTATCGGTTTCGACGCGGTGACCTCGGCCGCCGAGGAAGTGCGCAACCCGCGCCGCGACCTGCCGGTCGGCATCATCGGTTCGCTGCTGGTCTGCACGGTGCTGTACGTGACGGTGGCGGCCATCATGACGGGCATCGTGCCCTTCGCCAAGTTCGCCGGCATCGACCATCCGGTCTCGCTCGCGCTGCAATACGCCGGCCAGGACTGGGTGGCGGGCTTCGTCGATCTCGGCGCCATCCTGGGCATGACCACGGTGATCCTGGTGATGACCTTCGGCCAGACCCGCATCATCTTCGCCATGTCGCGCGACGGCCTGCTGCCGGCGCGGCTGTCCAAGGTACACCCGGTGCATGCCACGCCGTTCTTCGCCACCTGGACCGTGGGCATCGTGTTCGCGCTGATCGCCGCCGTGGTGCCGCTCAATGTGCTGGCCGAGCTGATCAATATCGGCACGCTGTCGGCTTTCACGCTGATCTCGGTGGCGGTGCTGGTGCTGCGCAAGACGCGGCCGGACCTGCCGCGTGCCTTCCGCTGCCCGGGCGTGCCGGTGGTGCCGCTGCTGTCGGTGGGTTTCTGCCTGTTCCTGATGGCCCACCTGCAGCCGTTGACCTGGGTTGCCTTCCTGGCCTGGCTGGCGCTCGGCCTGGCGATCTACTTCCTCTACGCGCGCCGCAACGCGGTGCTGCACGGCGGTAACTGACGCCGCCAGCCGC
>NZ_JARJLM010000611.1 GCF_029335485.1 Cupriavidus basilensis
TAAATCAGATCTCATAAAAAAACCTATAACTAGGCAAACTAAAATTCATGAATTTCTCTTTACCCGCGCTTAAAGAAAAACACCAAAAATAAAGCGACCCCTTGGCTTGCCGGCTTTGCCAATGTGGAGGACATCGGTTTTATTGTAGTGCCCCTGATGGCAATGGCCCGCGGTAATTCACGCATCTGCGTTACCGGCGCGCTAGCGCCGGAGTTGGGGGGCTTGGCCTCACCCATGTCGCTTCGGGATCGGAGTGGCTGATTCCTCTTTCTGAATCGAAACCGGGAAAGCCGTTTTCCCGGCCATGAGAAGGACTGTGTCATGACAATCTCCCATGTAGGACCGCCGGGGGCCGGCGATGATTGCTATGCCCTGCTCGACGATGCGGCCGCTACGCCTGGCCAGCCAAACAGCCGCTTGTACACCGGCTTCCTGCGCGAGATCCGTTGCACGGATCCGGCCGGGCTCGGGCAAGCGTGGCAGGAAGCCGACGCCGCCATGCGCGGTGGCGCCCACGCGGTGCTGCTGGCCGATTACGAGTGGGGCGTGGCGCTCCAGGGGCTTGGCCATCTTGCGGCGGCGGGCGCGCGGGAGCCGGCGTTGCGCGTTCTGCTTTTCCGCGAGTTGGCGCGGCTCTCGCGCGATCAGGTGGATGCGTGGCTGGCGCGTGCGGACGGTGCGACGCCCTCGCCCGCCGCTGTCGGCGCTTTCCAGCCAAGCGTGGAGCGCCCCGCCTTCCATGCCGCCATCGCCAGCATCCACGAAGCGCTGCGCGCCGGCGAGACCTATCAGGTCAATTACACCTACCGCATCGATTTCACGGCATCGGGCTCGCCGGTTGGCTTGTACCGCCGCCTGCGTGCCCGCCAGCCGGTGCCTTATGGCGCGCTGATCGCCCTGCCCCACGATGCGCGGCAGCCTTTCATCCTGTCCTGCTCTCCGGAGCTGTTCCTGCGCCATGAAGACGGCAGGCTGACCGCGCGGCCGATGAAAGGCACCGCGCGGCGCGGTGCGAGCCCGGCCGAAGACCGCGCGATTGCCCGTGCGCTGGCGGCCGACGCCAAGAACCGCGCCGAGAACCTGATGATCGTCGACCTGCTGCGCAACGACCTGGGCCGGGTGGCGCGCATCGGCTCCGTCAAGGTGCCGGCGCTGTTCTCGATCGAGCCCTACGCCAGCGTGTTCCAGATGACCTCCACCGTCGAGGCGATCCTGCCGCAGGCCGTATCGATGCCGGCCCTGTTGCGTGCCCTGTTTCCCTGCGGTTCCATCACCGGCGCGCCCAGGCACCACACCATGGCGCTGATTGCCGCGCTGGAAACCAGTCCCCGTGGCCTGTACACCGGCGCGATAGGCTGGGCCGACGCCCCCGCGCCCGGCTCCGGGCGCGCCTGCGGCAGCTTCTGCCTGTCGGTCGCCATCCGCACGCTGGTGCTGGGGCCCGTCCGCGGCGGCGTGCGGGCGGGCCGCATGGGGGTCGGCGCCGGCATCGTGCTCGATAGCGAGGCCGAGGCGGAGTTCGAGGAATGCGCGCTGAAGGCCGGCTTCCTGACCGGCCTGGCGCCCGACGCTGCGCGAACGCCGTATCATGTGCGGGATTTCTCCATTCCCGACCTCATCGTTACCCGTGCTGCACATGCAACTCGTCCTGTTTGACCTCGATCACACCCTGATTCCCTTCGACAGCGGCTCCACCTGGCTGCGCTACCTGATGCAGCGCGGCGTGCTGGACGAAGCCGAGTTCGCCCCGCAGAACCAGCGTTTCGCCCAGGATTACATGGACGGCAAGCTGGATATCCATGCCTTCCAGCGCTTCTGCATGTCCTTCCTGGCGCGCTACGACCGCCGCGACCTGGAAGCCTGGCGCAGCGCCTTTATCGCCAGCATCGCGGACCGGATCCCGGCGCCGGCGCGCGAGCTGGTGGCCCGGCATCGCACCGCGGGCGACCTGTGCTGCATCGTGACCGCCACCAACGATTTCGTCGCGCGCGGCTTTGCCGACAGCTTCGGCGTGGAGCACCTGGTGGCCTCGCAGGCCGCCACCATCGGCAACGGTCCGCTGGCGCCCTTCAGCGGCGAGATGATCGGCGTGCCGAGCTTCGGCGCGGGCAAGGTGGGGCGGGTGGAGGACTGGCTGGCCGCGATTGGACGGCGTTGGGAGGAATTCGAACGCACGCTGTTCTATTCCGATTCGGTCAACGACCTGCCCCTGCTCGAGCATGTCAGCCATCCTGTCGTGGTCGCGCCGGATCCCCGCCTGCGGGCCATCGCGCTGGAGCGGGGCTGGCCGGTTGCCGAGCAGGCGGGTGCAGGGTATGCGCCAAGCCGGCGGGATCCGCGATAGGATCGCGCCATGACCCGATACGTAGCACTCTTGCGCGCCGTGAATGTTGGCGGCACAGGCAAACTTCCCATGTCCGAATTGCGGACGATGTGCGAGTCCCTTGGCTTTACCAGCGTGCGCACCTATATCGCGAGCGGCAATGTCGTCTTCGACAGCCAGCTCGCCGAAGCTTCCGTAAAGTCCCGGCTCGAGCGTTGCCTGGAGACATACGCCGGCAAGCCGGTAGGCGTGCTGATACGGACCGGCGCCGAACTGGCGGCGGTGCTTGCCGGGAATCCTTTCAAGTCGGCGGCCTCGAACCGGACGGTTGCCATCTTCCTCGATGCGCCGCCGCCTGCCGACACCCTGGCGGGTGTGAGCGGCCGGCAGCAGGAAGACATCGCGCTCGGGCTCCGCGAGATCTACGTGCACTACGGCAGCGGCATGGCGAGCTCGAAACTGAAGATCCCGGCCGCCAAGGCCGGAACCGCCCGCAACATGAACACCGTGGCGAAGCTTGCCGAGTTGGCGGCAGTTTAGTCCGGCGCTCCCGCCCGTCATCGTCATCCATGGCTTCATCGGTACGCTGGATGTCGGCTCCACGAGCGTGGCGCCCTGCGCTTTCAGCACCGCGAGCGCCTCTGCGATGACAGCGGAAACCAGGTCGTTCCGCCCGCCGAAATGGTGCTTCAGTACGCCGAGACGTTTGCCTTGAAACCTTCGCGGCGCAAGTATTGCCAGGCCGGCGCGGTCGGGATCGCCGGGAGCTTGGCGAACCCGGCCCGCGCCGGCCATTGGCACTATCCCTGCCCGGCGCGCCGATTGCGTCCAGGCAGCGCCAGCCCCGGCGCAAAGTGCCAGGCCAGCAGCAACAAGGCGAGCAAGGCCGGCAACCAGCGCAGGTCCGTGCGGGCCGGTTCGCGATGCGCGAGCCGGCCGTCGAGCAGCGCGCCGGTCAGCGCCCCGGGTGCGCCCAGGCGGCGGTAACCCAGTCCGGCTTGCCTGGCCAGCGACGCCAGGTGCTCGCCGTGCAAGGCGGACAGGTGTTCGCGGCTCTGCCCCGGCACCGCCGCGCCGGATACCGCATCCAGCTGCACCACCTCGTCCGCGCGCCAGTACCCGATGCGATTGCCGTCCGGATCGGACCTGGGAATGGGCACCGGCGTATCGCCCCCCACCCCGACCAGCCAGCCGCCGACCTCGCCCGGCGTGACGTTCAGCATGGAGTGCTCCGACGGGCGAAGCGGTGGCGACTCATGGCCATCGGTGATGAAGATGACGCTGGTGCCGGCCCCCATGCTCTTGCCCATGCGCAGCGTCCAGTACAGGCCTTTGGTGATGCTGCTGGCGTTGACCCAGGCCATGCGGCTGTCGATGCGGTCCAGCGAGGACAGCAGGGCATCGTAGTTGGCGCAGACTTCCAGCGGCATGAGCAGGGGCAGCGCGCGGTAGTCGGCGAATACGGCCCACCCGACTTCCGAGCCGCAGGGCAGGTGCCGCAGCGCCTCGCGCATGGCGGCGCGCGCGTATGCCAGGCGGCTCACGGGTGCCGCGGGGCTGCCCATGTCCTCGGCATCCATGCTCTGCGTAACGTCGAAGGCGACCATGTAGCGGAAGGTGCCGCGCGGCAGCGTCAGCGGCGGCATCCAGACCGCGGCCGCCAGCAGCAGCAATGCCACCGTTACCGGCCAGTTTTCCCGCGCGAAGGCCCGCCTGGCCAGCCTGCGGATCTTCACGGCAGGTCTCCCGGCGGCAGGCCCGGCACCTTGATGCGCAGCCGCTCCTTGGGCATATCGTCGGTTTCGGCGCCGAACATGTCCTGCACTTCGGGGGCCAGCCACAGCGCGCGCTCGAGGTTGTAGCGGGCATCCCAGTCGCCGGGGTTGGCACGCAGCAGGTCGCGATAGCGCGCCTTGGCCAGTTCCACCAGCGCCTGTGCCTGGAACGCGTCGCGGGTGCTGGTCTCGCGTCTCTGGCGCAGGAGCATATTGCCCAGGTTGAACAGCGCCGCTTGCCCGACCGCATCGAGCCGGTCGCGCTGGATCAGGCTGTTGTAGGCTGCGAGCGCGGCGTCGTGCCGGCCGGCCCGGGACAGCGCGTTGGCCTGGGCCAGCCTGGCCTCGCGAACGCCGCTCGCGGCGCTGTCCGCATCCGCCGACGCCGCGGCCTGGTTGATCCGCATCGCCTTGCGCAGTTGCAGGGCCTCGCCGGCGGCAAGCGCGCCGGACACGAGCGCGGCGGCGGCAAAGGCCAGATGGATGGTGCGCCGCCTCATGTCCAGCTCCGCAGTTGAAGGAAACGGTATCCGAGCAGCAACGCGCAGCAAGCCAGCGCCGCGCCAAAGGCATAGGGGCTGCCATCCTTGCGCGGCACGCGCTCCATGAACGACAGCGGCAGGTTCTGCTGGCGGCCGACTTCGGCAATGGCCGCCGCCATGGCGCTGGCATCCTCGGCCTCGTAGGCACGGTAAGGCGTCGCCAGGGTCTGGAAGAAGCGATGCAGCGCGATTTCCTGCGCCGCGCCGTCGTCCGGCGCATCGGCATGCAGGCTCGGGCTGGTGCCGGTGCGCAGGTAGATCCAGTACAGCGCGATACGGTTGCGGGCCAGGCCGGCCTCGATGCGCTTGCGCGTGCCGGGGTCGAGCTGCGCGCCGCCGTCCGACACCATCAGGATGATGCGGCTGCCGGAATAAGGACGGCCATCGAATTCCGCGATGGCTGCCAGCACCGCCCGGCCGATATCCGTATTCATCAACCCCCGCCCGATCCGGGTTGCCGCGATGCCGGCCTGGATGGCCTGCTTGCGTTCGGTGAACGGCAGCACGCGCAAGGGGCCGGTGCTGAACATCATGAAGGCAAAGCGGTCGTCCGGGCGCTGTTCGACGAAGCGCGTGAGCAGCTCGCGCGCGACATCGCTCTTGGTATCGCCCTGCGTGCGCAGCGCGGCTTGCTCCCCTTTGGCGACGATGACGGAATTCATGCTGCCGCTGCGGTCCAGCAGGAGCAGGATCTCCGCGCCATGCCCGGTGCGCGCCACCTGCGTCTCCGCTCGCCCCGGGCTGGCCAGGCCGACGATGATGCCGGCCATGGCGATCGCCGCAAGCCCGCGCCACAGCAAGCCGGCGGCACGGCCGATGCGGTCCGGCGGCAGCCATGCCACGCTGGGGAACGGGAGCGCGTCGCCGCGCCGGCGCGCCAGCGGCAGCAGGGCCAGAGGCAGCAAGGCCAGCACCCAGGGATGGACGAAATCGAAGGGCAGCGTCATGGCCGGGCACGCTTCTCCGCAAGATACAGGTCCCGGCAGAGCGCGCGCAATGGAAAGGGCTCGGCGGCGGGCATGCCCGAGAAGAAGCGCTGGTCCGACTGCCGGTAGAACTGCTCGAGCCGCGCGCGCAGCGGCTGCAGGTGCGGTGCCTGCGCCAGCAAGCCAGGGAGCGCGCCGGCGCGCAGGACCGTCCCGGCGGTCTCGTCCAGGGCCCGGTGCAGGCATAGCCAGGCTTCGGCCTGGGCCGGATCGAGCCGGCGCAGGCGGCGCCATGCGCGCGCGAAAGGCAGGCGCATGGATTCGCGCCGGTTGCGCCAGCCCCACCAGCCCAGCCAGGCGGCCAGGGTGGCCGACAGCGCGCCCAGCCACAGGCCCATGCGCCGCGCGGCCGGCGCGGTCGGCAATACGGGCGCGGGCCGGTCGGGGCGCATCTCGAGCAGCCCGCCCTTGCCGAGCGCCGTCTGCGGCGTCAATGGTCCGACGCTGATCAGGTGCGCGCCTGTCTTCAGGGCCGGGCCGGTGGTCATGGGCAGCGACAAGGCCGGCAGCGCGATCGCGGTCAGTGTTTGCGGCGCGTTCACGATCTGGTAGGTCACGTGCATCCAGCGGCGGCCCTCGGCATCGGTCCCCCATTGGAGCGGCCGCCGTTCCAGCCATGCGCTGATGCGCTGCGCGCGGGGCAGCGCGGCGGGATCGACGGTCCGGCCATCGGCAGGCAGCAGGATCCGCTGCGTGATGAGGTCGCCAAGCACGTAGCCGAAGGCGCGGGGCTGCTGCACGATGGCATCGACCGCCGCGGTGGCCGCGGTGGCCGTGGCGGCGGCGCCGGCCTGCGCCTGGGCAGCCGGGAAAGCCATCGCCACCGCGATGCTTGTCCGGCAGGCCGCTCCGGCAAGCCGGGCGAACCGGGCGAACCGGGCAAGCCAAGGGAAGCGGTAGCGGCGCTGCGTCATGCCACGGCCTCGAGAAAATAGCGGGACAATGCCTCGGCCTCGAACGCCCCGTGCAGGTAAAAAGGCCGCAGCCCGCGCGCCAGGAACAGGGCGTCGAGCCGGGCCCGCCGCCGCGCCACCGCGTCGCGCCATTGGGCACGCACCGTCTTGCGCAGCCACAGCGTGCGCTGGCGGCCGGTCTCCGCATCGCGCACGGCCAGCAGCGTATTGCCTGGCGGCGGCTCGGTTTCGGCCGGGTCCCAGACGATCATCGGCACGACGTATGCCTGCGCCAGCAGGTCGAGGATGCCGTCCAGCGCCTCGAGCGCCCAGTGGAAATCGGAGACCACGAACACCAGTCCCCGACGGTCCGCCAGCCGCTGCGCCGCCTGCGCCAGCCCTTCGGCGCCGCCCGCGCGTGCCGCGGCGCCTGCGCTCGCGGAGGCCCGCAGCATCGCGGACATGGCATAGCCGGCGCCGCGGCTGTGGCGCGCCGGCACGAACAGATCCGCGCGTTCCACCGCGTCGAACGCGAGCATGCCGACCGGGTCGCCGGCGCGGAAGGCGCTATGCCCCAGCCCTTCGAGGAAGTCCGCGGCCACCTGCAGCTTGTCTGCGCGCGCGCCGAAGCGCATGGAGGCGGACAC
>NZ_JARJLM010000612.1 GCF_029335485.1 Cupriavidus basilensis
TAAGATAAAAAATAGCCAACTGTTTTCCTAATCCCCCGTATAACCTGACACCTTAACCACCGGCCCCCACCTCCCCGCATCCGCAGCCAAAACCTTCCCAAACTGCTCCGCGCTCCCGGTCTGCGGCTCCAGCCCAAGCTTCAGGAACCGCTCCCGCAAGTCCTGCGACTGCACCGCATGCACGATCGCTGCATTCAGCCTGTCGATGGTTGCCTTCGGCACGCCGGCGGGCGCCAGGAACCCATACCGGCCGAGGCCTTCGATATCTTTATAGCCAAGCTCGCTGAACGTAGGCACATCCGGCAGGGCCATCGACCGGTGCGTCCCCGAACTCGCCAGCACGCGGATCTTTCCCGCACGGTGCATCTCGGTAAGGTCCGCCAGCGTATCGACCGAGGCCGGCACCTGCCCGCCCACCAGGGCATTCATCAGCGGCGCGGAGCCATTGAACGGGACATGCAGCATTTCCACGCCGACCTGCTTGCCGAACAGCAGGCCAAAGAAGTGCGGAATGCTGCCAAGCGCCGGCGATGCGTAGGAGTTGTTGCGGGCGGGATTGGTCTTGAGCCAGTCGATGTATTCCTTGAGCGTTTTCGCCGGGGTGCCGGGGCCTGTCGCCAGGGCCAGCTGGAAGTTGGCGGTTTGCGCCACCGGGGTGAAGTCGCGCTGGATGTCGTAGTTCAGCTTGCGGTAGACCAGCGGGGCGATGGTCATCACGGCCGAGTTGGCTACCACCAGCGTATTGCCGTCGGCGGGCAGGGTACGGGCGTAGTCCATCACCAGCCGGCCGCCGGCGCCGGGCTTGTTCTCGATCACGACCGTCTGCTTGAGTTCTTCGCGCAGCTTGTCTCCGATCAGGCGTGCGGCCAGGTCGGCGGTGCCGCCGGCGGGATAGCCCACCAGGATGCGCAACGGACGGTCGTTCTGGGCGATCGCCGGCGCGCTGGCCAGGGCGGTGGCGGCCAGGGCGGCCACGGTGGCGAAGGTGGGGACTAGCGCGCGCAGCAGTTTGGCGGGTTTCAAGGTTTCTCCTGTTTGGTTCGGCATCGGCTCGGGCGGGGCATCGTCCCGCGGGAAGCCGGCCAATTTATCGATACGGTCCGGTGGCGCCAAAGAAGCATTGCGCGGATCGATCTGCGGGTTTTGACTGTCGCTGCCGAATGCCGGACCGCACCCCGGCGGATGCCCTTGCCGCACGCTGCGCCAGTTCTCTTGCCGCGGCACAGACGCTAACACC
>NZ_JARJLM010000613.1 GCF_029335485.1 Cupriavidus basilensis
TAAGGGCAAGGGCCCAGGGCTTGCCGGTCAGGCGGCCAGCAACTGGCGCAGCACGAACGGCAGGATGCCGCCGTGGTTGTAGTAGTCGACCTCGATCGGGGTATCGATGCGCAACAGCACGGGCACGCGCTGCACGTCGCCGTTGGCGCGCTTGATCACCAGCGTCACGTCCTGCTGTGGCTTCAGTTCTCCCTCGATGTCTTCGATGTCGAAGGTCTCGTCGCCGACGATGCCGAGCGTCTGCACGCTGTCGCTGCCCTTGAACTGCAGGGGCAGCACGCCCATGCCGACCAGGTTGGAGCGGTGGATGCGCTCGAAGCTGCGCGTGATCACGGCCTTCACGCCAAGCAGCTGGGTGCCCTTGGCCGCCCAGTCGCGCGACGAGCCGGTGCCGTACTCCTCGCCGCCGAACACCACCGTGGGCGTGCCCTCGGCGATGTACTTCATGGCGGCGTCGTAGATCGACATTTCTTCGCCGGAAGGCTGGTGCAGCGTGACGCCGCCTTCCACGCGCGAGCCATCGGCCTTGGCCGGCAGCATCAGGTTCTTGATGCGCACGTTGGCAAAGGTGCCGCGCATCATGACCTCATGGTTGCCGCGGCGCGAGCCGTAGCTGTTGAAATCCGCCTTCAGCACGCCATTGGCCAGCAGGTACCTGCCCGCCGGCGACGATTCCTTGATGGAGCCGGCAGGCGAGATGTGGTCGGTGGTCACGGAGTCGCCGAAGACGCCCAGTGCGCGTGCATCGCGCACGCTGGACTGGGTGGCGGCCGGCTCCATGCCGAAGTCCTGGAAGAAGGGCGGCTCGGCGATATAGGTCGAGGCTGGCCAGTCGTAGACCTGGCCCTTGGTGCCCTTGACCTTGGCCCACAGCTTGCTCGGCTTCTTGACCTGCTCGTAGTTGCCCTTGAAGACCTTGGCGTCCATCGCGTACTTCATCAGCGCGTGGATTTCTTCCGAGCTCGGCCAGATGTCGCCGAGGTAGATCTCGCGGCCGCCCTTACCGGTGCCTACCGGCTCGGTCATCAGGTCGCGCGTGACGTTGCCGGCGATGGCGTAGGCCACCACCAGCGGCGGCGAGGCCAGGAAGTTGGCGCGGATGTTCGGGTGGATACGCGCCTCGAAGTTGCGGTTGCCCGACAGCACGGCGGCGGCCACGAGGTCATTCTTGGTGATGGCTTCGTTCAGTTCCGGCGTCAGGTCGCCGGCATTGCCGATGCAGGTGGTGCAGCCGTAGGCGGTCACGCCGAAGCCCAGCTTTTCCAGGTACGGCAGCAGGCCGGCGGCTTGCAGGTACTCCGTCACCACGCGGCTGCCGGGGGCGAGCGAGGTCTTGATGTGCGGCGCCACCTTCAGGCCCGCTTCCACGGCCTTCTTGGCCAGCAGGCCCGCGGCCAGCAGCACGCTCGGGTTGGAGGTGTTGGTGCAGGAGGTGATGGCGGCGATCAGCACGTCGCCGCTCTTCACGTCCACGCCGTCGGCCGTGGTGTAGGTCTTGTCCAGCTCGGCGATGTCCTTGTTGAACCCGTTCTCGGCGGTCGGCTTGGCGAACAGCGAGGCAAAGGTGGTCTTGACGTTGCCGAGCTCGATGCGGTCCTGCGGACGCTTGGGGCCGGCCAGCGAAGGGGCCACGGTGCCGAGGTCGAGCGTGACGACCTTGGTGTAGTCGATTTCGCCCGCCTTGGGCACGCCGAACATCTTCTGGGCGCGGAAATAGCCTTCGAAGGCGGCGATTTCCTCTTCGGTGCGGCCGGTGCCCTTGAAGTAGTCGATGGTCTTCTCGTCGACCGGGAAGAAGCCCATGGTGGCGCCATATTCCGGGGCCATATTGCCGATCGTGGCGCGGTCCGGCAGGGCCAGGCTGGCGGTGCCTTCGCCGAAAAATTCGACGAACTTGCCGACCACTTTCTCGCGGCGCAGCATTTCGGTGATGGTCAGCACCAGGTCGGTGGCGGTCACGCCTTCGCGCAGGCGCCCCTTCAGTTCCACGCCGACCACGTCGGGCGTCAGGAAATAGACCGGCTGGCCCAGCATGCCGGCTTCCGCCTCGATGCCGCCCACGCCCCAGCCCACCACGCCGATGCCGTTGATCATGGTGGTGTGGCTGTCGGTGCCCACCAGGGTGTCGGGGTAGTACACGCCATCCTTCTTGTGGACGCCGCGGGCCAGGTATTCCAGGTTGACCTGGTGGACAATGCCAAAGCCCGGCTGCACCACGCCGAAGGTGTCGAAGGCCTGCATGCCCCACTTCATGAACTGGTAGCGCTCGTTATTGCGCTGGAATTCCAGTTGCATGTTCAGGTCCAGCGCCTTCTTCTCGCGGAAGTGGTCGACCTGCACGGAGTGGTCGACCACCAGGTCCACCGGCACCAGCGGCTCGATCTTCTTCGGGTTCTGGCCCATTTTCTCGGCCACGTTGCGCATGGCCGCCAGGTCTGCCAGCAAGGGCACCCCGGTGAAATCCTGCAGCACCACGCGCGCCACCACGAAGGGGATCTCGTCGACTCGCTCGGCCACGGGCTTCCAGTTGGCGAGCTGCTTGACGTGTTCTTCGGTGACCTTCTTGCCGTCGCAGTTGCGCAGCACCGATTCCAGCACGACGCGAATCGATACCGGCAGGCGCTCGACGGCCACGCCCAGTGCCTTGCCCAGCTGCGGCAAGGAATAGAACTGGCCCTTGCCGGAGGGGCCGATCTTGAATTCTTTCAGAGTCTTATTGAGATTGTGGGGCATTGCCTTACTCCAATCGAAGGATGGTGCGGACTAGCTGGTATGGTGGACTCGTAAATCTGCGCTTCGCCGCCGGCGGCCGGTGCAACAGGCCAGCCTCGCGGCGCCCGGCGCCAGGGAAGGCGCCGTTGTTCTTGCCTACTGCCTTTCTGCCTGCGTTGTGTTTTCTTGCTTTTGGGGTGATGGATTCTTGCCGATCTGTCTTGCGTGGCTTTATCAATGTGCGCACCGCGTGGATTTTAGGCCAAGCCGGCAGCCCCCGTCAGCCTCCCGCGCGCAGTTCCTGCCGATTTTCCCGGCGGCTCAGATCACGTAGAGGTCGACATACTCGTTGACCGGCATCGCTTCCAGGCGCGCCTGGTCCAGCGACACGGCCAGTATGGACTGCTGTTGCTTGAGCGGGAAGCGGCGGGCCAGATTGGTCTTGAACTTCTCCACCAGCAGCGGGATGCCGTCGGCGCGGCGGCGCTTGTGGCCGATCGGATATTGCACCACCACTTCCGGCAGCACCGTGCCGTCGTTCAGTTCCATTGTCAGCGCATTGGCGATGGAACGCTTATCCGGGTCGTGGTAGTCGGCCGTGAACTGCGGATCTTCGACGCACGTGATCCGGTCGCGCAGCGCATCGATGCGCGGGTCCAGCGCGACCTGGTCTTCATAGTCGCCGGCGGTGAGGCGGCCGAACAGCAGCGGCACCGCCACCATGTACTGGATGCAATGGTCGCGGTCGGCCGGGTTGGCCAGCGGGCCTTTCTTGTCGATGATGCGGATGCAGGCTTCGTGGGTGCGGATGGTGACCTTCCTGATGTCCGCCGCCGTCCTGCCCGCGGCGGCGAGCTGGCCGTGCAGGGTCATGGCCGCTTCCACCGCGGTCTGCGCGTGGAATTCGGCCGGGAAGGCGATCTTGAACAGCACGTTCTCCATCACATAGGAGCCGTAGGGGCGCTGGAACTTGAAGGGCTGGCCTTTGAACAGCACGTCGTAGAAGCCCCAGCCCTTGGCGCTGAGCACCGAGGGATAGCCCATTTCGCCGGTCCTGGCGATCAGCGCCAGGCGCACGGCGCGGCTGGTGGCGTCGCCGGCGGCCCAGCTCTTGCGGCTGCCGGTGTTGGGCGCATGGCGGTAGGTGCGCAGCGACTGGCCATCCACCCAGGCCAGCGACACCGCATTGACGATCTCGTCGCGGCTCAGGCCCAGCATGCGGGCGACCACGGCGGTGGACGCCACCTTGACCAGCACCACGTGGTCCAGGCCGACCTTGTTGAAGGCATTCTCCAGCGCGATGCAGCCCTGGATCTCATGGGCCTTGATCATGCCGGTGAGCACGTCCTTCATGGCCAGCGGCTTGCGGCCCGCGGCCACATGATTGCGCGAGAGCCAGTCGGCCGTGGCGAGGATGCCGCCGAGGTTGTCGGACGGGTGGCCCCATTCGGCCGCCAGCCAGGTGTCGTTGAAATCGAGCCAGCGGATCATGGCGCCGATATTGAAGGCGGCCTGCACCGGGTCCAGCTGGAACTGCGTGCCGGGAACCCTGGCGCCGTTGGGGACGATCGTGCCGGGCACGAGCGGGCCCATCAGTTTGGTGCAGGCCGGGTAGGACAGGGCTTCCAGGCCGCAGCCGAGGGTGTCGATCAGACAGTTGCGGGCCGTGTCGTAGGCGAGCGCACTCTTGATCTGGTAGCTGGTCACGTAATCGACAATGTCCACCAGGACCCGGTCAGGCTCCGGGCGGACCTTCGAAATGTGTGCTGACATGGGACCCCCTCGGGTGTATGTGCTGCCTGGCGCCCATTGCCGTTGGCCGTCGATGCCCGGCCAACGCTTTCTTACGGCTTTGGTGCTGCCGGTGCCGAGCCGGCGTCGGCTGCCGGCGCCGCAGGGGCGG
>NZ_JARJLM010000614.1 GCF_029335485.1 Cupriavidus basilensis
TACACATTCCAGGTGGGGCCGGGGTAGGGATAGGCATAGGGCACGGCCCGCGCGAAGGCCTCGGCCTGCTGCTGGCGGGCAATGGCGGCGTCCTGGTCGCGCAATACCTGGCGGTTGAGAGCGTCGATCTTCCGGCTTTCCTCGGGCGTGATGGGGGCGGGAGGCACGCCGGCGGGCGCCAGGCGCGCCGTCGGCGGCGAGCCGTTGATATCGCGCGGCAGCTGCGCACAGCCTGCGCCGGCCAGCAGGGCGCCGAGCAGCAGGGCGCCGAGCAGGCCTCTTGCGCGGGCGGGGACTTGCGCCAGCCGTGCCCGCGCATCGGCCGGAAGCAGGTTCGAGGGCGAAGCGGACATGATGATCCCCTGACTCTGTTGTGTGGCTGACGCTTGGACCGCGACGGGTGGCGCAAAGGTTCCGCCGGCAGCTGCGCCGCCGCCGTTCAGTGCTGCTGGCTGGCGCCGTCGCCCGCGCCGGTAGCCACCGGGGCCGGCGCGAACAGCTGCGCGCAATCGACCGGATCGAAGTGGTATTGCTGGCCGCAGAAATCGCACTGGATCTCCACTTCGCCGCGCTCCACCAGGATGTCCTCGATTTCCACGCGGCCCAGGTTCTGCAGCATGGCGCCCACCTTGGTGCGCGAGCACGAGCAGTTGAAGTGCGGAGTGAGCGGCTCGAACACGCGCAGGCCGGTGGCTTCCAGGTCCTCCCAGAACAGGCGGCGCAGCAACGTATCGGGCGTCTCCGCCAGCAGTTCCTCGTCCTTCAGCGTGGCGCCAAGCTGGCAGGCGCGGTCCCAGGTGTCGAGGTCCTGTGCGCGGCCGCTGCCGGCCAGCGGGGCGCCGGTTTCACCGACTTCCGCGGGGGCGCGGCCGGCATGGCCTTCGAGCGTGCCGCCGTAGGAGGGCAGCTTCTGCAGCAGCATCCCGGCGGCGACCTGGTCGTCGGCGGCCAGCCACAACCGCGTGTCGAGCTGCTCGGAGGCCTGCATATAGTGTTCAAGCACGGCGGTCATGGATGCCATCGGGCCATGCGCGTCGGCCAGCGGCACGATGCTCTGGTACGGCTGCTGACCCGGCAGCTTGTCCTGCGGGTCCAGCGTGATGGCGAAGCGGCCATGGCCATTGACGTTGACAAGATCCGCCAGGGTGGCGTTGTCGGCGAATGCGACGCCTTCGGCCAGCTTGGCGGTGGCCCGCATCGACAGGTCGGACAGGCACTCGACCACCAGCATGCGCACCGGGCCGTCGCCGTGCACTTGCATCACCAGGGCGCCATTGAACTTCAGGTTGGCGGAAAGCAGCGCGGCGGCCGACATCATCTCGCCCAGCAGCCGGCGCACCGGCGCGGGGTAATGATTGCGGCGCAGCACTTCCTGCCAGGTGGCTTGCATGCGCACCAGTTCGCCGCGCACGGGGGCCGCGTCGAACAGGAACTTCTGCAGGGTGTCGGGGGGGGTGGTGTCAGTCACGATAATCCGTCGGTAAATCGGCGCAGGCGTCGCTGCGCCTCAGTCGATGCGTTTGAGTTGCGTCTTGTACATGGCCTGGCGCGTGGCGTAGGTCTCGGCGTTGCGGTACAGGTTGGCCACGTCCTGCTCGGTCAGCTCGCGTACCACCTTGGCAGGGGCGCCCAGGATCAGCGAGCGATCCGGGAACACCTTGCCTTCCGTGACCACGGCGCCGGCGCCTACCAGGCATTCCTTGCCGATCACGGCCCGGTTGAGGATCACCGCCTGGATGCCGATCAGCGAGCCTTCGCCGACGGTGCAGCCGTGCAGCATGGCCTGGTGGCCGATCGATACCTTGTCGCCAATGGTCAGCGGGCAGCCCGGATCGGTATGGAGCACGGTGCTTTCCTGCACATTGCTGGACTCGCCTACCACGATCGGTTCGTTGTCACCCCGGATCACCACGCCCGGCCATGCGCTGGCACGTGCCTTGAGCGTCACGTTGCCGATGATGGTCGCTTCCGGCGCCACGTAGGCATCCGGATCGATGGTTGGGGCGATATCGCCGAGCTGGTAAAGCGCCATGAGGTCTCCTGCACAAGTTCGTATGCGTATATGGGGTTTGCCGCCGGGCTTTAAAGGGAGGTGGCGGGGCGGCGCCGTCTGCGCTGCCTGCCGCGCCCCTACAATGGCGGCAACCCGGATTTTACGCCGCTTATGCCAGCAAACCTACCCGATGCCGCGCCCGTGGGCGCTCCCGATTCCGATCCCGGCGGTATGCCGCTTGATACACATGGCGCCGCGCCAGGGCTGGCAGCGCCAACCCTGCGCCGCCAGGCGCTTGCCATCCTGTGCGTGAACGATGCCGGGGAGAAGGCCGCCGCCACGCGCAGGATGCGGCAGGCGGCCGATGCCATGGCGGCGCAGGCCATTGGCATTGGTATCGAAGAGTCCCTGCACGCCGGACTGCCGCTGCCCGGCCGGCCGCTGCTGCCTGAGCTGGTGCCGCCGCAGCGGGTGGAGCGGCGCCGCTCCATCCATACGCCTGCGGGCCGTTGCGCGCTGATCCATGCGCTCGCGCATATCGAATTCAATGCCATCAACCTCGCGCTGGATGCGATCTGGCGTTTCGCCGGGATGCCGGTGGCGTTCTATCTTGACTGGTTGCGCGTAGCCGACGAAGAGGCGCTGCATTTCACGCTGCTGGCGCAGCACCTGGCCACGCTGGGCGCGCGCTATGGCGACTTTCCTGCCCACAACAGCCTTTGGGAAATGGCCGACAAGACCGCCGGCGACGTGCTGGCGCGCATGGCGCTGGTGCCGCGCACGCTCGAGGCGCGCGGGCTGGACGCCTCGCCGCCGGTGCGGGCCAAGCTCGCCGCCGCAGGCGATCACGAGGCCGCCGCCATTATCGACGTCATCCTGCGCGACGAGGTCGGCCACGTCGCCATCGGCAACCACTGGTACCGCTGGCTATGCGC
The DNA here is from genome assembly GCF_029335485.1 of Cupriavidus basilensis. Taxonomy (GTDB): domain Bacteria; phylum Pseudomonadota; class Gammaproteobacteria; order Burkholderiales; family Burkholderiaceae; genus Cupriavidus; species Cupriavidus basilensis_E. The sequence goes on from NZ_JARJLM010000614.1 coordinate 2,929, forward strand.
TGCGCGCGGCCTGGACCCCGTCGCTACCTACGCCGAACTGGCTGAGCGCTACCAGGCGCCGCGCCTGCGCCCGCCATTCAACCTGGCGGCGCGGCGGGCGGCGGGTTTCGCCGAGGACGAGCTGGCGTGGCTGGACGCGCAGGCCGGTCAGTAGGTCAGTAGTATTCGGCAACGATGATGTAGCCCTGCTGGCTGCTGCCGGGATTGGCGCTGTTGACGAGTCGTACCGTCTGGACCGACGCGCGCGCGCTCTTCAGCATCGCCGTGCGGCCGGGCAGCAGCGGTAGCGCGGCGAATTCCGCGGGATTGGTGCCGTTGGGCGGGCAGCTTAGCGAGGCCGTGCCGCCGGTGCCGGCCTGCGTTGCACAGGTTGGTACGACGATGGCGCCGTGGAAAACGATGACACCGCCCGCGGCCCACCCCGACGCCGATAGAGATAGCAAGGCACTCGCCAGTGCCAGCCGCACGCCGCGTGCGAGCTTGTTGGGGGTGGAGTGACCGGTGCGTGAATGCGTGCTCATCGTAATCCCCTGTAGGTCAGTGAGTTGGAGCGCATTGAGAAATTTCCCTGCGCTCTTTAGGAATTTTATTTTTCGGATTAGGAAAAACAATCGAGATAAGCAGAATTTTCTTGCACCTATTTTTAGTATATTGTGCTAGGTCGTGGCGCAAAAAATATGGAAATAATTCGGATTTCCGAGGGTGAGGATTAAGAGTATTCCTATATACGGCGGCCAGGCGATCGCCGGTACGAGACCTTATATTTAGGAATATTCTTATAAATTCCTCTGGAATACCGAGGCTGAAGTAGAAGACCCGCATGGGTAATTCCCGTGACCAGTGCGTTATCCTGATTCCCCAATGGGGCAGCGGTGCGCGATGCGCTTCGCATGCTCTCTTTAACGTCTGGTCTGGCGAATACTTGACCCCCGGGGGACGGGGGTGCGGCAGGGCCGGAATGGCTCCTGCGGTCGGCGTGGGCCCGCCTCAGCAGGGCGGGCGGTGTTGGGAGATATGCGGGAGGAACGGCGTCGGCGCGGCAGGCCCATCCGGCGCGGGGGCGCCGGGCCCGATGAAACAGGCTGCCAGCGCCGGACAGGCACCCGTGGGTGCCGGCAAATGCTACCGGCGTGCCGCCGCGCCGCGGGTGGCTTCCATCTCGCGCAGCACGCGCCGCTGGATCTTGCCGGTGGTGGTCATCGGCAACTGCTCGATGAACTCGATGGCCTTGGGATATTCATAGGGCGCGAGCTGGCCGCGCACGTGCTGCTGCAGTTCGGCGACCAGCGCCGCGTCGGCCTGCGCCGAGCGCGCGACGGACGGCACCAGCACGATGAAGGCCTTGATCACGGCGCCGCGCTCCGGATCCGGTGACGGCACTACGGCGCAGTTCGATACCGCGGGATGCCTGAGCAGGCAACTCTCGATCTCGCTCGGGCCGATGCGATAACCCGACGACTTGAAGACATCGTCCGCGCGGCCCTGGTACCACAGGTAGCCGTCATGGTCGACGCGCGCCAGGTCGCCGGTGCGGCACCAGCGCAGGCCGTCGCGTTCCACGTACTTGCCTGCGGTGGCTTGCTCGTTGCGCCAGTAGCCGAGGAAGAACACCGGGTCCGGGTGGCCATGGCGGTCGGTGCCGCAGACGGCGATCTCGCCATCCTCGCCCGGTGCGCAAGGGTTGCCTTCCTCGTCGATCACCGCCAGGCGGTGACCGGGATAGGGGCGGCCCATCGAACCCGGGCGCGCCGGCCAGCCGAGCCGGCCGTCGTCGTTCTGCGCGGCGCAGTTGCCCACGATGTAGTTGATCTCGGTCTGGCCGAACATTTCATTGACGACCACGCCGAGCGCTTCGCGGCACCAGTCGAACACCGTTTCGCCGACCGCTTCGCCCGCGCTCATCAGTGCCCGCAGATGCAACTGGTAGCGCTCGCGCGGCGCGGGGCAGGCCTTCATCATCTGCTTGAGCGCAGTAGGGAACAGGAAGGTATTGGTGACACGATAGCGCTCCAGCAGTGCGAAGGCGACCTGCGCCGAGAAGCGGCCCTGGTAGCCCACGATGGGTTTGCCAAAATACAGCGCGGGCATCAGGGCATCCCACAGCCCGCCGGTCCAGGCCCAGTCGGCCGGGCTCCAGAACACGTCGTCCGCCTGCGGGAACCAGTTCTGCGAGCAGACGAAGCCGGGCAGGTTGCCGATCAGCGCGCGGTGCGGGAGCAGGGCGCCCTTGGGCGGCCCCGTGGTGCCGCTGGTGTAGATCAGCACCGCGGCCTCGTCGGCCTTGGTCCGCACGGCGGTGAACGCCGGCAGTTCGGCGGCCAGCATGGCGTCCCAGTCATGCTCGGCGCGTCCGACCGCCGCACCGACACCGATTACCGTGGCCAGGGCAGGGCATTCCCCGCGCGCAGCCAGCACATTGTCGATCGCGCTCTCGTCCGCAATCGCCACGCAGGCTTCGCTATGCTGGAAACGGTAGGCCAGCGCTTCGGGCCCGAACAGCATCGACAAAGGCATGGCGATGGCGCCGAGCTGGTAGACCGCCATATGGGCAATGACCGTCTCGATGCGCTGGGGCATGACGATGCCGACGCGGTCGCCGCGCGCCACGCCCAGCGCACGCAAGGCCCGAGACAGGCGGTCCGCTTCAGCCTGGATATGGGCGTAGCTGTAGCTGGCGCGGCGTCCGTCCTCGTGTTCGGTGTGGACCGCTACCCGGTCGGCGCTGGCGGGGTCGCGTGCCCAGCGGCCGCAGCATGCCTGCGCCAGGTTGAAGTGTTCGGGGATGTGCCACTGAAAACTGTCGTAGAGCGCGAGGTAGTCGTCGCGCCGGCTTGCGGGCAGGACGGGTGCGGCCATGCTGGGTCTCCTGGATTGCGCTGCGCTTGGCGGGGATGCGTGCCGGGCTGGCTTGCCGCTATAATCCTCGCAAACGAACGATCGTTCTATTTTTGGGCTTCCCCGTTGCCGCGGGAGAAGGCGTCCGCCACGAAAAGCAAAAAGGCACCCCGGGGAGACACCATGACAATCAGAGAAACCTCGCGCTCGGAATTTATCACGTTGCGCGGCCTCAAGATGCACGTACGCCACTGGGGCGAGGCCGGCGCGCCCAGATTGTTCCTGCTGCATGGCTGGATGGATGTGGCGGCATCGTTCCAGTTCATGGTGGACGCCCTGGAGCGCGACTGGCACGTGATCGCGCCGGACTGGCGCGGCTTCGGCCTGACCGGCTGGCCCACCCGCTATCCCGGCACCGAGTCCTACTGGTTCGCCGATTATGTGGCCGACCTCGAAGCCGTGCTCGATCACTACCAGCCGGACCAGCCGGTGAACCTGGTGGGGCATAGCATGGGCGCCAATGTCGCCTGCATCTATGCCGGCGTCCGCCCCGGACGGGTGCGCCGCGTGGTCGATCTCGAAGGGTTCGGCATGACCGCCACCCGTGCCGAGCAGGCGCCTGGCCGCTATGCGCGCTGGCTGGACGAACTGCGCCAGCATCAGCCGCTGAAGACCTACGACAGCGTGGAAGCGGTGGCGGCGCGGCTGCAGAAGACCAATCCGCGCCTGCCCGACGACCGCGCCGCGTTCCTGGCCGGGCACTGGTCGAGCCGCAATGCGCAAGGCCGCTGGGAAATCCTCGGCGACCCGGCGCACAAGATGATCAACCCGGTGCTGTACCGGCTCGACGAAGTGATGGCGATCTGGGCCGAAGCCACCGCGCCGGTGCTGCACGTGGAAGCGCGCGACTCGGCTACGCTCGGCCATATCGCGCGGCAGCAGCCGCTGGACGAATTCAAGCAGCGCTTCAGGGCCTTCCGCGATTTTCGCGAAGCGATCGTCGACGACGCCGGCCATATGCTGCATCACGACCAGCCGAAGGTGGTGGCCGGCCTGGTCGAGGCGTTCTGCGCGTGATGCCGCGCCGCAGGGCGCTGGCTGGCCCCGGGCGCCGTTCAGGCGTGCGTCAGCTTTTCCTTGAGCGTGGCGTTGTTGCTGGTGTGCACGTGCACCAGCGCTTTTTCCGGGAAGGCGTAGTGATAGGCGCGGCGCAGCGCCAGCGCGGCCTCGTGGAAGCCGGACAGGATCAGTTTCTGTTTATTGGCGTAGAACGCGATATCGCCGGCGGCGAAGATGCCGCGCCGGGAGCTTTCGTAGGTGCTGGTGTCCACCAGGATGCGGCCGGCGCGCATGTCGAGATCCCAGTGGGCGATAGGGCCCGGCTCGGAGACCAGGCCGTACAGCGCAATCAGCTCATCGGCCGGCAGGCTCACGGTATCGTCGCGGGTGCGGATATCGACGCCGGCCAGGGTTTCGCCTTCGGTCTTGAGCGCGCCCAGCATGCCCACCACGAAGTCCATCTCGCCGGCGGCCACCGCGGCGCGCATTTCGGCGACCGTGCCATCGGCCGCGCGGAAGCCTTCCCGGCGGTGGACCAGGGTCACGCGTGCAGCGGTCTTGCGCAGCGCCAGCGCCCAGTCCAGCGCGGAGTCGCCGCCGCCGGCAACCACCACGCGCTTGCCGGCGAAGCGCGCGGTGTCGCGCACGGCGTAATGCAGGTGGCGGTCCTCCAGCGCGGCCGCCTCGGGCAGCGCCACGCGTTGCGGGGCAAAGGCACCGGCGCCGGCGCAGATCAGCACCGCGGCCACGTTGAAGCGCTTGCCGGTGTCGGTGGTGACCAGCAGGCGGTGCGCATGTTCATGGCCGGGCGTGTGCTCCGCGGCCGGCATGGCCGCAACCTCGGCCAGCCCGTTGGCGCGCTCGTTGAAGTGCATCGGAAACGCGAACGGCGCGCACTGCTCGAGCAGGCGGTCGACCAGGTCCTGGGCCAGGCAGCCGGGTACCGCGGGGATGTCGTAGATCGGCTTTTCCGGATAGAGCTCGGTGCACTGGCCTCCCGCGCGGTCCAGCACGTCGATCAGCTCGCATTTGAGCCCCAGCACGCCCGCCTGGAAGGCGGCGAACAGGCCTACCGGGCCGGCGCCGATGATCAGGATGTCGGTGCGGATGACGGGGGGGCGTGTGCTGCCGTCGGCATGATGGCAGGAGTCGGGCGTGGCGGAGGCGGTGGCGTGGGTCGGCATGGGTGGGCAGGCGGCGCG
>NZ_JARJLM010000615.1 GCF_029335485.1 Cupriavidus basilensis
TACAGCCGGGTTCCGCTGGCATTCCATACCCCCCCGATGTGGGGGGGGCAGTTTTGCATGGAGGGATGACCGCGCGGTGCGACGGCTGGCGAAGCTGGCGCGCGCCAGCCTTGACCGCTTACCGCGCGGAGCGTCGCGGCACCAGCGTGATCCAGTAACGGGTTCTCTCGATGGCGTCCACCGGATACGTGGCTACCAGCATGGCCAGCGCGCGCCCCGCATCGGCAACCGGGAAGGCGCCGGAGACCGGCAGGCCGGCCACGGCCGGGTCGCAGCGCAGCACGCCGGTGCGGTAGCGCGCGAGTTCCGCCGCGAAGCCGGCCAGCGGCATCTTGTCGGCTACCAGCATGCCCTGCGTCCAGGCGGCAATGGTGTAGTCGGCCGGCGTAGCGCCGGACATGCTGGCGGCCGTAAAGCTGGCCTGCTCCCCGGCCGGCAGGATGCGCTCGGCGGCGCCGGCCTGGCCCGGGCTGATGCGTACCGCTCCTTCCAGTACGGCTACGCGGGTGAGACCCGCTTCCTGGCGCACGTTGAAGCGCGTGCCCAGCGCCTCCAGCCGGCCTTGCGCCGATACCACCAGGAAAGGCCGATGTGCCGCCGCCGTGTCCGGCGCGGTCCGGACCAGGATTTCGCCGGCGCGCAGCAGCACTACGCGCTGCGCCGCGTCGAAACGTACGTCGATGGCGCTGGCGGTGTTCAGGGTGACGCGGCTGCCGTCGGCCAGCCGCAGTTCGCGGCGCTCGCCGGCGGCGGTATGGTGTGCGGCCGTCCATTCCTGCCATGGCGCGAGCCGCCAGGCCGCCCAGCCGGCCGGCACGCCGGCCAGCAGCAGGGCCAGCCTGGCGGTGGCGGCGCGTCTCGCCGGGCGGCCGGGGCGGTCCAGCGCCGGCATGGCGAGCGCGGGCGGCAGGCCGCCAAGCTTGTCCATCAACTGCTCGGCCCGCGCCCATGCGCTGGCGTGGGCCGGGCTGCGCCGGCGCCAGCGCTCGCAGGCGGCGCGCTCGGCATCGCTGACGGCGCCGGCATGCAGGCGCATCAGCCAGCCGGCGGCTTCGTCCAGGATGCGCGGGTCGATGGACTTCTGCATCTAAGCCGCCATGTTTTCACGCAGGAAATGTTCCAGCATGGGAATAAAAAATCCATGGCCGGCGATCAACTCCGGCTCCTTTTTGAATAAAGGGAGCCATTGGAGCCTAAATTCGATGGGTTCTCCGCCGGTACTGGGATGCCGCTCAAAGTGAGTCCAGGTCTCTGCTATCGGGATAGCGTCGCTCAACCTGGCATGCACGACATGCCTATGCTGAATTTCGTTTCGCCCAAACTTGGACATCGAGTAATAATAATTACCAAGAACACGCTCGATCTCAGCATTTCCTATGCCGCTTTCTTCGGACAATTCCCGAAGAGCCGCAGCAGCAGCTTCCTCGTTGGATTCTATTGTGCCGGCAATCACCTGCCGGCCCGCATCGGGAAATTCAGGTTGCGTGAAGGAGAGCAAGCTGTCCCGCCACGTGAGATAAACCAGTACTTTATTTTTAATATTCATAGTGATGTTCTCTGAGCAGGACACCTCTATCCCAAAAGGATAGGGCTCTATTAGTTAATCAATCATCCTTGCTGAGGCTTTGATTTTTCGAAGATTGCGAAGGGGCAACCGTCGCAACGAGGGAAGCCGTCCAGCTCAGGGTCACCACTGAAGTATGCGCTGTGGTCCTGCCTGAAGATTCACCGAGATCAAGTGCCTCGACACCGCGAGCAAAATCTGCGGGTCGATATGGGCGATACAGGCGCTGTCCACCTCCGGGCCCGCGCCGCGCCTCACCCCATGGCCTCCAGGCACTGCCGGAAGGCTTGCTGCATATAGCGCTTGACCGTGGCCAGCGAGACCTGGAGGTGGGCGGCGATGTCTTCGTACTTCATGCCATCGAGCTGGGACAACAGGAAGGCCCGCCTGGCGCGCCCGGGCAGCGCGTCAAGCATGGCGTCGATCTCGTACAGGGTTTCGAGGACGATGGCGCGCTGTTCGGGCGAGGGCGCCTGGGGTTCCGGCAGCGCGGCCAGCGCCTCCAGGTAGGCGAGCTCCAGCGCGCGGCGCCGGTACCAGTTGATCATCAGCCCCTTGGCCACCGTGGTCAGGTAGGCACGCGGCTCGCGCACGCCGGCGAGATCCCGGGTGCCTAGCAGGCGGGCGAAGGTGTCCTGCGCCAGGTCGGCGGCGTCGGCCGCATTGCCGAGGCGGCCGCGCAGCCATCCGTACAGCCAGCCGTGATGATGGCTGTAGAGCATACCGATGTCGTGCGGGGCGCAGGGCGCGGAAGCGGGGTGTGGACGGGGGTTGGCTACGGGCAAGAGGGGCGCAATATGATGCGGACGAGAATCATTACTATTCGCATTGTATGCGCGCCTGCACATGGCGTGCAAGGTGGGGTTGGCGCGGTGGCCATCTCTGGCAGCCGCTGCGCGATCTCGCTGCGCACGGCATAGCCGCAGGAGGAGGCGGTTACGTTATTGCAGGGGCAAGGGGGTTGGCGGCAGCGCCAGCGCCCAGCGATAGACCAGCAGGCGCCCCTTGTAAGCGTCGACGCCCGGCGATGCCACGCGATCCAGCTTTTCTTCGCGCATGGCAAAGCCTTGCTCGGCCATCTGCCGGTTGAAGGCCGGCCGGTTGCCGCGGTCGGGGTCGATGATCCAGATCTCGGCGGTGGGGCTGGCGTGCCGCCCGATAAAGTGGGCGAGGTTGGCGTTGGCATCGCGCTCGTAGAGCAGGTCGCTGCCGATGATCAGGTCGAAATGGCCGTGGACGTCGAGGCTTGCGTGCTGCGCCGCGCCGGCGTCGTCCTGCCCGTGCTCCGCCGCGCTCCAGTGCCCGTGCCGGTATTTCATCGGCGCCATGCCGTTGAGGCGGAGGTTCTCCGCGAGGAAGCTGGCTGCCATCGGATGGCAGTCACTGGCGGTCATGTCGGCGCCCCGCCGGTGGCCCACCAGGCTGGCCAGGGCCAGTCCGCAGCCGATTTCCAGCACGCGTTCGTTCGCGTCCACGGGCCTTGCCGCCATGCGCGCCGCCAGATGCGCGCCGGATGGCCACAGCATGCCGAACAGCGGCCACATGGCCGAAGAGATGCCCATGCGTTCGGCTTCGCCGAGCGGGTCGTAGTACTGCTGCTTATCCAGCAAGGAGCGGATGACCAGGTCGGCGGCGCCCACGATGGCGATGCACTCTTGCTTGGTTTGGTAGCCGGGCATCGGGGAGAAGCCAGTGCACCGGCTTCACAATAGGGAGGGAACGGACCAGTATGCCCGAAATGTCCCGTCCCGGACGGGAAATGCCGGAAAATAGTGCCGAAAAGCGGCGAAACGGCCAGAAAAGACCAGGAAATTCCCGAAAGTGCCTTCCCCGCGCATTGCCGCAGGCCGTTCCTTCCCGCTGTCCCGCATGCGAGAATCCCGCGATAAATAAAATGGTGGACGGCCCGTCCGCCGATTCCCGGAGCTTATCGCAGTGACCATTCCCTCCAGCGCCTCGATCCGCAAGCGGCTGCGCATGCGGCATCTGCAACTGATGCTGGCGCTGTCGGAGTCGCCATCGCTGCGCCAGGCGGCGCAGGGGCTGGCGCTGACCCAGCCGGCGGCCACCAAGTCCTTGCAGGAGCTGGAGGAGGTGCTCGGCGTATCGCTGTTCACCCGCCATGCACGCGGGCTGGATCCGACCGTGTCCGGCGAGGCCGTGATGCGCTACGCGCGCGTGGTCGCTGCCGATCTCGATGAACTGCGCGAGGAACTGGTCGCCATCCAGGCCGGCGACGTGGGCAAGGTGCGCGTGGGCGCCGTGATGGCGCCGGCCCCTGACCTGCTCACCAACGTGATCGTCACGCTCAAGAAGGCGCATCCGCGCCTGCACATCATCGTGCAGATCGATACCAGCGACGTGCTGGTCCACGCGCTGCAGCAGAACCAGATCGATATCGTGCTGGGCCGCATCCCGGATGGCTGGCCGTCGGAGGAGTTGTCGTTCGAAACGCTGGGGGAGGAGGCGCTGTCCATCGTCACCCGCGTTGGGCATTCCGCCACGGAGCGCGGCAAGCTGAAGCTGGCCGCGCTGACCGAGTATGCGTGGATCATCCAGCCGCACCCCAGCCCGATGCGCCAGATCATCGACCAGACCTTCCGCGAGAGCCGCGTGCCGCCGCCGGTTAGCACGATGGAGACTTCATCCATCCTCACCACGCTGTCCGTGCTGCGCGAGTCCGACATGCTCGCCGTGCTGCCCACTTCGGTGGCCCGCTACTACGAAGACCTGAACATGATCGCCACGCTGCCGGTGGCCCTGCACGGCCGGCTGGCGCCCTATGGCCTGGTGCTGCGCAAGAGCCGCCCGCCCACGCCCGCCATGCAGCTTGTCATCGACATGCTGCGGGCAGGGGAGCAGGGCGCGGCGGCGGCCAGGCCGTCGCCATAGGCAGAAGCGGCAAGCGCGGGCGGTGCGTCAGGCGGCCGCCTCTTCCAGCGTGACCAGTTGCGCGCCGTCCTGTACCTGGTCGCCGATGGCGTACAGCACTTCCTGCACCACGCCGTCGGTGGGCGCGGTGAGGGTGTGTTCCATCTTCATGGCTTCCATCACGATCAGCGGATCGCCCTTGCCGATGACCGCGCCGGCCGCGACCATCACGGCGATGATGCGGCCCGGCATCGGCGCCACCAGCTTGCCGCCTTCGGCATCGGCGGCGCCCGCGTGGGCGAGCGGATCGATCAGCTCCAGCCGGGTTTGCCGGTTGCCGCTGAACACGTGGATGGTTTCGCCATCGATATGCGTGCTGCCCTTGACGGTGCGCAGGCCCAGGTCGAGCGCATGGCTGCCATGTTGCGACAAGGCATGGAACGGCACGGTTTGCCCGCCCACGGTGAGCGCTTGCCTGGCGCCGTCGCTATGCAGGCTGGCAACGATCTCGCCCTCGGCGCCACGGAAACGGTACTGCCGCGTTGCCGCGCCGTTCAGCCGCCATGCGCCCGCCTGGCTCCAGGGCGAGTGCGCATCGGCCGGGTCCACGCGCCGGGCGGCGGTCTCGGCATCCAGCACGGCCGCCACCGCCAGTGCGATCACTTCCGTGCCGAGCGGCGCGGGCGGCGGGAACAACACCGCCTGGTTGCGCTCGATCAGGCCGGTGTCGAGATCGGCCGTGGCAAAGGCCTGCGACGTGACCAGCCGCTGCAGGAAGGCGATATTGGTCGACAGGCCCACCACGTGATATTCGGCCAGCGCCT
>NZ_JARJLM010000616.1 GCF_029335485.1 Cupriavidus basilensis
TACATGCCATCGACGTCATCGCAGTAGACATAGAAGGTCTGCGGGCATTCGACGCCGAGCGAGCGGGGCGTGCGCGCGGTGCTGCCCCAGGCGCCTTCGGGCGCGAACATCACGACCAGTTCGCCCTGGTAGTGCATTTCGGCGTGGGTCGGCACGCCGTTTTCGTCGACCACATTCCCCGCGCTGAAACCGAAGGCGCGGTGGTAGAAGTCGAGCGCGCTGCGCCCGTTGCCCACCGTCAGGTAGGGCGTGAGCCAGGGGGTGTTGGCCGGTCTTGTCATGATCGTCTCCTGGTTACGGGAAGCCGCGCGGGACCTGCCATGGCGGCGGGTCCCACGGTGCGAACGAGCATCTTACGCGGCGGCGCCGACGCTGTCGAAAAGCGCCCGCAGGTGCAGGGGCCGGGCGAACGGCGACCGGATGCAGCGCGGCATGGTAGCAGCGCAGTGCGCGGTCGAGTTGCCAGGCGTGCCGGCGCTCGGCGGCCGGCACGGGGGCGGCACTCATGATGTGGCTATCCAGGCCGAAGATGCGGTCAAAGCGCCCATGCTCGCCGGCCTCGATCTGCAGGCACGGCGAGCGGACCGCCGCCAGCAGCCGGATCCGGCCAAGCGTGCTCCCGATGCCGGGGGAGAGCCATCCGGTCCGCTGCGGATGCCCACGGTCCGGGGTCGCCAGGGGGCCGGATTCGCTTCTTCCTTCTGGTAAAATTGCGCTTTTCCCGCCGCCAGGTCCCCGCCGCATGTCTCACCTCGCTCATCCCGCCGCCAGTCCGCACGCTTCGCAGCCCGTCCAACTCATGGCCAACGCCATTCGCGTCCTGGCCATGGACGCCGTTCAGCAGGCCAATTCAGGCCACCCCGGCATGCCGATGGGCATGGCGGATATCGCGGTGGCGCTGTGGGGCCGTCATCTGAAGCATAACCCGGCCAACCCCAAGTGGGCTGATCGCGACCGCTTCGTGCTGTCCAACGGCCATGGCTCGATGCTGCTGTACGCCTTGCTGCACCTGACCGGCTACGACCTGCCGCTGGCCGAGCTGAAGAATTTCCGCCAGATGCACAGCAAGACGGCTGGCCACCCGGAATACGGCATCACGCCGGGCGTGGAAACCACCACCGGCCCGCTTGGCCAGGGCCTCACCAACGCGGTGGGCATGGCGCTGGCCGAGCGCCTGCTGGGCGAGGAATTCAACCGCCCCGGCTTCGATATCGTCAACCACCACACCTATGTCTTCCTGGGCGACGGATGCCTGATGGAAGGCATCAGCCACGAGGCCTGCTCACTGGCCGGCACGCTGAAGCTGAACAAGCTGGTCGCGCTGTGGGACGACAACGGCATCTCGATCGACGGCGATGTCGTGCACTGGTTCGCCGACGACACCCCGAAGCGCTTTGAAGCCTATGGCTGGAACGTGATCCGTGCGGTCGACGGCCATGACGCCGCCGCGGTCGACGCCGCTATCGCCGAGGCCAAGTTCAGCGATCGCCCGACCCTGATCTGCTGCCGCACCCTGATCGGCAAGGGCGCGCCTAACAAGGAAGGTGGTCACGACGTGCATGGCGCGCCGCTTGGCGGCGCCGAAATCCTGGCCACGCGCGAAGCGCTGGGCTGGACGCACGCACCGTTCGAACTGCCGGCCGAAGTCTATACGGCATGGGATGCCAAGGCCCGCGGCGGTTCGCTGGAAAAGGCGTGGAACGCGCTGTTCGAGGCCTATGCCGAGCGTTTCCCGTACGAAGCCGGCGAATTCCAGCGCCGCATGCGCGGCGAACTGCCGGGCGCCTTCGACGCGGCCGTGGACGCCTTCCTCGCCAAGTGCGAGGAAAAGGCCGAGACCATCGCCACCCGCAAGGCCAGCCAGAACACCATCGAGGCGCTTGCCGCGGTGCTGCCGGAATTCCTGGGCGGCTCGGCCGACCTGACCGGCTCCAACCTGACCAACTGGTCGGGCAGCAAGGCCGTGCGTGCCGATGCCTGGGGCAACCACATCAATTATGGCGTGCGCGAGTTCGGCATGAGCGCCATCATGAACGGCATCACGCTGCACGGCGGCTACATCCCTTATGGCGGCACCTTCCTGACCTTCTCGGACTACAGCCGCAATGCGCTGCGCATGGCGGCGCTGATGAAGATCCGCTCGCTGTTCGTGTTCACCCATGACTCCATCGGCCTGGGCGAGGACGGCCCGACCCACCAGTCGATCGAACACGTCGCCAGCCTGCGCCTGATCCCGAACATGGATGTCTGGCGTACCGCCGACACCACCGAAACCGCGGTGGCCTGGGCCCAGGCCGTGCGCCGGGAGAACGGCCCGAGCTGCCTGATCTTCAGCCGCCAGAACCTGCCGTTCCAGACGCGCGACGATGCCACCCGCGCCAATATCGCGCGCGGCGGCTACGTGCTGCGCGATGGCGCCAACCCCAAGACCGGCCGTCCGGACGCCGTGATCATCGCCACCGGTTCGGAAGTCGGCCTGGCCGTGGGGGCGGCGGAGCAGCTGGCCGCCGACGGCGTGCACGTGCGCGTGGTCTCGGTGCCGGCGACGACCGTATTCGACAAGCAGGATGCCGCCTACAAGGCTTCGGTGCTGCCGGCAGGCGTGCCGCGCGTGGCGGTGGAAGCCGGCGTGACGGATTTCTGGTGGAAGTACCAGGTCCAGGCCGTGGTGGGCATCGACACCTTCGGCGAATCCGCCCCGGCTGGCGTATTGTTCAAGCACTTCGGCTTTACCGTCGAGAACGTCGTGCGCACGGTGCGCGACACGCTCGGCCAGTAACAGGATTCCCGGGGCCGCGCGGCCCCGGCAAAGGCAAGGCTTTTCCGCATCCATCGATCGTTAGGCTACTCAGGAGATAAACATGACCATCAAGATCGGCATCAACGGCTTCGGCCGCATCGGGCGCATGGTGTTCCGTGCTGCCGCCGCCAACTTCAAGGAAATTGAAGTCGTCGGCATCAACGACCTGCTTGAGCCCGACTACCTGGCTTACATGCTGAAGTACGACTCGGTGCACGGCCGCTTTGACGGCGAAGTGTCGGTCGACGGCAACACCCTGATCGTCAACGGCAAGAAGATCCGCCTGACCGCCGTGAAGGACCCGTCCGAGCTGAAGTGGGGCGAGATCGGTGCAGACGTGGTGATCGAGTCGACTGGTATCTTCCTGACCAAGGAAGGCGCGCAGAAGCATATCGATGCGGGCGCCAGGAAGGTCATCATGTCGGCCCCGTCGAAGGACGATACCCCGATGTTCGTGTACGGCGTGAACCACGACACGTACAAGGGCGAGGCGATCATCTCCAACGCCAGCTGCACCACCAACTGCCTGGCGCCCGTCGCCAAGGTGCTGAACGACAAGTGGGGCATCAAGCGTGGCCTGATGACCACCGTGCACGCCACCACCGCTACCCAGAAGACCGTCGACGGCCCGTCCAACAAGGACTGGCGCGGTGGCCGCGGCATCCTGGAAAACATCATCCCGTCGAGCACCGGTGCCGCCAAGGCCGTGGGCGTGGTGATCCCCGAGCTCAACAAGAAGCTGACCGGCATGTCGTTCCGCGTGCCGACCTCCGACGTGTCGGTGGTCGACCTGACCGTCGAGCTGGAAAAGGGCGCCACCTACGCCGAGATCTGCGCCGAAATGAAGGCACAGAGCCAGGGCGCGCTGAAGGGCGTGCTGGGCTACACGGAAGACAAGGTGGTTGCGACCGATTTCCGCGGCGATGCACGCACCTCGATCTTCGACGCCGAAGCCGGCATCGCGCTGGACTCGACCTTCGTCAAGGTCGTGAGCTGGTACGACAATGAATGGGGCTATTCCAACAAGGTGCTGGAAATGGCTCGCGTGGTCGCCAAGTAACCTGGCCCCGACCGTTT
>NZ_JARJLM010000617.1 GCF_029335485.1 Cupriavidus basilensis
TACCAGCATCGCGTGCGCTGCGGCATGGTCGTTGGCGCGCGATTTTTCCAGCAGGGCGACGCGCGTCTCGCGATAGCGCTTGAGCGTGGCGCGGTCGGCTTCCAGCATCTTGCGGTCGGTTTCGTCGGAGATATCCTCGCGCTCGTATTTTGCCGCGGTGGCGTCGAACTTCTCGTCCGCCTTGGCCAGGTCCGCTTCGGCATCGGTCTTGGCCTTGAGATCGTCAGTCATGCTGTGCCGGTAGAGCGAGATGCGCATCGCATTGACGTTGTCCTTGAGACTGTCGAGCACGCGTACGCTGCCCAGCGTGTTGTCGTTGAAATACTCGAAGCGCTGTTCCGACTGGCTGAGCTGCCAGATGCCGCCGAGGCCCACGGCGAGCAAGGCGAGCAGGGCAAGGGAGAGGGAAAGCAGCAGGCGTTGACTGATGTTCATGTCAGGATTCCGGCGCCCGGCAGGGCGTTCCGCTAAGTCATGGATGGGGGCTATCAGGCACTTATGCATTCAATATGTGCCTTTAATATCAACGGTTTACGGCAGGCCCTCGACACACTGAAGCAGGAGCGGGGGAAAAACCGTGCAGGAAGCGCTGGAGGATGCGCAAGGCGACGCATGCCGCACGCCGGGGCATGCCCGGGTGCCGGCACGGGATGAGGCGAAGCGATACGGGGAGAGGGCGTGCCCGCTCTGGCGGGTGCGCGAGTGCGCCGGAGGGCGCACCCGGTCATCGCCCGAGGCGCGCTGCCTTCAGGCCGGCCAGGCGCGTTCCACCACGCGCGCCAGCGCCGCGGCGTCGCCTTCCAGCGTGCCGAACACGCGGCCGTGCTGGCGTCCCAGCCGGCTGGCCGCGAAGCGCTCGGCGTCGTCCGCATCGGCATGGGCCAGCATCAGCGCCGCCTGCGCGGTCAGCACCAGCCCCTGGGCAAAGCGCCGGGCGCCGGTTTCGAGGTGTTCCGGCGCATCGCGCAGCATCGCCTGCAGCGAGGCGAGTTCGGCGCGCACCGCCGGATGGCCGCCGGCGCGCTGGGCCAGATCCTGCAGCAGCCGCGCGGCATCCTCGGGATTGCGCTGCAGCGCGCGCAGCACGTCCAGGCACATGATGTTGCCCGAACCTTCCCAGATCGAGTTGACGGGTGCCTCGCGGTACAGGCGCGCCATCGGCCCTTCCTCGACGTAGCCGTTACCGCCCCATACCTCCATGGCTTCGCCGGTGACCTCGATGGCGCGCTTGCAGACCCAGAACTTGGCCGCGGGCGTGACGACGCGTTTCCAGGCGGCGGCAAGCGGATCGGCATCGGCCCGCTCGAACGCGTGCGCCAGTTCCATCGTCAGCAAGGTCGCGGCCTGGCTCTCCAGCGCCAGGTCGGCCAGGACGTTGCGCATCAGCGGCTGGTCCGCCAGCAGGCGGCCAAAGGCCATGCGGTGGCGCGCGTGGTGGATGGCCTGCACCAGCGCCGCGCGGATGATGGCGGCGCTGCCGATCACGCAATCCAGCCTGGTATAGGTGGCCATCTCGATGATGGTCGGGATGCCGCGGCCCGCTTCGCCGATCAGGATGCCGGTGGCATCTCGGAATTCCACCTCGCTGCTGGCGTTGGAGCGGTTGCCCAGCTTGTCCTTGAGGCGCTGTATCTGCACCGGGTTCTTGCTGCCGTCGTCGCGAAAGCGCGGCACGAAGAAGCACGACAGCGGCCCATCCTCGGCGCCCATGCGCGCCACCACGAGGTGGGCGTCGCACATCGGCGCGGAGAAAAACCATTTGTGCCCGGTGATCGCGTACTCGGCGCCGCGGCCCTCGCCGCGCACGGGACGCGCGATGGTGGTGTTGCTGCGCACATCGGAGCCGCCCTGCTTTTCCGTCATGCCCATGCCGATCATCACCGCGCGCTTGTCGCGCCAGGGCAGGTCGCGCGGATCGTGTTCGGTGGCGAACAGCTTTGGCCCCAGTTCGGCGAACAGTGCCGCTTCCTGCTGCAGCACGGGGATGCTGGCGAAGGTCATGGTGGGCGGGCACAGAGAGCCGGACTCGGCCTGTGCCTGCAGGAAGTAGCCCGCCGCCCGCGCCACCCAGGCGCCCTCGCGCGGCCGGGCGAACGGCAGCGCCTGCAATTGCTGGCTGCGCAGCAAGGCCAGCAGCGCATGCCACGCGGGCGAGAACTCCACCTCGTCGATGCGCTCGCCGGTGCGGCTGTGCGTATGCAACTCGGGCGTGTGCCGATTGGCCGCGGCCGCCCACTGCAGCACATCGGCCTCGCCCAGGCGGGCGCCGAACGCATCCAGCGCACCGGCATGCCAGCCGCCGCCCAGCCGTTCCAGCGCAGCGCGCAGCGCGGGGTCGCCGGTGAACAGGTTGTAGCCGGTCAGGTCCGGTACCTGGTTGAACACGCGATGGGTGGCGGCTTCGGTCATGGGGTCTCCTGTGCAATCTTCTGCGCGCGTTGCGAATGGGCATGCCTGACTGCATGGTAGAGCAAGCGGCGGACTATGTGCGGGGGCTCGCAATGTGTCCGGCCGCCAACACTTTGCGCCGCAACGGCACGGCATTGCGGGCCGGGCGCTTGCCGCACGCCGCTTTCCGGCGCTACACTGCACGCTCCTTTCTCGACGCTGCTGCGCAGAAGGTACTTTTTGCCCCGGTATTCCGGAGGCACCCGCGTACCTTGTAATTCCAGCAGCCATGTCCTCATTTCCCCGTCTTAAAAAAGCCCTGCAGCGCCAGGGTATCCACGTCGAGCACAGCGAAGGCGTCTATCACCTGCGCAACGAACACGCCCAGGCCTCGGTGCTGTTGCCCGCCACGCTTCCCCTGGAAGCAAAAGCCGTGCGCCAGTTGCTCGATTTTGCCGCGGTGCGCTCTCCGGACGGCCACCACGGCGTCTGCAAAGCCTGTGCAACGCCGGATTTTCATCCGGGCGGCATCGCGCCGGTCGGATCGGTCGTTGCCACCGATGCGGATTTCGTCATTCCCGCCGCGATCGGTACCGATATCAACTGCGGCATGCGCCTGATCACCACCGGCCTGACGCGCGCCGCCCTGGAGCCGCTGCAGGAAGGCCTGGTGCGCAGGCTGACGCGTGCCTTGCTGGAAAACGGCCGCGACGTGCCGGTGCATGGCGCCGCGTTTCGCGCCTTGTTCGACGAGGGGCCGGCCGCGTTCATCGATCGCGTGGCCCCGCACGGATTGTGGGGACAGGTGGATCGCAGCCGTCTGGAGGCCGAACTTGCCGCCTGCGTCGGGCTGGACGCCTTCGGCGGGAGTGCCCGCCATGCGCCGGATGCGCACGTCGGCAATCGCGAGATCTTTCGCGATCCCTGTCTCGGTACGCCTGGCGGCGGCAATCACTTCGTCGAACTGCAGGTCGTGGACGCCATTTTCGACCGGCACGCCGCGTATCGCATCGGCCTCGCGCCAGGCGATGTCGTGGCGATGATCCACAGCGGTTCGCGCGATGTCGGCTTCTACGTGGGCCGGCGCTGGATGGACCAGGCGCGCCGGGCCTGGCCTGCCGGCCTGAAGCACCCGCAAAGCGGGCTTTACGGACTGTCGGGCGGCCTGGCGCGCGAATATATGGTGGCGATGGGGACGGCGGCCCGCTATGCATGGGCCAATCGCGTGGTGCTGGCCGAACTGGTCCGCAAGGAGTTGGCGGAACTGTGCGGCGCGGCAGCATCGCGCCTGGTGGTCGACGTGCCGCATAACGTCGTCCTGCGTGAACAGGATCTCAATATCCACCGCAAGGGGGCCACTCCCGCCCATCACGGCGAACTGGCTTTGATTCCTGGCTCGATGGGGGACGCATCCTTTATCGTAAGTGGTCTGGGGCATGCCGACTGGCTCTCCTCGTGCAGCCATGGCGCTGGCCGCAGTGTCCGGCGCCAGGCCTTGCGTCGCGTCAGAGGCCATCAGGCAGACAACAGTTGGCGCTGCATCACCCTGCGCGAGGAGCGCCTGATCGAAGAATCGCCCGAGGCGTACAAGCCGATTGGCCCGGTGCTGCAGGCGCAGGAAGAGGCTGGCCTGATCGAGGCGGTGGCGCGGCTGAAGCCCTGGGTGACCTTCAAAGCCTGACTTGCGGGGCGCCGAGTGATGGTTGCTGCCCAGTGTTGTTGTGCGCTGCAGCGCGATGGTGCGCGGCTCGCTCCGGAGGCGCCGTTGCCGGCGCTCATACCGCAGCGCACGACACTCCAGATCGAAACAGGGGTGGTCAAGTCCGGAACCTTGTGCTTAAATTCACCCCGTTGGATGAAACAGGGGTGCCGTACGGATGGGCCGTGCGGCTGAGAGAGTCCCTTCGAACCCGATCCGGCTAGTACCGGCGTGGGAAGTTTCATGGTTACCGAACAGCTCCTGCCTTCTCCAAGGCACATGACCCGGCCTCACCGCCGCGGACATGCTCACAGGGCTCCTGGTTTCGTCCATCCCCGCAAGAGAGGACGACACCCATGGCCCGCACAAATACCGCCCCCGCCGCTTCCTTCGAGTCGCTCGAAACCGATCTCGACAAGAAGTTCGCCTATCCGGCATCCAGCAAGACCTACCTGACCGGCAGCCGCCCCGATATCCGCGTGCCGCTGCGCACGATCCTGCAGACGTCCACGCGCACGGACAAGGGCGAAATGTCCAATCCGCCGATTCCCGTGTACGACACCTCGGGCCCGTACAGCGATCCGGACATCCATATCGACCTGAAGGCCGGCCTGCCGTCGGTACGCGGCAAGTGGATCGAAGAGCGCGGCGATACCGAGGTCCTGCCCGGCCTGTCGTCGGAATACGGCCTGGCGCGCGCCGCGGACCCGGCCACCGCCCACCTGCGCTTCGCCCAGCTGACCAACCCGCGCCGCGCCAAGGCCGGCGCCAACGTGTCGCAGATGCACTACGCCCGCCGCGGCATCATCACGCCCGAGATGGAATACGTCGCGCTGCGCGAGTCGCTGAACCTGCAGGCCCTGTACGACAAGCCCGAATACAAGGCGCTGCTGCGCCAGCACCCCGGCAATGCGCTGGGTGCCGCGCTGCCGCTGCGCCCGGAAGACATGACGCCGGAGTTCGTGCGCCGCGAAATCGCTTCCGGCCGCGCCATCATTCCCGCCAACATCAACCACACCGAGCTGGAGCCGATGGCCATCGGGCGCAATTTCCGCGTCAAGATCAACGGCAACCTCGGCAACTCGGCGGTGACGTCGTCGCTGGCCGAGGAAGTGGAAAAGATGGTGTGGTCGATCCGCTGGGGCGCCGACACCATCATGGACCTGTCCACCGGCAAGCACATTCACGAAACCCGTGAATGGATCCTGCGCAACTCGCCGGTGCCCATCGGCACGGTGCCCATCTACCAGGCGCTGGACAAGACCGGCGGCATCGCCGAGGACCTGACCTGGGAAATGTTCCGCGACACGCTCATCGAGCAGGCCGAGCAGGGCGTGGACTACTTCACCATCCACGCCGGCGTGCTGCTGCGCTACGTGCCGATGACCGCGGACCGCGTCACCGGCATCGTCTCGCGCGGCGGCTCGATCATGGCCAAGTGGTGCCTGGCGCATCACAAGGAAAACTTCCTGTACACGCACTTCGACGAGATCTGCGAAATCATGAAGGCGTACGACGTGTCGTTCAGCCTGGGCGATGGCTTGCGTCCCGGCTGTATCGCCGACTCCAACGACGACGCCCAGTTCGGCGAACTGCGCACGCTCGGCGAGCTGACCGCCAAGGCCTGGAAGCACGACGTGCAGGTCATGATCGAAGGCCCGGGCCACGTGCCGCTGCAGCGCATCCAGGCCAATATGGATGAAGAGCTGAAGCACTGCTATGAAGCGCCCTTCTACACGCTCGGACCGCTGGTGACCGACATCGCCCCCGGCTACGACCACATCACCAGCGGCATCGGCGCAGCCAATATCGGCTGGATGGGCACTGCCATGCTGTGCTACGTCACGCCGAAGGAACACCTGGGCCTGCCCGACAAGGAAGACGTGCGCGAAGGCATCATCACCTACAAGATCGCCGCGCACGCGGCCGACCTTGCCAAGGGCTGGCCGGGCGCGCAGCTGCGCGACAACGCGCTGTCCAAGGCGCGCTTCGAGTTCCGCTGGGAGGACCAGTTCAACCTCGGCCTGGATCCCGAGCGCGCGCGTTCGTACCACGACGCCACGCTGCCGGCCGAAGGCGCCAAGATCGCGCATTTCTGCTCGATGTGCGGTCCCAAGTTCTGCTCGATGAAGATCACGCAGGAAGTGCGCGACTACGCCGCCTCGCTCAAGCCGGAAGCCGAGCAGGGCATGCAGGAGAAGTCGATCGAGTTCGTCAAGAGCGGCAGCA
>NZ_JARJLM010000618.1 GCF_029335485.1 Cupriavidus basilensis
TACCCGCAGCCGCTGCTGCCGATGAATATGCGCAACTGGACCATGGTCTGGTACCGCAACTACATGGTGTGGAAGAAACTGGCGATTCCCTCCATGATCGGCAACCTGGCCGATCCCATGATCTATCTGTTCGGGCTCGGCCTGGGCCTTGGCCTGCTGGTGGGACAGGTCAACGGCGTGTCCTACATCGCCTTCCTCGCGGCCGGCACCACGGCCTCGAGCGTAATGATGTCTGCCAGCTTCGAGTCAATGTATTCGGCCTTCTCGCGCATGCACGTGCAGCGCACCTGGGAGGCCATCATGCACGCGCCCCTGACCCTGGGCGACGTCGTGCTGGGCGAAATCATGTGGGCGGCCAGCAAGGCGGTGCTGTCGGGCCTGGCCATCATGCTGGTGGCAGGCGCGCTGGGCTATGCCCATATGCCGGGCGCGCTGCTGGCGCTGCCGGTCATCGTGCTGGCCGGCATCGCGTTCGCCAGCCTGGCCATGATCGTCACCGCGCTGGCACCCAGCTACGACTTCTTCATGTTCTACCAGACGCTGGTGATGACGCCGATGCTGCTGCTCTCCGGCGTGTTCTTCCCACTGGAGCAGTTGCCCGCGGGGGCGCAAGCGGCCACCCAGGTGCTGCCGCTGGCGCATGCGGTGGCGCTGATCCGCCCCATCATGCTGGGGCGCCCGATCGACAACCTCGCGCTGCACCTGATCGTGCTCGGCGCCTACGCGGCCGTGGCGCTGGTGGTCGCGCTGATGCTGCTGCGCCGGCGGCTGTTGCGCTGAGGACCGCCGCGAAGACCGGCGCCCGGCTCAGGCGGCGCCGGACAGCTTGAGCCCGGCGATGCCGCAGACGATCAGCGCGATACTGGCGATACGCGCGGCCGTGGCCGGCTCCTGGAAGAGTATGATGCCGAGCACGGCTGTGCCCACCGCACCGATGCCGGTCCAGACCGCGTAGCCGGTGCCGACGGGGATGTGCTTGAGGGCCAGCGCCAGCAGTATTACGCTGGCGGCCATGGCGGCCAGCGTAATCACGCTTGGCCACAGGCGCGTAAAGCCCTCGGTGTATTTCAAGCCAACCGCCCATACCACTTCAAACAGGCCCGCGAGGGCAAGCAGTGTCCATGCCATTTCGAATGTCCGTCAGCGTTGTCCCAGTGTGCAAAGATACGTCAATGTGGCGCTTCGTGCATGCCGGCCTGCGCCGCATCGTGCGCGTGGCGGCGATAGTGGCCGTATCGAGCGTGGGCGCGAGCCTGTCCGCATGCAGCGTGGTGGGCGCCACCGTGGCGGTGGGCAGTGCCGCGGTGTCCACCGTGACCACGGTGGGTTCCGCAGCGGTCAGCGTTGCCTCGACCGCGGTCGAGGCAACCTATGACGTGACCAAGGCTGGCGTGAAAGCCGTGGCTGGCAGCGACGAGGCCGCGCCGGCGCACTGAGCGCCCTGCCCGGGCGGGACAACAGGCGGCGATAGCCGGCCTCAGCCCTCGAGACCGCGCAGCAGATCCGCCTTCAGGTCGGCCACCGACTCCAGCCCCACCGCCATGCGGATCAGCCCTTCGCCAATGCCCGCGGCCGCCTTGGCTTCCGGGCTGACGCGTGCATGCGTGGTGGTATAGGGATGGGTCAGCGTGGTGCGCGTGTCGCCCAGGTTGCCGGTGATCGAGCACACCCGGGTGCTGTCGATCACGCGCCAGGCATTGGCGCGCTGCTGCTCCGGCGTATCGCCCTTGAGCTCGAACGAGACGATGGCGCCCCCGCTGCTTTGCTGGCGCATGGCCGTTTCGTGCTGCGGGTGGGACTTCAGTGCAGGATGATAGACCCGTGCCACCGCCGGATGCGACTCCAGGAATTCGGCCAGCGCCAGCGCACTCGCGCTGTGGCGCTCCATGCGGATCGCCAGCGTCTCCATGCCCTTGAGCAGCACCCAGGCATTGAAGGCCGACAGCGTCGGCCCGGCCGTGCGCACGAAGGGAAACACCTTGCCCATGATGAAATCGTGCGAGCCCAGCACCGCGCCGCCCAGCACGCGCCCCTGCCCGTCGATATGCTTGGTGGCCGAATGCACCACGATGTCGGCGCCAAACTTCATCGGCTGCTGCAGCGCCGGCGAACAGAAGCAGTTATCCACTACCAGCAGCGCGCCGGCGTTGTGGGCGATCTCTGCCACCGCGGCAATGTCGGCTACCTCGGTAAGCGGGTTGGACGGCGTCTCCAGGAAGAACAGCCTGGTGTTCGGCTTGACCGCCGCGCGCCACGCGGCCAGGTCGGTGCCGTCGACGAAGGTGGTCTCTACGCCGAACTTGGCGAAGATATTGGAGAACAGCGTCATGGTCGAGCCGAAGATGGCGCGCGAGCTGACCAGGTGGTCGCCCGCCTGCATCGACGACATCACCACCGACATGATGGCGCTCATTCCGGATGCGGTCGCCATGCAGGCTTCGGCCCCTTCCAGCGCGGCCAGGCGGCTCTGGAACATGGCCACGGTGGGATTGGTGAAACGCGAATAGGTGAAGCCCGTTTCCGAATTGGCAAAGCGCTCGGCTGCCTCGGCGGCGCTGTTGAAGCAGAAGCTGGAGGTCAGGTACATCGCCTCCGAGTGCTCCATGAACTCGCTGCGCATGGTGCCGGCACGCACGCCGAGCGTATCGATGCCGAGGGAGTCGAGAGGAAGCGGTTCGTTCATGATGGAGAGGCGGTGGTACCCGCGCGGTTATCCGTGTAGGAGGTGTAAGCCAGGCTGCCCGCTGGCGGCAGCAATAAAAAAGCCCGTGCGATCTCTGGCCGGGGGCCGAATCGACGGGCTGCTTGTGTTCTTGGGGACAGGCCCCGCGCTGCGGCGGGAATCCGGCTTGCCATTGTGCCGTTGATGCGCACAACCGGTAAGCCGGCGTTCCGCTTTAGCTGTTTCGGGCATTTCCCTGTGACGGGCAATTTCCTGTTCCGGGACCGACATGGCGTTCCGGCAGGACCCGCGTCCGCAAGCTGACAATCAAATCGACGCCCGGCAATGGTACGGCCGGGCCTCGCTTCTCGTCAACTCCGCGGTGTTGCCGCACTGGCATGCCCGGTCCTGCTCGTTACCGTTACTCGTTACCGCCCGAGCGCTGCAAGTGCAGTTGCGAGCGCTCGCCATCGCCAAGGCCACCGGTGCCATCGCGATCGGCCTGGCTGCGCGCGGTTTCCAGGCGCTCCAGGTAGGCTTCGTCGATATCGCCGGTGACATAGCGGCCGTCGAAGCACGAAGCGTCGAAGTCCTTCAGCGCCGGGTTGATGTCGCGCACCGCCTGTTTCATCGCTTCGACATCCTGGTAGACCAGCTTGTCGGCGCCGATGATCTTGGCGATCTCTTCGTGGGTGCGGCCATAGGCGACCAGCTCGCTGCGGGTCGGCATATCGATGCCGTACACATTGGGGAACTTCACCGGCGGCGCGGCCGAGGCGAAGATCACCTTGTTGGCGCCGGCGTCGCGCGCCATCTGCACGATCTCGAAGGAGGTGGTGCCGCGCACGATGGAGTCGTCCACGATCAGCACGTTCTTGCCCTTGAACTCCACGCCCATGGCGTTGAGCTTCTGGCGCACCGACTTCTTGCGCACCGCCTGGCCGGGCATGATGAAGGTGCGGCCGATGTAGCGGTTCTTGAAGAAGCCCTCGCGATAGTTCACGCCCAGCTTGTTGGCCACCTGCATGGCGGCCGGACGGCTGGAGTCGGGAATCGGCATCACCACGTCGATGTCGCCGGCGGAGACTTCGTTGCGGATCTTCTCGGCCAGATAGTCGCCCATGCGCAGGCGCGCATCGTACACCGGCACGCCGTCGATGCACGAATCCGGGCGGGCCAGATAGACGTACTCGAAAATGCACGGCGTGAGCACCGGGTTATCGGCGCACTGCTGCGTGTAGAGATTGCCGTCGAGGTCGATGAAGATGGCCTCGCCGGGCGCCACGTCGCGCTCGAGCTTGTAGCCGATGCCTTCCAGCGCCACCGATTCCGACGCCACCATCCATTCCTTGCCGGTCGGCGTTTCCACGCTGCCCAGGCACAGCGGACGGATGCCGAACGGATCGCGCACGGCAAGCATGCCGTAGCCGGCGATCTGCGCGGCGATGGCGTACGAGCCACGCACGCGGCGGTGCATGCCGGCCACGGCCTTGAAGATGGTGGCCGGATCAAGCGCGAGGCCGCTGCTGGCGCGTTGCAGCTCGTCGGCCAACACGTTCAGCAGCACTTCGGTGTCGGAGTGCGTGTTGATATGGCGGCGGTCGCGCTTGAACAGCTCCTCGTGCAACTGCTTCCAGTTGGTCAGGTTGCCGTTGTGGGCCAGGATCACGCCGTAGGGGGCGTTGACGTAGAACGGTTGGGCTTCTTCCTCGCTCGAGGCCGAACCGGCGGTGGGGTAACGCACCTGGCCGATGCCGGCGGCACCAGGCAGGCCGCGCATATTGCGCGTGCGAAACACGTCGCGCACCAGGCCGTTGGCCTTGTGCATGTGGAAGGTGCTGCCATTTGCGGTAGCGATGCCGGCTGCATCCTGTCCGCGGTGTTGCAACAGCAGCAGGCTGTCGTAAATCAATTGGTTAACGGGCGTGGAGGAAACCACACCGACGATACCGCACATGCCAAGCTCCCAGGAAAGGCGTTTGAATCAGGGGGCGGCTCCGCCCTGTAGGGCGGGGCCCGCGTACTACCGGCCGGGCGGTCTGCCCGGCCTCATGTCATGTCTTGACGTATTTGGCGACTTCGGGCGGCAGCCATGGCCGCAGCGACTCCATCGCCTGCATCACATAGGGCCGGGACAGCGCATCGCGCCAGAACGCCTCTTCAGGCAGCTTGGTGAGCCCGGCCAGGGTCACCACGAACATCACCACCAACCCACCCCGCAGCAGCCCGAACACCAGCCCGAGACCGCGGTCGGCCGGCTTGAGGCCGGTGCTTTCGAGCAACTGGCCAAGCACGGTGCCGGCCAGCCCTGCGGCGATCACCGTGCCAATGAAGAGCACGGCGAATCCCAGCGCGCTACGCGCCAGTTCCCCGCCTGGCACCGAGTCGGGGATCCAGCCCGCGGCCGTCCCCGCATAGTGGTACGCCACCCAGAACGCCACCACCCAGCCGATCAGCGATAGCACTTCCCGCACCAGTCCGCGCAGCACGCCGATCAGGCCGGAAGCGACAAGGATGAAAGCGACGCTGTAATCAAAGAAAGTCGGCTGCATGCGTAATACGATATGCCGGTGCGGCGGCTGGCGTCTGGCCCAACCGGCCCCGGTCTTTACTGTTCGACCACCTTGGCGGCCAGGCCCACGTCGCGCACCCGCTTCTCGGCGGCGTCGGCCGCGTCGCGATCCGAGAACGGACCGGCCCGCAGCAGCACACGCTCACCATCGGCCAGGACCTTTTTCTCGATATAGGCGGGCACCTTGGCTGCCTTGAGCTTGCCAAGCCACCCCTTGGCCTTCTCCTCGGAGGAAAAAGCGCCGATCAGCAGCAGGAACCTGCTGCTGCCCGGCTT
Organism: Cupriavidus basilensis; assembly: GCF_029335485.1. Classification (GTDB taxonomy): domain Bacteria; phylum Pseudomonadota; class Gammaproteobacteria; order Burkholderiales; family Burkholderiaceae; genus Cupriavidus; species Cupriavidus basilensis_E. The sequence continues at coordinate 5,511 of NZ_JARJLM010000618.1, forward strand.
GGCGTCGGCGCGGACGGCGGGCTTGTCGGCAACCTTCTCGGCAGACGGGGTAGCGGGGGTGGCGGGCTTGGCCGCGGCGGCATCGGCAACCAGTTCCTCGCCGGCATCGAGCGTCTGGCTATCCACCTTGGACTGTGGCCCCGGCGGCAGCGGATCCGCCTTGCGGGTCTCGGCCTTCGGCTTGCCGGCGGCCCCGCCCGGGCCACCATCGACCCGCACGGAGATGTTGTCGACAACCGGCCTCGGCTGGGTTTCGAAGACGATCGGCAGCACGATGACGGCAGCCGCCATCATCACCACGGCGCCGATCAGGCGCCTGCGCGCCCGCTGCTTCTGCGGGAATTCCGGATCGAGCGTGTCGTCCGCATACTCCTCGGCCAGGCGCCGCGACGATGCGATGCCTGCACCCGGATCCGAGCGCGAGCGGCGCCCGCGCTCCGGTGCCGGGGCGTTGCCCTTGCGGGAAGAAAACAGCGAAAGCAGGCCCATAGATTGGTTCGGTGCGACGGCCGCAAACCCGGCCGTTGAAATTGTCGCTCAGATTGCGCGGCGATCTGTCCCGGTGTCAGCCCCAGTGTCAGCCCGGGAAGATTGCCCGGCCGCCGCGCGACTCAATTTGCCCGGGTAGCGCGATATGCCATCACGCCTGCCACGGTGTAGAACGATCCGAAGACCAGAATTCTATCATTCTCGGTCGCCCTGCCGAGGGCATCCCGGTAAGCCGCCTCCGGACTGGGGAAACAGGCTGCAGTAGCATCCGGGCCAGCGCGGAAACCGCCCTCCTCCAGCTTCTCCAGCAGATTCCCGGCCGTGGCGGCGCGCGGGGTCGGCAGGTCGCACAGGCACCAATGATCGACCTTGTCGGACAAATGGCGCAACACGCCGGCGATATCCTTGTCCTCCATCGCGCCGAACACCGCGTAGGTGTAGCGGAAGAAGCCCATATTGTCGAGATTCTGACCGAGTGTGGCCGCGGCATGCGGGTTGTGCGCCACATCCAGGATCACCGCGGGGCGCCCCGGCATCACCTGGAACCGCCCCGGCAGTTCGACGAAAGCCAGCCCGTTGCGCACTTCCTGCGCGCTGACCGGCAGCCGCGGGCGCATTGCCTGCAGCGCGGCCAGCGCCGCCGAGGCGTTGAGCAGCTGGTTGGCGCCCCGCAATGCCGGGTAGCCCAGGCCGTTGAGCTTGCGCTCGCGGCCGCTCCAGTCCCACTGCTGGCGCTCCTGGCCCTTGGCGGCCTGGTGCTGGAAGTCCCGGCCCACCAGCCACAGATCGGCGCCAATGGCCTCGGCATGGTCGATCACCGATTTCGGCGGCATGGGATCGGCCACGATGGCCGGCACATGGGGACGGAAGATGCCGGCCTTCTCATAGCCGATCTTCTCGCGCGTGTCGCCCAGATAGTTCGTATGGTCGATGTCCACGCTGGTCACGATGGCGCAATCGGTGTCGATCACGTTGACCGCATCCAGGCGGCCGCCAAGTCCCACTTCCAGGATGATGGCATCGAGTCCCGCCGCGGCGAACGCATGAATGATCGCCAGCGTGGTGAACTCGAAATAAGTCAGGCTCACCGGATCGGCAAAGCTGGTGCGCGCCCGCTCCACCGCCTCGAAATGCGGCAGCAGTTGCGCGTCGGTGGCGAACTCGCCATTGATGCGCGCGCGTTCGTTAAACGAGATCAGGTGCGGCGAAGTATGGCAGCCCACCTTGTAGCCCGCCTCCAGCAGGATGCGCTCCAGCATCGCGCAGGTGGAACCCTTGCCGTTGGTGCCGCCGACGGTGAACACCACCGCATCGATGCGCAGCCCCAGGGCCTCCTTGACGCGGGTGATGCGCGCCAGGCCCATGTCGATGCCGACCGGGTGGGCGGATTCGAGATGGGTCAGCCATTCGGGGAGGGAGGGAAAGATGGGCATGATGGGAATACTGGCTAATTCGGGGGCTTGGCTTATTGGAGCCGATTGGAGGGCGGGAGGTTCTTGGCGCCCGGGTATTTTTGCCTGGATTCCGGCTTCAGGCTGGCATGCGGAGATATTGGGGCGTTCCGGGCGAAGTCGAAGACCTGGCTTCGATGGTCTGGCTTTCAACGCCAGAAAAGAGAAAAAGCGCGAACAACCCGTCCGCGCTTCCTCACCTTCAACTATCCGGGACCAGGCCCTTAAGCCACTGCATCCGCCGGCTGCTTCTGCAGCAAGGCCAGCAACTGCGCCAGCTCGTCCCGCAGCTTGCGGCGATCGACGATCATGTCGATCGCGCCCTTCTGCAGCAGGAACTCAGCCCGCTGGAAGCCCTCCGGCAGCTTCTCGCGCACGGTCTGCTCGATCACGCGCGGACCGGCAAAGCCGATCAGGGCCTTAGGCTCGGCGATCACGACATCGCCCAGGAACGCAAAGCTGGCCGAAACGCCACCCATGGTGGGATCGGTAAGCACGCTGATAAACGGCAGCTTGGCCGCCGACAGCTGGTTCAGCATCGATGTGGTCTTGGCCATCTGCAGCAGCGACAGCAGGCTTTCCTGCATGCGCGCGCCGCCCGTGGCGGTGATGCAGATGAACGGCACCTTCTGCTCCAGCGCCGCCTGGGCGCCGCGCACGAAGCGCTCGCCCACCACCGAGCCCATCGAGCCGCCCATGAATTCGAATTCGAAGCAGCTCACCACCACCGGAATGGTGTGGATGGCGCCGCCGATCACGACCATGGCGTCGGTTTCGCCGGTGTCGTCCATGGCGCTCTTGATGCGGTCGGGATACTTCTTGGTGTCCTTGAACTTGAGCGCGTCGACCGGCACGATTTCCTGGCCGATCTCATAGCGGCCTTCGGCGTCCAGCAGCCCGTCCAGGCGGGCGCGGGCGCGGATGCGCATATGGTGGTCGCACTTGGGGCAGACGTGGAGGTTGGCCTCGACGTCGGTACGGTACAGCACCGACTCGCACGACGGGCACTTGACCCACAGCCCTTCCGGAATGCCCTTGCGGGTGGAGGGGTCGGTCTGTTGAATCTTGGGAGGGAGGAGTTTATCCAACCAGCTCATGAAAGGCTCCTTTCGGCACATGCGCGGAACATGTCAGGCCGCGAATTTACCATGCCTGCCGTCCGCAGTCCCCGTTCCGCCGGGGCAATGCGCCTGTTGCGGCACAACTGCCGCAAAAATCCGTCTTTTTACGGGCTCACCGCCCGGGCGGGCGCCGGGGCGGTGCCGCATGAATCACCCTCAGGCGTCGAGCGCCTGACGGATTTCGGCGATAAACGCACGCAACGATTCCACCGCCTGCGCACGCGGCGCATCTTCCAGCAACTGCACCAGGCGGCTGCCGATCACCACCGCATCCGCCACGCTGCCAATGGTACGCGCGGTCTGCGCGTCGCGGATACCGAAACCCACGCCCACCGGCAGGTTGGCGTGGCGCTTGATCTGCGGAATGCGCGCAGCCACGCTGTCCAGGTCGATGGTGGCCGAGCCGGTCACCCCCTTGAGCGACACGTAGTACAGATAGCCGCTCGCCACCTTGGCGACCGCCTCGATACGGTCGTCGGTGGAGGTCGGCGCCAGCAGGAAGATCGGATCCATCTCGCTGGCGCGCATCAGCGCGGCGAAGGATTCGCACTCCTCGGGCGGATAGTCGACCACCAGCACGCCGTCGACACCGGCCGCGCACGCGGCCTTGGCGAAGACCTCCTCGCCCATGCGCTCGATCGGGTTGGCATAGCCCATCAGCACCACCGGCGTGG
>NZ_JARJLM010000619.1 GCF_029335485.1 Cupriavidus basilensis
TACCCGCGCGCGCACTGGACTGGCCCGGCGTGCTGCTGGCCAGCGCCGGCTTGTCGCTGTTGCTGGTGCCGCTGCTGGCAGGCCCGGCGCGCGGCTGGCCGGCCTGGACCTTCGCCTCGCTGGCGCTGGCCGCGCTGGTGCTGGCTGGTTTCGCCCGCGTGGAACGGCGCCGACCGGCCCCGCTGGTGGACCTGGCCCTGTTCGGCCAGCGCCGTTTCGCCCTTGGCACGGCGGTGGTGCTGCTGGTGTACTCCACGGCCAGCGCGTTCTTCCTGTGCTTTGCCTTGCTGCTGCAGGCGGGATTCGGCGCCAGCCCGCTGTTGTCCGGCAGCGTGTTCGCGCCGGCCAGCGTCGGCTTCGTCGCCGCATCGATGGCAGCGCCCCGGCTGGTGGCGCGCTTCGGGCATGCCGTGCTGGCCGTGGCGGCGCTGCTCTACGCTGCCGCCCATGCCGCCTTGCTGCTGCAGGTGGCAACGGCACAAGCCGCGCTGGTGCCATGGCGCCTGATACCCGCCCTGATCCTGCTTGGCCTTGCCCAGGGCATGCTGATGACGCCCCTGCTGAACCTGATACTCGGCCTGGTGCGCGAGGCACATGCCGGCATGGCCTCGGGGCTGGTCGCGACCATGCAGCAGGTAGGTGGCGCTTTCGGCATTGCCATTGCCGGCATGTTCTTCCAGCCCGCGCTGCAGGCCGCGGGCGACAGCACCCGGCGCTATGCCGATGCCTTTGCCGGCGCGATGGGCTACAACCTGGCGGCGGCGCTGGTCTGCGCCCTGCTGCTGCTCGCGCTGGCACGACCGGCGGCGCGCAAGCCGGCATCGGCCTTGCACACGGTGCGCTGAGCGCCTGCCCGGCTGGCGCGGCTAGAGCGGCGCGGCAAGCTGCCCTTCCAGCGTTGCGCGCAGGCGGCTGACCGCCTCGGCGGATTCGGCCTCGATGCGCTGGCGCAGCAGCAAGCGGTTGGTCAGGGCAAAGAACAGGTTTGGCGCGGTATAGACGAACTCCCGCTCGAAGAGCGTGCCCATCCGCATCGGGGTGAGCGTGTAGCGCACGGTGCCCGCCTGGCGCCCGTCGATGGTGCCCTCGATCGTCCACGCGACAGGCCGCTCGCGCTCGACCACGGTCCACACCACCGTGCCGCGCCGCCCCGCCACCAGGAAGGTTTCGGTAACCTGCTCGCCGGGCAGCAGCGAATGGTCGACCGCGCCGGCCACAGCCAGGGAAGACCGGTGCCAGACTGGCCAGTTTGCCGGGGTGGAGACGTAATCGAAGACCACGGTATCCGGCCGGGCGATGGCCGCCACGTTGACGATGCGGGTGACGTCGCGCCACTGCGCCGGCAACGGGAGCAGCAGGATGGCCGCAGCGCACGCCAGGGCGAGCAGTGCGGCCAGCAGGCTTCGCCGCGTTTTCATGGCGGGATCGATGGGAGGATGGCGGCGTACCGGAACGCTGCGGCAGCTGCAGCCGCTTGCGCCCGGGGTTGCCGCGATCTTTCCAGTGTAGTCAGCTTTGCAGGCTGTGTTGGCCCGGCGTGCGCCGGAACCGGACGCCGCCGGGCATGGCTGCCCGGCGGCCAAATCACCCGGCGGGTCCGCTCAGCGATTCGCGGCGAGCGGCGCCGGGCCCGCCTGCGCCGCCACCGGCGCGGCCTCGGGCAACGGCCCCCATCCGCCACCCAGCCGGCGCACCAGCGCCACCGTGGCGGAGGCGCGCAAGCCAGCTACCTGGTTGGCATCGCGCTGCGACTGCAGCACGGTGCGGTCGGCATCGATCACCGTCAGGTAATCCACGGCGCCGGCTTCGTAGCGGCTGCGCGAGATCTTCGCCGCGCGGCGGGCGCCGCCGAGCGCGCTGTCCAGCGCGCCAGCCTGCTGGCTCAGCCAGCGCACGTCGGCCAGGCTGTCCTCCACCTCGCGCATCGCGGTCAGCACGCTCTGGCGGTAGCTCGCCACGGCTTCCTCGTGCTGCGCGCGCGCGGCGGCCAGGTTGGCCTTGTTGCGCCCGCCATCGATGATCGGCGCGGCGATGGTGCTGCCGATCAGCGGCCCCAGCATCCACGCCCGCGACGACCACTTGAACAGGTTGGACAAATCGTTCGACTCGAAACCGAACAGCCCGGTCAGCGTGATCTTGGGATAGAACGCGGCCTTTGCCACGCCGATGCGTGCGTTGGCCGCCGCCATCATGCGCTCGGCCTGGGCGATGTCGGGGCGGCGTTCCAGCAGGTCCGAAGGCAAGCCCGCCGGCACGGTGATCAGCGCGGCATCGAGCGGACGCGCGGCCAGCGTGAAGGCGGCGGGCGGCGCGCCCGTCAGCACCGCCAGCGCGTGCTCCTGGCTGGCGCGGCGCCGTTCGATGCTGGCCAGGTCCGCGCGCGCCGTGCCGAGCTCGGCCTCGGCGCGAGCCGGGTCCAGGTCGGTGGTCTCGCCTTCGTCGTAGCGGCGCTTGAGCAGCTTGAGCGCGTCCTGGCGCAGCGCGATGGTGGCGTTGAGCAGGTCGCGCTCGCTGTCGAGCGTGCGCAGCGCGAAGTAGGCCTGCGCCACGTCGGCCTGCAGCGCAAGCAGCACCGAGCGGTACAGGTCTTCAGCGGCATCGCCCTCGGCCCGCGCCGCCTTGACGTTGTCGGCCACGCGGCCGAACAGGTCCAGCTCGTAGCTGGCGATGGCGCGCGCCTTCAGCACGGTCTGCGGCGCCACCCGGGTGCCGTCGGGCAGCCCTTGCGAGGCCGCCGAGAGTTGCGTGCGGGTGGGGTCCAGGCCCACGCTGAGCTGCGGGTACTGGTCGGCCTCGGCCACGCCGGTGAAGGCACGGGCCTGCTTGAGGCGGGCGGCGGCGACGGCAAGATCCTGGTTGGACTCGCTCGCCGCGGCGATCAGGCGGTCGAGATCGGCATCGCCGAAGATCTTCCACCACTCGCCGCGCTGCGCGCCTTCGGCGGGCGTTGCCACCTTCCATTGGGCGCCCTCGGCCTGCGCGGCCTCGGCCTCCTTGTAGGCCGGCGTGGCGGCGGTGGCGCTCTCGGGCACCTTGTAGGTGGGCGCCAGCGAGCAGCCCGCCAGGATCAGGGCCACGGCCAGGGTAGCCAGGCGCGGCAGCGCCGCGGGTAGTAGCGATGCCATGCGGGATGGCATCGGGGAGGTCATGGATGCATTCATGTCGATCACCTTATTCAGCGGAGGCGATGGCCTTGTGGCTCGCCGACGGTACACTCTCGGCACGGCGGCGTTCGCCGCGCGTCGCCAGCAGGCGCAGCGCCACATAGAACACCGGGGTCAGGAACAGCCCGAAGAACGTCACGCCCAGCATGCCGGCGAATACCGCCACGCCCATGGCATGGCGCATCTCGGCGCCGGCGCCGGTGGACACCACCAGCGGCACCACACCCATGATGAAGGCGAACGACGTCATCAGGATCGGGCGCAGGCGCAGACGGCTGGCCTCGATGGCGGCGGCCACGATGGAGCGGCCTTCATGCTCCAGCTCCCGCGCGAACTCCACGATCAGGATCGCGTTTTTCGCCGACAGCCCCACCAGCACGATGAAGCCGATCTGCGTGAAGATGTTGTTATCGCCTCGCGTGAGCCATACACCGGTCATGGCGGCCAGCAGGCTCAGCGGCACGATCAGGATCACGGCCAGCGGCAAGGTCAGGCTCTCGTATTGCGCGGCCAGCACCAGGAACACCAGCAGCACGCACAGCGGGAAGATCCATACCCCCGCGTTGCCGGCCAGGATGTCCTGGTAGGTCAGGTCGGTCCACTCGAACCTGATGCCCTTGGGCAGCGTCTCGGCGGCAATGCGCTCGGCCGCGGCCTGCGCCTGGCCGGAGGAGAAGCCCGGCGCCGGGCCGCCGTTCATGTCGGCCGCGGTGAAGCCGTTGTAGCGCACCACGCTGTCGGGGCCAAAGCCCTGCTGAACGGTCAGCAGCGACGACAGCGGCACCATGTCGCCCGCGCTGTTGCGCGTCTTGAGCTGCAGGATGTCTTCCGCATGCGCCCGGAACTGCGCGTCCGCCTGCACCTTGACCTGGTAGGTCCGGCCAAACTTGTTGAAGTCGTTGACGTAGGCCGAGCCCAGGTAGGTCTGCAGGGTATCGAACACATCGGTGACAGGAACGCCGAGCTGCTTGGCCTTGACACGGTCCAGCTTGACGTCGAGCTGCGGCACGTTGATCTGGTAGTTGGTGAAGATGCCGGCCAGCTCGGGCGTCTTGCGCGCCTTATTGGTGAAGGCGTTGGTGGCGTCGAACAGCGCATCGTAGCCCAGCGCGGCACGGTCCTCGATCATCAGCTTGAAGCCGCCGATGGTGCCCAGGCCCTGCACCGGCGGCGGCGGGAACACGGCGATGAAGGCGTCCTGGATCGCGGCGTACTTGCCATTGAGCTGCTGCGCGATGGCATTGCCCGACAACGCCTTGGTCTTGCGTTCCTCAAACGGCTTGAGCGAGACGAACACGATGCCGGCGCTCGGGCTGTTGGTGAAACCGTTGATCGACAGCCCTGGGAAGGCAATCGCCGATTCCACGCCGGGTTGCTTGAGCGCGATGTCGGACATCTGGCGGATCACGTCCTCGGTGCGGTCCAGCGTCGCGCCGTCAGGCAGCTTGGCAAAGCTCACCAGGTATTGCTTGTCCTGCGCCGGCACAAAGCCCTTGGGCACCATCTGGAACACGCCCCAGGTCAGCGCCAGCATCACCGCATAGACGCCGAACACCGCCGTCTTGCGCGAGATCACGCCCTTCACGCCCTTGCCGTAGCGCTCGGCGCTGGCGCCGAAGAAGCGGTTGAAGCGGGCAAAGAAGCCACCCAGCACGCGATCCATGCCGCGCGACAGCCAGTCCTTGGGCGCATCGTGGCCGCGCAGCAGCAGCGCGGACAGCGCCGGCGACAGCGTCAGCGAGTTGAAGGCAGAGATGATGGTCGAGATCGCGATGGTCAGTGCGAACTGCTTGTAGAACTGGCCGGTCAGGCCCGTCATGAAGGCCAGCGGCACGAACACGGCGATCAGCGTCAGCGCGATGGCGATGATGGGGCCGCTGACTTCGCGCATGGCCTTGTAGGTGGCCTCCTTGGGAGACAGCCCCTCGGCGATGTTCCGCTCGACGTTCTCCACCACCACGATCGCATCGTCCACCACGATACCGATCGCCAGCACCAGTCCGAACAATGACAAGGCGTTGATCGAGAAGCCAAACGCATGCATCAGCCCGAAGGTACCCACGATGGACACCGGCACCGCCAGCAGCGGAATCACCGAAGCGCGCCATGTCTGCAGGAACAGGATCACCACCAGCACCACCAGGGCGATGGCTTCGAACAGCGTGTGGGTAACGGCCTCGATACTATGGCGCACGAACTGCGTCGGGTCATAGACGATGCTGTAGTCGACGCCATCGGGGAAGTTCTGCTTGAGTTCCTCCATGGTCTTGCGCACGTCGTCCGAGATCTGGATGGCGTTGGAGCCCGGTGCCTGGAAGATGGGAATCGCCACCGCGGACTTGTTGTCCAGCAGCGAGCGCAGTGCGTACTCGGAGGCGCCCAGCTCGATGCGGGCGACGTCCTTCAGGTAGGTCACCCCGCCATCGGGCGAAGTAGCGACGATGATGTCGCCAAAGCCTTCGACGGTTTCCAGGCGGCCCTGCGCATTCACCGACAGCTGCAGGTCGGCGCCCGGCAGCGCCGGCGAAGCGCCGATCACGCCGGCGGCCACCTGCACGTTCTGCTCGCGGATGGCCTTGACCACGTCGGCGGCCACCAGCTTGCGCTCGGCCATCTTCTCGGGATTCAGCCACACGCGCATGGAATAGTCGCCCGAGCCGAACAGTTGCACCTGGCCCACGCCCTGGATCCGCGCGAGGCGGTCCTTGACATTGATCACCGCGTAGTTGCGCAGGTAGGTCATGTCGTAGCGGTTGTTCGGCGAGACCAGGTGGACCACCATGGTCAGGTCGGGCGAGCTCTTGACGGTGGTGATGCCCAGCCGGCGCACGTCCTCCGGCAGGCGCGGTTCGGCCTGCGCCACGCGGTTCTGCACGAGCTGCTGCGCCTTGTCGGGATCGGTGCCGAGCTTGAAGGTGACGGTCAGCGTCAGCAGGCCGTCGCTGTTGGCTTGCGACGACATGTAGAGCATGTCTTCGACGCCGTTGATCTGCTCTTCCAGCGGCGATGCCACGGTGGCGGCGATCACCTTGGGGTTGGCGCCGGGATATTGCGCGCGCACCACCACGGAGGGCGGCACCACCTCGGGATACTCCGAGATCGGCAGCTTGAACATCGAGATGGCGCCGACCAGGAAGATCAGCACCGATAGCACGCCGGCAAAGATAGGCCGGTCGATAAAGAATTTCGAGAGATTCATCTCAGTCTCGGCGAAAGGGCTCCCCCTGGCAGCCTGGATGGCAGGCGCCATGTGAAGAGCGGGGAAGCTAAAAATGGCTCGGCTTCGGGGGAGAAGCTATTTCAACGCCGGCGCAAGGTGCATGCGCCCGCGCTCTCCCCCGGCCCCTCTCCTGCCATGCGGGAGAGGGGAGCAAACCCAGGGCTGCGCTCAGGTCACCGGTTTGCCGTCGGCGGCCTTGCCGGCCGGCTCTTCGGCAGCGGCCTGCCTGCGGTCGGCTGTTTCGCCGCGCGGATCCAGCTCGCGCTTGAACGCCATGTCCACCGCCTTGGGCGCAATCGTATCGCCCGGGCGCACGCGCTGCAGGCCGTTGACCACGATCTTCTCGTCGGCCTTCAAACCCTTGCGGATGACCCGCAGGCCCTCGTAAGCCGGCCCCAGCGTGACTTCGCGGTAGCCCAGCTTGTTGGCGTTGTCCACCACCAGCACGAACTTCTTGCCCTGGTCGGTACCGATGGCCCGGTCGTTGACCAGCACCACCGGATGCGGCGAGCCGCCGCCGAGCTTGATGCGCGCGTACAGCCCCGGCAGCAGGCGCCCGTCCGGGTTGTCGAACAGCGCCCGCACACGGATGGTGCCGCTCTTGGTGTCGAGCCGGTTGTCCACGGACTGGATGCGCCCCTCGCGCGGATAGTCGTCTTCGTTGGCCAGGCCCAGGAACACCGGCAGCCTGGACTGGCCGCTCGCCGCACCGGTCGCGCCAGCCGCGTTGGCCTCCGTGTAGCGCAGATAGGTCTGCTCATCGAGCTCGAAGCTGGCGTACACCGGCGACACCGACACCACCGTGGTCAGTACCGGGGTACCGGCACCGGCCGCCACCAGGTTGCCGACGGTGATCTCGGCCCGGGATACGCGTCCGCTGACCGGCGCGGTGATATGCGTATAGGCCAGGTTCAGGCGCGCCGCTTCCAGCGACGCCTGCGCAGCGCGGACATTGGCCACCGCTTCGCGCGAGCCGTTGTCGCGCTCGTCGAACTCACGGCGGGAGATCGCGTTGTCCTGTGCCAGCCGTTGCGCGCGGGCCTGCTCGGTCTGCGCCTGGCTCGCGCGGACCTGGGCGGCGGCCAGCGCGGCTTCGGCGCGCGCCACCTCGGCGGCATACGGGCGCGGGTCGATGGTGAACAGCGGATCGCCCTTCTTCACCAGCGCGCCTTCGCGGAAGTGCACAGCGTCGATGGTGCCGCCCACCCGGGCGCGGATCTCCACGCGGTCCACCGCTTCGAGGCGGCCGGAGAACTCGTCCCACTCGGTGATGGTCTTGCCCAGCGCGCCGGCCACGTCCACGGTGGTGGGCGCCGGCGCGGGCACGGCCTGCGCCTCGCCGGCATGCCAGGGCTTGAAGATCGAGGTAGCCAGGCCGCCGCCGAGCACGGCGACGATGGCCAGGGCAATCATGGTGCGTCGATATTGCTGCGTCATTTCTTCACTCCGTATTCCGTCTGGGTTTTCTTCAACTGAAAAGCAAAAAAAGGACGAACGCCCCCGCCGGAGCACGCATGGAGATCGCGCCCGGAACGCCTGCTGGTCGCAGGCCGGCTTGGCTTGGTCGGGCGGGATCAGCCGGGCGGGCTGGCTCCTGTCTGGCGTTCGGTCCTGAGCGAGGCATCGTCGCCGCCGGCAAGGTAGCCCTGCAGGTAACGCGCGCCTTCGTTTATCCACACCTGACAGCGGTCGTGGGATTCTTCCACCCCGGCACCGCAGGCACCGGGCATGATCTGGGCTTTGGCCGGCACGCCGGCCATCTGCAAGCGATCGGCGAAGGCCTGGCCTTCGGCGCGCAGCGCATCTTCCTCGGCCACCTGGACCAGCGTGGGCGGCAGACCGGCCAGCCGCGAGGCATGGACAGGCGCCGCGTAGGGGTGCACGCTGGCTGCCGGGGTGGGCAGGTAGTCGCGGTAATAGCCGGCCAGGCGCTGCAGCATTTCCAGCGGCACGCTCGGCTTGCCCTCGCCGCCCGCGCAGGAAGCATGCTGCAGGCACGGATCGGTGACCGGGCGGATCAGCCATTGCGCGCGCGGCTCGGGCAGGCCACGGTCGCGCAGCATCTGCGACAGCGCGATGGCCAGGTTGCCGCCCGCCTCTTCGCCCACCAGGGCAAAGCGCAGTTTGTCCACCTTGAGGCTGCGCGCATGGCGCAGCACCCAGCTGGCGGTATGGAACACGTCCTCCGGCGCCGCTGGAAACGGAAAATCGGGCGCCAGCGAGTACGCCGGCGTCACCACCACCGCCGGCACCGTGGCTGCCAGCGAACGCGCCAGCCGCTCCGACTTGTCCTGGCTGCATTCCACAAAGCCACCCGCATGCAGGTAGATCAGCCAGGGCAGCAAGGGCGCGGTCTTGCCCACCGGATAGCCGGGCGGATACGTCAGGCGCACGGTGATGGTGCGCCCGCAGCTCTCCACCGCATGCTCCGTCACGCGCCCCTCGTCCAATTCGGCTGCGGAGGCTGCGGCTGCGGCTTTGGATCGGGTGGGCGACATGGCGGTCCTGTGCGCCAGGTTAGCGGCGCATCCATTGCATATTGCGATGCAGCGAATTATGGTGGTTGATAGGAGTGGGATAAAGCGATGCTTTGCCAATGCACTGTTTCTCCGGTGAAATAATCGCCGAAGTCGCCGCCGCAGCACGGGCGGGGAAACCCTTCGCTGTGCAAGGTCATCGGTTTTGTGATCCACTCCCGCACTTTCGCAGCCGCGCAGATCGCGCCAACCGTCCTGTGTGGGGCCGGAACGCACCTGACACGGGTGCATGCGCCGCCTGCCAGGCCTGCCTCTTTTCTTATCCCGGGGAGCGAACATGGATCGTCTCGTATCAATGCAGGCATTCACCCGCGTGGTGGATGTGGGCAGCTTTGCGCGGGCGGCGGAATCGCTGGACCTGCCGAAGGCCACCCTCACCCGCCTGATCCAGAACCTGGAAACCCATCTGGGCGTCAAGCTGCTGCACCGGACCACCCGGCGCATCAGCGTCACCACCGACGGCGCGGCCTATTACGAACGCTGTGTGCGCATCCTGGCGGACGTGGAAGAAGCCGAGCAATCGCTGACCCAACAGAACAACACCCCGCGCGGCACGCTGTGCGTGGATACCACCGCCGGCCTGGCCCAACTGGTGCTGATCCCCAGGCTGCATGAATTCTTTGCCGCCTATCCCGAGCTGAAGCTGGAGCTGACCATCAACGGCAAGCCCATCGACCTGCTCAAGGAAGGCGTGGACGTGGTGCTGCGCGTGGGCGACCCGGTGGACGAGACCATGGTGGCGCGCCGCATCGGGCAACTGCGGCTGGGCTTCTACGCGTCGCCGCTCTACCTCAATCGCAGCGGCACGCCCACCCAGCCCGGCGACCTGGCGCAGCACAAGGCGGTGAACTACCTGTCCAATCGCACCGGCCGCGAGATGCCCTGGCCGATGGGGCAAGGCGAGCAGCGCACGGAGATGCTGCTGCCTTCCGCCATTTCCACCAACGACGCCGACGTCTACCTGGCCTGTGCGCTGGAGGGCCACGGCATCGCGCGCATCTCGCGCGTGATGGCGCTGCCCTACGTGGAAAGCGGAAGGCTGATCGAGGTGCTGCCCGACTGGCCGACCGACTCCCTGCCGATCTCCGCCATGTATCCGCAGAACCGCCACTTGTCCGCCAAGGTGCGGGTCTTCGTCAATTGGGCCGCCGACCTGTTCGCGCGCCATCCGCATTTCGGGGATGGCCAGGCGGGGCAGCGCCCGCAACCCGGGCAGCCCAAGCTGGCTGCCTGAGCGGAGCAAGAGCGTCCGCGGCGGCCGCATCGGCTAGACCGCGCCCGGCGCTTCCGCCAGCGCCAGCGCCTCCACCTCGAACAACATCCCGTCGAGCGCCAGCCGCGGCACCGGGATCAAGGTGCAAGCCGGCTTGGGCGCATCGCCCCAGGCCCGCTCCACCTCCGCCGCCAGCACGCGCAGACGCGCTTCGCTGTGATCCACCACCAGCACGGTCAGCTTGGCAACCAGGCGCACTTGCGAGCCGGCCGCCGCCAGGGCCACGCGCAGGTTGTCCAGCGCCTGCCGCACCTGGCCCTCGAAACTGTCGGGCAGGCTGCCGTCCGCCCGCTCGCCGCCCTGCCCGGCTACGCAGACCAGGCCCGCGCCGGGCGCAATCATGGCCACGTGGGAATAACCATTGGCACTGGGATCGTAGAGACCCAGCGGATTGAGCATGGTGAGCTGGCGCGAGGCCGGCCGGGTGATGTCGGTATTCGGGGTGTTGCTGCTGGAGACTGGCATGGGAGCACTTTCCTTCTTCTTGCGTGACGTGATGGCGAAAGTTCGCCTTGGCCGGATACAAGGCAGGCTCGACAATGCCGTCCGTCTGCCCTAATATCCAAGAACGTTTTTGGATATTAGGCTGGAAGCATGAATTACACAATAGAAAACTTGGATAACCCTGCTGGCTCTCCGGGTGATCGCATCTTGTTTCTGCTGAAGACCAAGGGCGCCGCCTCGACCGCGCAGATCGCGCAGGCGCTCGGCGGCACCGCCGAGGCCGCCCGCCAGCAGGTGCAGAAGCTGCTGGCCGCCGGGCTGATCGAAGGCCGCCAGCAAAGCGCCAGCGGCGCCGGAAGGCCGCGCCAGGACTGGGCGCTCACCGCCAGCGGCCACGGGCGCTTTCCCGACACCCACGCGCAACTCACCATCCAGCTGATCGGCTCGGTGCGGCAGTTGTTCGGCGAGCAAGGACTGGACAAACTGATCGGCCAGCGCGAAGCGCAAACCCGCCAGCAATATCTCGCGGCGGTTGCCGGCCAAGACCAGCTCGCGCAGCGGCTGGAAACGCTTACCGAGCTGCGCCAGTCCGAAGGCTATATGGCCCGCCTGGAGCGGGACGGCGCCGACTGGCTGCTGATCGAAGACCATTGCCCGATCTGCGCCGCGGCGCAGACCTGCCAGGGTTTCTGCCGGGCCGAGCTGCGGATATTCCAGGAGGTCGCGGGCGACGGGGCCATCGTCACCCGCGAGGAACACCTGCTGAGCCATGCGCGCCGCTGCCTGTACCGGGTCAAAGCCGCGGCATAGGTGAACCGCATCGGGCAGGGGCGACGGCGCCATCTTGACGTAGCGAGGGCTACCATGCACGCTTGCCGTCGCTGCCTTGCCAATGCCCGGGAGCCGCCCCATGCCGAACCATCCCACCCTTGCCCCGCCGACATGGCTGCGGCAAGCCGCCCTTCTTGCCGCCCTGCTGCTCTGCGCACTGGCGGCGCGGGCGCAGCCGGCACCGCAGGTTGTCGATATCCCGACCCGCCCGGGCGTGACACAGCGCTTCCTCTTCCTCGCTCCCGCACAGCCCAGGGCCGCCGTGATTCTCTACGCGGGCGGCCATGGCGGCCTGCATATCTACCCCAACGGCAGCTTTGCCTGGGGTGCCGGCAATTTCCTCGTGCGCGCGCGCCAGCTCTTCGTCGACAACGAGCTCGCGGTCGCGGTCATCGACGCGCCGAGCGACCACCTGTCGTGGCCCTTCCTGAGCGGCTTCCGCCTGTCCCCGGAACACGCCGAAGACACCAGGGCCGTGATCGCGTGGATGCGCAGCCATACCGGCCTGCCGGTATGGCTGGTCGGCACCAGCCGCGGCACCCAGTCGGTGGCCGCCACCGCCATCCGGCTGGCGGACGGCGGCGGCCCCGACGGCATCGTGCTGACCTCGACCATCCTGCGCGATGACCGCGGCCGGCCGGTGCCCGCGATGGACCTCGACAAGCTGAAGGTGCCCGTGCTCGTCATCCATCACGAACACGATGGCTGCAAGCAGTGCCCGTTCGGCGAAGTGCAGGGGCTGATGGACAAGCTGGTCAAGACGCCCGAGGCCGGCGTGATCAAATTCGACGGTGGCAACAACGTCGGGGACCCCTGCGAAGCCATGGCATACCACGGCTTCAACGGCATCGAGCCGCAGGTGGTGCAGGCGATTGCGCGGTGGATGGCGCAGCGGTAGGGGCAAGGTGTTGCTGCTGCACGGGCGCCCTCGCATCGCCCGGGATGACGTGGAAGGTAGGCCTCACAAACGGGACGGCTACAGCTTGGCCTCGGCCGGCAGCTCCGCGCCGCATCATGACATTGCCGTGACAACCGCCGTGTCATGTCCGTGAGAAACACCTTGGATATGAAAGTCCCGGTGCTAGGATAAGCAAGTGACCGTCTCGGCGGGCGACACCGCCGAAGCGTTGCCTGCGCTGTCCGCCTGCATGCCTGGGAGGTAAAAAAATGACTGGGATCCTGTTCGGGCGGAGTCCATGGCGCCACGCCACGCTCGCCTGCCTGCTGGCAGGCTGCGCGCTGGCGGCGCGCGCGGGGGATATCACCGGTGCCGGCTCGACCTTTGTCTACCCTTTGCTGGTGAAATGGGCGGCCACGTACTACACCAAGACCGGCCAGCAGGTGAACTACGAACCCATCGGTTCGGGCAATGGCATCAGGCAGATCAAGGCCGCCGCGGTCACGTTCGGTACGTCCGACATGCCGCTCAAGCCGGACGAACTGGAAGCCGCCGGGCTTGTCCAGTTTCCGCTGGTGGTCGGCGGCGTGGTGCCCGTGGTCAACCTCGATGGCGTGGCAGCCGGACAGGTCCACCTGACGGGCCAGTTGTTGGCCGATATCTATCTGGGCAAGATCGTCAACTGGGACGATCCCGCCATTGCCGCGGTCAACCCCGGCATTCGTTTCCCCGATCGGAAAATCGTGGTCGTGCACCGCAGCGACAGTTCCGGGACGACCTTCAACTGGGCCGACTACCTGTCCAAGGTCAGCGGCGAGTGGAAGGGCCGCGTCGGCGCCGGCACCACCGTCAAATGGCCCGTCGGGGTCGGGGCCAGCGGCAACGATGGCATTGCGATCTATATCAAGAACGTCAAGGGTGCGATTGGCTACGTCGAGCTGACTTACGCGCTGCAGCGCAAGTTGCCCTATACGGCGGTACGCAATAGGGACGGCGCGTTTGTCGAGCCGTCACGAGAAAGCTTCAGCGCGGCCGTGTCAGCCGCGGACTGGAATCAGCATCCGGATTTCTACCAGGTCATCACCGATGCGCCCGGCATGCAGGCATGGCCCATCACCGGCGCGGTGTTCGTGATCATGCCAAAGGCACCGAAGAACGCGTCGGATGCAAAGAGCGCGCTTGCGTTCTTCCGCTGGGCATTGAATGACGGGCAGGCCGATGCGGCCGCCGAGCATTACGTGTCCCTGCCCTCGGGGTTGGTCAAACAGATCGAAGCGTACTGGGGCGAGAGCATCAAGTAGGAACAGGCGCGGGCCGGTGAAGCCCGCCGGCAAGGGCAGCGGTTCGCCCGGACACGCAGACCGATACGCCGCTCAGTGCTCCAGCTTTCCGGCCTGCGAACTCCAGTCGATGTGGTCGGACAGATAGTGCCGGTAGGCGTACTCGACTTCCGCGTCCGCGTCCTCATGTGCCTCAAGCGGATTGTCCCTGCACCTGGGGCAATCGTGCCTTGCGGCTGGATGCGCCTGCGCATCGGCCGACAAGGTCACAAAGCCGCGATACCTTCCCCATGGCAACTCTTCTACGGAAGTGACGATATACAGATCGCCGCGCTGATACGTTGCCATGGCTGCACTCCTGCGTACTGGACGGGGATAATCATTCTAGCAGCGGCTCCTGCGTTCTCAAGCCGATCTTCATCGCTGGATGACGCACGTCAAGCTGCCCCGGATTGATCGCCGCTTCCCTGCCCTTTCAGGCACACTCCCACGGTGCACATGCCGTTGGCAACGCGATCGCGCTGTCGCGGCAGCCTCTGCATTCCTATACTGTCCTGTGTTTCAAGCCATGCCCGGCTACCGTGGACACCATGCAATCAGGCTGACTGAACGGTGGGGAAACCGTGCGCCGCACGGCATGCCCGACGCCACACGAGCGGACGCAGATATGAAAACGGAATCGCAGTCCGAATTGATCGCAAGGATCGCGGAGGCGTTGCAGGTCCCGCTGGAAGAGGTGGAGCAAGCCTACTCCATCGCCTGGCAGGAGCTCCAGAACGAAGCCAAGGTCCACGATTACCTGGCGCTGTTTGCTGCCAGACGCGTCGCGGAGGTGTTCCGCAAACGCAAGCCCGGCTAGACAATCCTGCCTCCCGCTTTTATATAAATGCTGAGAACATGCAAAAAAGCAGTTGATGTAACATCACCCGACGCTTGCGCCCAAGGAGAGGGAATGTCGATAGGTCGGGTATTGCTGATTGCCGCGATGAGTGCGCAACTGCTTTCGGGATGCGCTGGTGGCGGCAGCGCGAACGCCATTCAAGCGACGGAACCGAAGCGCCTGCACGCCAAGGCCAGTGTCAGCGACCTCGTGCTCTGCCTGAAAAACCGGCTAGGGGAAGACGCCAACGTGATTGCGTTTCCAGAGCCGGGAAGGGTCGATATCCGGGTTGGGCGTGCCCGGGATCCCGACAACCGGTATTTCCACCTGATCAGTCTGCGCCGGTCACAGGACGGCACCGACATCGAGATCCGAAGCTCCGGGGAGTGGCATCCCCTGATGAGCGCCGGCCGGATAAGCGGCATGGTGGAAGACTGCGCACCGGGAACGGCACGCTGAGCCGAACCGCCTCCCCCACGGATGCGCCCGGCTTTCAAGCGCGGGCACATCGCCCGCGCGCTGTCACTGCTGCATCATGCGCAGCAGGTGCTCCTGCAGTCGCGATAATTCGAGCGCGACACCATCCGGAAAACCCTGGCGCCCGCCCCGCCTGTCGATCAGCAGGTCGCCCAGATAAGCCGATAGCGCAGCCGGATCGCCCGACAGCGCGGCCAGCTGGTTGCCGATGCGCGGATAGGCGCGGCACAGCGCCAGAGGCCGCACCTCGGGTGGCAGCATAGCCAGCCATTTGAGCGCGGCGACCGAGATGGACTGCGCCTCGGGGGATGACGGGCGCCGCATGCCGGCCCAGTCGGGCACGTCTTTCGCGGGCACGATGCCATCGAGAATCTGCTTCGCTTCCTCGACGGTGACAAACTCGAATGAGAGGGGTTCCATGCCAAGCTCCGGATCATATCGGCGGGGGTGCCATACTGCGCCGCCACCCATTCTATCGGTTACGGCCGCTTTGGTTTTTTCTTGATATGCGGATCAGGGCGGCTGCCCTGCCACCCGCTGCCGCTGCAGCGCCGGCGGACTCCGGACGGCATGCGCCGAACACCCGGATACGGGTTTATGCCAGCTTTCCACCGCCCGCGCGATGCGGTCTACTGAAGGTGCGTTGAGACGTGGCTGGATCTTGGACCTGCACTTCCATGCAGGCCATTGCTGTCCAGTCGTGTATTCCTACCTAAGGAGACAACACCATGGTGACCAAGCAGGACGATGCCTTCATTTTGAAGAACCTTCTCGCGCTGGCTGCAGTGGAAGCGCTCGGCGGCGCGATTGCGCTAGGGTTCGCCTTCAACCTCCTCACCTGACCGGCCGGACACCGGAGGTCTGTCACTCCCAGGGTATTGAAGCTCCCCGGCACCGGTTTCATATTCACCAGTGCCGGGGAGCTTTGTTGTTTGAGGCTCGCGGCCACGCGGCGAGGCTTGCGCTTGCGAGACGTCCGGCACATTGGCCGACGCGCCGTGCCAACGGGAATTCAACGCATTCAGGATTCGATACGCCAGCTGAACCCGAGGCGCATCCGGATGGCTCCTGTCAGCCAGCATTGCCAACCCCGGCTCATTCCCAGACGCATGCCTGCAGCCACCGTATGGCGGGATGCTCGCCTGGCAATACCGACCTCGCCACCTCATCCATCAGGCGCAGGCCCGTGTTGCTGTTGGTGAGCAGGACAACTGCCAACTGTTCGGCCTGGCTGCCCATGACGAATGCGCGTATGCCGGACATCTTCCCCCATTGGAAGAAGGTGCCCCGCTCCACTTCGATGCCCCATCCAAGCCCCCAGCCGATGCCGTCTTCCGTCGCGGCGGGACGGCTCCCGAGATACTCGGCGGCCCCCCTTGGCACGCTGGCAGCGGGTGTCAGCCATTCCCGGCAGGTTGCCTCCTTCAGCCTGTCGCCCTGAAGTACTGCCCGGGCAAAGATGCCGTAGTCGAAAGCCGTGGTCTGAAGCGAATACGAAGCCTGCGCCTTCGGCGGATGATGTTTGCCGAGCCGCTCCATGCCTTCATGCGGGCCGGCGCAGTTGTCGCCGAAATGCGCCTGCCATTCGAAACTCGAGGAGCGCATGCCGAGCGGTTCGAACACCAGCCGCCGCATGGTTTTTTCCAGGGGCTCGCCTGTGATCGATTCAAGCGCGGATTGAAGATAGCCGAATCCGACACTGGAATAGCTGAACCATGCCCCCGGCCGGAAATACATCCGCAAGGGGTCCTGGCCGCGCAGGTTGGGAAGACCGGATGTGTGCGTCAGCACATGGCGGGCCGTGATGGCTGCCGCTGAAGCGTCGTCCGGCACAATGGCCGGGGCAAATCCGGACAGCGGCGCATCGAGGTCCAGCACGCCGGCATCCACCAGCTGAAGCACCGCGTAGGCCACCATCGGCTTGCTGAGAGAAGCCACATCGAACACGGTCCGCGTGTTGACCGCATCGCTGCCGGCGGCGTCCTTGACGCCACCGGCGGCCACCTCCACCGCGCCCTTGCGAACGACCGATAGCGAGACGCCGGGCACCTTGGCCGCTTGCATCAGGGAAAGAACCCGCTCGTCCAGCGTTGTCTCAATGGGCTTCATTGCCTGCTCCTTTGTGCTTTTCCGGATGGGTGGATCCGGCCGGACTTCGCTCTTTTGTCTTGTCGGACGCGCACATTCTAAAGTCAACTAAAAAGTGCCTCAAGCGTCATAACAAACAATCCATCCAGATGGTATTATCCGCGGATGTCCGATGCCCACCGCCGAAAAAAGCAGCCCGATGTGCTGCGCCCGCAGCTTCTCCAATCCGCTTCGCAGCTCGCTATCGAAGAAGGACTGGCCTCCGTCACCCTGGACGCCGTTGCCTCGCGCGCCGGTGTCAGCAAGGGCGGACTGCAACATCATTTCCCCAACAAGCAAGCACTGCTGGACGCCCTGTTCGCCGAAGCCGTAGCCGCCTTCAATGCCGATATCGCAGCCGCCAGCGCCGCGGACGCCGACGCTGGCGCACACGCGAATGCGGACGACAAAGGCCGCGCTGCCCGCGCCTATATCCAGGCCACGGTGCAGGAGCCAAAGAAGGAAGGCCCCGCCAGCTATCTGCACCTGCTGCTGGCGGTGATGCTGACCGACGCCGATGCCCGCGAGCGCTGGAGCGCGCAGATCGCCGAAATCACGCGGCCCGATCCGCTGCCCGAAGCGCAAGCCGCCCGGCTGATGATCTGCCGCCTGGCCGCCGACGGCTTGTGGATTGCCCAGTTGCTGGGTTACCAGTCGATGGATCCTTCCCTCAAGGCCGAGGTGCTGCGCCAGCTCGACCAGATGACGCGGGGTCTCGAACAATGAGCGCCCGGCCGATTCCCCACGCACAGCAAGCGCAGCACGGCGCCGGCCTGGACACCGCCATCGGCGCCGCGCGCGAGGCGCTCCTGCGGCAGCAGCATCCCGACGGCCACTGGTGCTTCGAACTGGAGTCCGATGCCACCATCACTGCCGAGTACATCCTGATGATGCACTTCGCCGACGAGATCGACGCCGGGCTGCAAGCCGCCATGGCGGTCTATCTCCGCGCCATCCAGCGGCGTGACAGACACGGCGGATGGGACCAGTACCACGGCGGCGCGCTCGACATCTCGTGCAGCGTCAAGGCCTACTTCGCGCTGAAGGCGGCGGGCGACGACCCGCAGGCCCCGCACATGGCGCAGGCGCGCGAGGCGATCCTGGCCGCGGGCGGCGCGGCCAAGGCCAATGTCTTTACCCGCATCCTGCTGGCCACTTTCGAGCAAGTGCCCTGGCGCGCCACGCCCTACATTCCGGTCGAGCTGATCCTGTTCCCGCGCTGGATGCCCGTGCACCTGGACAAGATGGCCTATTGGGCGCGCTCCACGCTGGTGCCGCTGACGGTGCTGTGCTCGCTGCGGGCAAAGGCCGCCAATCCGCACAAGGTTGGCATCCGCGAACTGTTCGTCACGCCGCCTGAACAAGAGCGCCATTATTTCTCGCGCCGGGGCCTGCTGCGCAAAGCCTTCCTGGTGGCCGACAGGATCGCGCGCGGCGTCGCGCCGTTGATCCCCGCCGCCATCCAGCGGCGCGCCGTCGACCGCGCGCAAGCCTGGTGCGCCGAGCGCATGAACGGCGAGGACGGGCTGGGCGGCATCTTCCCCCCCATGGTGTACTGGTACGAGATGATGGTGCTGCTCGGCGTCTCCAAGACGCACCCGATGCGCGCCACCTGCCTGACCGCCATCCAGAAGCTGGTGGTACGCCGGCCCGATGGCTCGGCCTATTGCCAGCCCTGCCTGTCGCCGGTATGGGATACCGCCTGGAGCGTGATGGCCCTGCAGCATGCCGGCACCGACGCGCGCACCCAGGACGCGGTGCAACGCGCCTACGACTGGCTGGCGCCGCTGCAGGTGCGCGACGTGCGCGGCGACTGGGGCAAGCACCTGCCTCCCTCGGTCCGGCCGGGCGGCTGGGCATTCCAGTACGCCAACCCGCACTACCCCGATATCGACGACACCGCCGTGGTGGCCGCCATGCTGGCGGTGCGCGCACGCCGCAGCGGCCAGCCGGAGCGCTATCGCACCGAGGTCGCAAGCGCGGTGCAGTGGATGCTTGGCCTGCAATCCCGCAATGGCGGTTTCGCTGCCTTCGATGCCGATTGCGATCGCGAGTACCTGAACGCCATCCCCTTCGCCGATCACGGCGCATTGCTGGATCCGCCGACCGAGGACGTATCGGGCCGCGTGCTGCTGTGCCTCGGCCTGAGCGGATACCGCAACGAACGCGCGGCCATCGAGCGCTGCGTGGACTACCTGCGCCGCACCCAGCGCGCCGACGGCGCCTGGTGGGGCCGCTGGGGCTCCAACTACATCTACGGCACCTGGAGCGTGCTGGCCGGCCTGGCGCTGGTCGGCGAGGATGTGAACCAGCCCTATATCCGCAAGGCGATCGACTGGCTGCTCGGCTGCCAGAACGCCGACGGCGGCTGGGGCGAGACCAACGACAGCTACTTCGACCCGACGCTGGCCGGCACCAACAATGGCGACAGCACGCCTAACTGCACCGCATGGGCGCTGCTGGCACTGTTCGCCGTGGGCCAGGCCGATACGCCTGCGGTGCGCAAGGGCATCGCCTTCCTGCTCGGCGACCAGAACGAAGACGGCCTGTGGTGGCATCCGTCGCATAACGCGCCGGGTTTTCCCCGCATCTATTACCTGAAGTACCACGGCTATACCGCGTACTTTCCGCTGTGGGCACTGACGCGCTATCGTCAGCTAAACCGGCTGCACCAACCGCAGCAGCCGGCGATAGAGACTGGATTTTTTAGTGATGTGATTCAGGTCTGCAGGGCCTAAAGGCGGTGTGGTGTCAGGTTCATGGGCACATGGGGTATTTGGTTTTCAGTAGGATCTCTTGCGTTTGTAGGGACC
>NZ_JARJLM010000061.1 GCF_029335485.1 Cupriavidus basilensis
AGCGGCTTCCCGCTCAGTCCATCGACATGATGGCCAGGTCGATGAACCAGCTCTGTGGCTGCACCACGCCCTTGACCTTCTTCGAGATCGCGCGCGGGCCGACGTCATGCGCGATCAGCACGAAGGGCGCTTCCTCGACGATGCGGGCATGCAGCCTGGCCAGCGCCGCGTCGCGCGGCTTCTCCTCGAATGAGGTGCGCGCGGTCTCGATCAGCTTGTCGAATTCCGGATTGCCGAAGTAGCCCCAGTTGTTCGACACCGGCGGCTGCGTCTTGGTGCTGACGAAGCGGACCATGGCAAAGAACGGGTCCATCGCCGCGAAGCTCACATTGATGGCGTTGGCGCCGTGCGCGCTCGGATCCTTGGCGCCGAGGCGCCAGTTGGTGAAGAGCGTGTTCCACTCGACCACATCGAAGTCGACGTCGATAAAGCACGCCTTCAGGTTCTGCTGCACGTATTCGTTCATCGGCAGCGGCTGCATCTGGCCCGAGCCCGAAGCCGAGACCTGCACCTTGACCTTGAGCGGCCTGGCGGCGGAGTAGCCGGCTTCCTGCATCAGCTTGCGCGCGGCGTTGGCGTCGTACTTGATGTCGAACCTGGGATTGCCCCACCACGGGTTGCCCGGCTCGACGACGCCCTTGGCCTCGGCCATATAGCCGCCCAGCAGGGTTTTCAGGCCGGCGCGGTTGACGCAAAGGTTGGCGGCCTGCCGCACGCGCTTGTCGAGCCAGGGCGAACCGGGCGCGAAGGACAGCTGCCATGGCCACATATGCGGCTGCGCATTGGCATAGACTTCGAAGCCGCGGCTCTTGATCTGCGCCACCGCATCCGGCGCCGGGGCCTCGATCCAGTCGACCTGGCCCGACAGCAGCGCGGCGGTGCGCGCATTCGCCTCGGGCATCGGCTGCATCACCACCTTGTCGATCTTCGGCACGCGCCTGGCATCCCAATACTGCGCGTTCTTTACCATCTCCAGGCGTTCGCGCGGCACGAAGCGGCTCATCTTGAAGGGGCCGGTGCCGGACGCGTCGGCGGCAAAGGCCACCCATGCCTGCTTGGCGCGCTCGGCCGGATCGGTCACCGAGGCCGGTACCGCGGCCAGCTTCTTGTCCCACTGCGCGGGCGAAGCCATGAAGAGGTTGGTCAGGTTATAGGGCAGGAAGGAATCGGGCTCCGACGTGACCAGTTCCACCGTCAGGTCGTCGATCTTCCTGGCCGAGCGCAGCGTGGGCATGCGCGAAGCGGTCACGCCAACCTGGCTGGGGTCGAACTGCCGGGCGGTCTTGTCGAGCACCTTGCCCACGTTCCACACCACGGCGTCGGCGTTGAAGGGCGAGCCATCGTGGAACTTCACGCCGGGACGCAGCTTGAAGATCCATCTGGTCTTGTCCTTGGCGTCGACCTTCCACTCCGTGGCCAGGTCCGCGATCAGCAGGCTGGGGCCGTTGCCTTTGGAAAGATCCCACTGGGTCAGCCCGTCGTACATCGGAATGCCGGTGAAACGGTTGCCTTCGAAGCCTTGGTCGGGCTGGCCCAGCGTGCGCGGGATGTCGGCCGCGGTCATGCCGATGCGCAGCACTTTCTCGGCCATTGCCGTACCCGGCAGGGCCAGCATCGAGGCGATGGCAACGGCGGCAGCGACGGACTTCAGGCCGGGTTTGAGGCTGGGTTTCAGGTTGCTTACGGCGTAGGAAGAAAAGACGGTCACGGGCAAAGCTCCTGGGTGGGGGAGGGGAGACGCATACGGTCAAGCAATTCACATGCCAGTTGCGGTGGGCTCCTTTCGAACGCGGTCCCCGGTACAGTCCGCATGTATGGAACATGGGTTGGGCCATTTCGCATCGCTGATGGCCTGCTTTTTGCTGGGGTTGAGATTCTTTCCTGCCTGTCTTCCCAACCAACCGGCCTCCCGACATGGACCAGCAACATCTTCCCCGCATCAACGCAGCACGCCTTTGGCAATCGCTGATGGACCTGGCGCAGATCGGCGCCACGCCCAAGGGCGGCGTGTGCCGCATCGCCCTGACCGAGCTGGATCGCCAGGGCCGCGACCTGGTGGTCGGCTGGTGCCGCGAGGCCGGGCTCGACGTGCGTACCGACGAGGTGGGCAACGTGTTCGCGCGGCGCGCGGGCAGCGATCCCGATGCGGCCGCCGTGGCAACCGGCAGCCATATCGACACCCAGCCCTCGGGCGGCAAGTTCGATGGCAATTTCGGCGTGCTGGCGGGCCTGGAGGTGATGCGCACGCTCAACGATCTCGGCATCGTCACCCGTGCACCGCTGGAGCTGGCGTTCTGGACCAACGAGGAAGGCACCCGCTTTACGCCAGTGATGATGGGCTCGGGCGCCTTTGCGGGCGTGTTCGGGGCGGCGTTCATCCGGGCCCAGCGCGACCTGGACGGCATCAGCGTGGGCGAGGCGCTGGAGCGGATCGGCTATCGGGGCGAGCAAGCTGTCGGCGAAGTGCCGGGCGGCATGTTCGCCGCCTACTTCGAGGCGCATATCGAGCAGGGGCCGGTGCTGGAATCCGCCGGACTGCCGATCGGCGTGGTCTCCGGCGCGCTCGGCCAGCAATGGTATGACGTGACCGTGACCGGCATGGACGCCCATGCCGGCCCCACGCCGCTGGCGCTGCGCCACGACGCCATGCTGGCGGCGGCGCGCATGATCGACGAAGTCAATCGCATCGCCGTTGCCGAGGCGCCGCACGGGCGCGGCACGGTAGGCTACGTGCAGGTCGCGCCGAACTCACGCAACGTGATTCCGGGGCGGGTGGATTTCTCGGTGGACTTCCGTAATCTGTCGCAAGCGGGGCTGGACCGCATGGATGCAGCCATGCGCGCGGCGTTCGCGCAGATTGCCGGGCGCGGCGCGGTGGCCGTGGAGATCCGCCAGGTGGTGAAGTTCGAGCCCTGCGTGTTCGCGCCGGCCTGCGTGGACAGCGTACGGCGCGCCGCGGCCGCGCTGGGCCTGCCGCATATGGATGTGGTCAGCGGCGCAGGGCACGATGCCGTCTACGTGGCGCAGCGCGCGCCCACCGGCATGATCTTCGTGCCGTGCAAGGACGGCATCAGCCACAACGAGCTGGAAGACGCGCTGCCCGAGCATATCGAAGCCGGCGCCAACGTGCTGCTGCAAGCGATGCTCGAGCACGCGCGCTGAGGCGCGTCGCCCGCGCCCCGCTGCGCGGCATGCTCAGTGGGCGATCGAACGCGAGATCGCCCACGCGCATTCGATCACCATCGGCGCCAGCTTCTTCTGCGCCTCGGCCATGCTCCAGCGGCTGGCCGGCGGCGACACGTGCACCGCGCCCACCGCCTGCCCCTGGCTGTTGACGATGGCAGCGCCCAGGCCCATATCGCCCAGGAACAGCTCCTCGTTGTTGCAGGCGTAGCCCACCCTGCGGCAAGCCACCACCGTCTCGAAGATCGCTGCCACGTCGGTCAGCGTGGCCGGTGTGCGCGCCACCCTTGCGGAGTCTTCCAGCATGGTCCTCACCTGTTCGTCGGGCAGGGTGCTGAGATACGCGCGGCCGCTGCTGGTGCAGTACATGGGAATGCGCATGCCGACGGGGGTGAGCACCGGGATGTATTTCGACGTCATCAACTGCGCCACGTAGACCATCTCCAGCCCCACCGGCTCGGTCAGGTTGGCAGTTTCGCCGCTGGCGTTCGCAAGCTGCGACAGGTATGGGCTGGCGGCCTGGATCAGCGCGTCGGCGCAGAGGTAGTTGTAGCCGATCTCCATCACTTTCGGCGTCAGCCGGAAGCGCCGGGTCTGCGGGTGCTTGCCGATGTAGCCCAGCGTCTCCAGCGTATGCACGGTGCGTTGCGCCGAGCTCTTGCTCATGCCGGTCAGCCCGGCCAGTTCGGGTAGCGTGAGGGTGCGATGTACCGCGCTGAAGGCGCGCAGCACTTCCAGCCCTTTCTCGAGCGACTGGTTGAACAGCGGATCGGGGCGGGTGGCTTTTTCGCCGCTTTTATCCGCCTTCGAGGCGCTTGCGCCGCTGTCTTTCTGTTTCGTTTCCCTGGTCATCTTCATGTTCCGAGGCGTTCGTATTCCGGTAGCCGGCACCATCGCTGGGATGGCCCGCACCACGATGAATGCATACTGCACCAATATACGACTATATCGATTATCGATATTTTTTCGTCAGGACAATGATATTGAGGGCGATGTTCCTTGGGAACAAAAATCGTGAATTGGTCGCCCGCATCCCCACCTCCATCTCGAGGCTGCTCTCCGCAGATCGTTTTCTGACAAGGCTTGCAGGCTGATTCCCCCAATCGGCAGGGAGCGGGAATGCAACGCGCACATGGCTTGCAGGCGACGGCACTCGCGCCAGTTTCGGTGTTTACCCCGATGTTTGATGTGTTGACGCTCAGTGAAATATCAGACTAGTATCACAGCAACTTCAATGTCATGGGAATGCATCATGTCGAACCCGATCCGGCTGGTCGGCAGCGCCGAAGACACGGCTGCGCCCGCGCCGCGCGCGGCCTCCGGGGCCGCGCTGCGCGAGCAGGCCTATGCCGAGATCAAGCAGCGCATCATTTCCTGCGAATTCCGTCCCGGCGAGCCGCTCAACGAAGCCCAGGTCTCCGCCTTGCTGGGCATCGGCCGCACGCCGGTCCATCAGGCGCTGCATCGCCTGGAAGTGGAGGGGCTGGTGTCGATCATGCCGCGCAAGGGCGTGCTGGTGACGCCGCTGTCGCTCAACGAAGTGCTTGACATGATCGAGGTGCGCGCCACCAACGAAATGCTGTGCGCCACGCTGGCCGCCGAGCGTGCCCATGAGAGCGATCTCAAGGCCATGCGCGAGATCGTCGACCGCTCGCCTGAGCTGATCGCGCGGCGCGATATCGCTGGCCTGGCCGCGCTCGACCTCAAATTCCATACCGCCATGTCGGCCGCCTCGCGCAATCGCGTGCTGGCCGACCTGCTGCGCAGCCTGCATGAGAAGCAGGCGCGCTTCTGGTTCCTCTCGCTGTCCGACCCCCAGCACCTGGAGAACGTCTACCAGGAGCACCTGGCGATCATCGACGCGCTGGCACGGCGCGACATCCCGGCGGTGCGCGAGGCCATCCGCGAACACATCGACGAATTCCGGAAGAACATCATCCGGACCATCTAAGCGCCATTTTCAAGCAATTTCCCCGCAATCTTTCCGCAACAGGTAGACAGGTAGCAAGACATGCCGACACTCCATTTCCAGGTCGCCGGCGAGGGTGAACTCGTCCTCGACATCCAGCGCCTCATCATTGCAGGCTGGACCGGCCGCGACGCCGACGCCGTCAACCATCACATCCGCGAGCTCGAAGAGATCGGCGTCAAGCCGCCCTCGACCGTGCCCTGCTTCTACCCGCTGGCCGCCTCGCTGCTGACGACCGACACGCTGCTGGAAGTGCCGCGCGAGGATTCCTCCGGTGAAATCGAGTTCGTGCTGCTGGCCGGCAAGGACGCGATGTATATCGGCGTAGGCTCCGATCACACCGACCGCAAGGTCGAAGCCTACGACGTCACCGTCTCCAAGCAGATGTGCGCCAAGCCCCTGGGCACGGAAGTCTGGCGCTTCGCCGACGTGGCGGCGCACTGGGACCAGCTGCAGATGCGCTGCTGGCGCACCCGCGATGGCCAGCGCGAGCTGTACCAGGAGGGCCTGGTAACCCGCCTGCTCGACCCGCGCGACCTGATCCGGCGCCTGGCCGGCGCGGACAGCCTGCCCGCCGGCACCGCCATGTTCTGCGGCACGCAGGCCGTGATCGGCGAGCTGGGCAGCGGCGAAGCCTTCGAAGTGGAACTGCACGATCCGGTGCGCAAGCGCACGCTGCGCCATGCCTATCGCGTGGCATCCCTGGCGGTGGCCCCATGAGCGCCGCGCTGCCAACCATCGCCGCGCTCGCCGCCGACCTGGCTGCCGGACGCACCACCAGCGTGGCCCTGACCGAGCAGGCCCTGGCCCGCATCGACGCCCACCGCAACGCCGGCGGCGCCGCCTTCCTTGAGGCCGACGCCGCCGGCGCGCTGGCCGCCGCCCGCGCGGCCGACCAGTCCCGCACCGCCGGGCTGGTGGCATCGCCGCTGGCCGGTTTGCCGGTCTCCGTCAAGGACCTGTTCGACGTGCAAGGGCAGGTGACCCGGGCCGGCTCCAAGGCGCTTGCCGGCGCCCCCGCCAGCGCCGACGCGCCCGTGGTGGCACGCCTGCGCGCTGCCGGCGCCGTGCTGATCGGGCGCACCAATATGAGCGAATTCGCCTTCTCCGGGCTCGGCCTGAATCCGCACTACGGCACGCCGCGCACTCCGTTCGACGAAGCGCGCATCGCGGGTGGCTCCACCTCGGGTGGTGCGGTCAGCGTGGCACTCGGCATGGCGGTGGCAGCGCTAGGCACCGACACCGGCGGCTCGATCCGCATCCCCAGCGCCTTTTGCGGGCTGACCGGCTTCAAGCCTACCGCGCGCCGCGTGCCGCTGGCCGGCGCGGTGCCGCTGTCGACCTCGCTCGACTCCGCCGGTCCGCTGGCGCGCTCGGTCGCCTGCTGCGCGGCGTTCGATGCCATCGTCAGCGGCGAGACGCTGGACAGCCGGCCAGCGCCGCTGGCAGGGCTGCGTTTGCTGGTGACGCGCGACTTTGTCTGCGACGGCCTCGACGCCGAAGTCGCGCAGGCTTTCGATGCGACGCTGGCGGCGCTGTCGCGGCTCGGCGCGCAGATCGTCCCCTTCGAATTTCCCGAGCTCAAGCGCCTGCCGCAGATCAATGCCGGCGGCGGCTTGACGGCGGCCGAAGCGTGGCACTGGCACAAGCCACTGCTGGCCGGGCGCGGCAGTGACTACGACCAGCGCGTAGCCATGCGCATCCGCCGCGGCGAGCAACTCGGCGCTGCCGACTACATCGAGCTGCTGGCCGAGCGCCGCGCCATGCAGGCGCACGCCGGAGAACTGCTGCGCGAGGCCGACGCCTGGTTGATGCCCACGGTCGCGGTACGGCCGCCGCGCCTGGATGCGCTGGAGACCGATGACGCCTTCTTCGCCACCAATGGCCTGGTGCTGCGCAACCCGAGCGTGATCAATTTCCTCGATGGCTGCGCGGTATCGCTGCCGTTGCCGGCGGCGGAGCGGGGCATCGGCCTGGGCGTCTGCGGCCTGCACGGCAACGACGCGCGCGTGCTGCAGGTGGCCGGCGCCATTGAAGCCGGGCTGCGGTAACGCAGGCGAAGCACCGAGGGCCGCGACCATGCAGCGCGGCCCCGCCAATCAACACCCAAGGAGTACCACCGATGTCTACCGTGATGACCGGCGCCCCTGGTGCCGTGGAGAGCGCACCCCACACCCCGGCCGAGCGCAACGAGGCCTACCGCAAGATCGCGGTACGGCTGATTCCCTTCCTCGTCTTCCTGTTCGTGCTGGCGTGGATCGACCGCGTCAACGTTGGCTTCGCCAAGCTGCAGATGCTGCAAGACCTGCAATTCAGCGAAGCCGTGTACGGTTTCGGCGCCGGCATCTTCTTCATCGGCTACTTCCTGTTCGAAGTGCCCAGCAACCTGCTGCTGGAAAAAATCGGCGCGCGCCGCACGCTGGCCCGCATCGCCATCCTGTGGGGTTTCGCCTCCATGGCGATGATCTTCGTCAAGACGCCGATGCAGTTCTACGCCCTGCGATTCCTGCTTGGCATATTCGAAGCCGGCTTCTTCCCTGGCGTGGTGCTCTACCTGACCTACTGGTTCCCGGCCCAGCGCCGTGCGCGCATCAACGGCCTGTTCATGACCTCCTTCGCCATCGCCGGCGTGGTCGGTGGCCCGCTGGCGGGCTTCATCATGAGCAGCATGGAAGGCGTCGACGGCCTTGCCAACTGGCAATGGCTGTTCGTGATCGAAGGCATTCCCTCCGTACTCGCCGGCATTGCCGTACTGATGTACCTGCCGGAGAAGCCCATCAGCGCCAAATGGCTCACCGCCAGCCAACGCGACCTGGTCACCCGCGAGATCGAAGCCGAAAACCGCGACCCCGCCAAGCACTCCTCGCTGCGCGACGCCTTCGCCAACACCCGCGTATGGATCTGCGCCGCCATCTACTTCTGCGTGGTCAGCGGCAACGCCACCATCGCCTTCTGGTCGCCGTCCATCATCAAGGAGCTTGGCGTACAAGGGAATCTGCAGATCGGCCTGGTCTCCGCCATTCCCTTCATTGCAGGCACCATCGCCATGGTCTGGAACGGCATCCACTCCGACCGCACCGGCGAACGCCGCATGCACTGCGCGCTGGCCACCCTGATGGCCGCCGCGGGCCTGGTCCTGACCGGCATGTGGCTGCACAGCGCGGTACTGGCGCTGGTTGCCCTGACCATCGCCTCCGTCGGCATCCTGGCCGCCTTCCCCGTATTCTGGTCGCTGCCCTCCGCCTTCCTGGCCGGCACCGCCGCCGCCGGCGGCATTGCGCTGATCAACTCGATCGGCAACCTGGCGGGCTTTGTCGCGCCGTACATGATCGGCTGGTTCAAGATCAGCACCGGGCAGCTCTCGTCCGGCCTGTACTTCGTCGCCGCGCTGGAAGCCTGCGCCACAGTGCTGGTGCTGGCCTTCATCAAGGTGAAACGCTGATTTCCCGGTGCCGGACTGGTTGATTCCTGGAACGGCACAGGGGGAGGGGGCTGGATTCCCGGCGCGCTTTGCGCTAGAATCCGCTGCCTCGTTGCGCTGCATGCGCAAAGTGCGCCGGCAGCACAGGTAACACAAGCCAGGCGGGCAGTTCCAGCCGCCTGTTTGCTTTTGTGCCTGGCGATATCGCTCACGCTGCCCGCACGTTTGCCAGTCAACGAGCACAGCGGCCTCCCGCCCGGGATGTGCTGCAGGGACTGCGAGGGTGGCGAAATTGGTAGACGCACCAGGTTTAGGTCCTGACGCCAGCAATGGTGTAGGGGTTCGAGTCCCCTCCCTCGCACCAGAATTTCCTTTGAAATCAATGGCTTGGAGCTATAAGCTGTCAAAAATCTAGCCGGTTTTTGCCAGTTTTACATCCGTTTTGCCGGCATCTCCGGCGAGCTTCTCCACGGCCCGATTGCCGGCCTCTGCTGCATCAGCTGACAGCATCGAGCGGCCGTACACGCGAGCGATCATCGTCCAGTCCACATGGCCTATCTGCTTGGCGACCCACATCGGGTGTTCGCCGGCGGAAAGCATCATCGAGGCGTACGTGTGCCTGGTCTGATAGCCACGACGTTCGACGACTCGCGCCAGATGGCCCGCAGCTGCTGCGCCTCGTCGCGCTCGGCGGTAGCCACGCGCTGGCGCAGATCGCTGATCACGGTCCACTCCATGCATAGGTCCGGAACGGACCTTGGGCATCCGGTGATCCGGCGTTGCGGTGCAGCGCTCACGAGAAGTGCCTCCCATGCCGTTCGTCCAGCTTCTCGACCTGGGCGCCGCTGAACTTCGTCACCTCGCCCGTGTACATGTGCTCTGCCAGCTTGCGCACGAAGCCCTGTTCCCAGGCAAGCCGCCGCCGCTCGATAGGGCGCTGGCCATGCCGTACAAGTGCCGGATGCACCTGCGGTTCCCGACTATGACGTCTGGCCTGGCTTGGGGCCGGATCCGGCGCGAGGCCAGGGCGTCGGTGTGGCCAGCATGCTCACGGCAGCGGGATCTCGTTGTGCCCGAAGAACTGCGTTACAAGATATTCGGAGCCCAGCGTCGTGAGATGGCCGTAGTCGTAGGCCAGCGGCACCACCTTGTCAGTAGTCAACGATAGTAGGCAGCCGTGCTTGTCGCACATATATTCCAGCGGGTCGGTGAATCTAACTTTGGCATGCTCTGCGACCGAGCGGATCTGATCATTGGTGGAAAATGCTGCCTGATTGAAGTTTCTATAGGTTCTCGTCTCGATCTTGCTCCAGACATGAGCCCGCTTCAGCATTTCCGGCTGATTGACCGTATAGACCGGGAGGCTGCCGACAAGGACGACATTTCGTACGCCTGCTTGCTTCACCATATCAATGGTCGCTGTCAGTTTCTCAATATCGAGTTTTTCCCAGGATTTGCTGCCGTCATATAGAGACCAATATCCCGCCATAACAAGCGTGTCGGGTTTTAGTTCTCGAATTCGGTCCATCGTGAACTCGTTCAGGCGGGTGCAATCCTTCTTTTGCCCTCCATTAAATCCGAGGATCGGCGGGCAGCCGCTAACCGTGTACTGCGCAACATTGAAATTGTGAGATGCGGCATTTTCTGCAAAGCCGCGGTATAGGGAGGCAGCATGCGAGTCGCCCCAGATCATCAGCAGCGATCTATGATTGTCGCGGTTGGAGCCACAATTTTTTGCGAAGTCCTTAACCGGATCATTTTGGGGGTCAAGGAAGCATTCGCCGTATCGGAAACCAATAAACCAGTTGTACGATAGCGCTTCGTTGACCCCCACATTCATGACGTTGATGAAGCGGTCCTTGTACCCGTTCTGTTCAAAGGCGTCATAGCCGGCGTAACCCACCCCGGCCATCAGCGAGGCTAGTACGAAGACTTTGAGTCTAGTGAAGCCTCCATGGCGCACACGCTTCTCAATGAGCTGAACCGTCAGCCACGCCAGCGCCAGAGCGGCCAGGACTGCGCCGATCCGCACGCTTCGGGATGGCACGCCGGCCTCAAGGATACGAGCGAACGTGAGCAGTGGCCAATGCCACAGATAGAGCGGGAAGCTGATCAGCCCAACCCAGACGGCAACAGGGTGGGACAGAATGTGCTTGTTGGTCCAGCCATTCGGTCCAGCTGCAATAATGAAGGCAGCCCCAATCACGGGAATGATCGCCCACTTTCCGGGAAAGCTAAAATCCTGGTTGATCTGCAGGAACCCGAAGCAGAGCAGCAATATGCCCGCGACTGACAGTGCGTTGGCAAGCGTTGTCCCGTCGTTCTTTCGAGGGACTGAATAGATCACGCTTGTCAGCACACGATCGACACGCAGGCCGAGTGCCTGGCAGTCCTGTCGCTTGTAGAGAACGAACCACGCGACCAGGCTGCCAGAAAGCAATTCCCAAAACCGCGTCTGTGGCGAATAGAAGGTTGCTGTTGGGTCGTGTTTTACGCCATTCAGATTCAGGTAAAGTGATGCGAGGGCAACGATTGCCCCGATCGTGGCCAGGTTGAATTTCCGTTTCCACGCAGCCCACATCAATAGTGGCCAGACGATATAGAACTGCTCTTCGATACCCAGGCTCCATAGATGGAGTAGGGCTTTTGTGTCAGCCGACTTGTCGAAGTAGCCTGCTTCGCTCCATAGAGCCAAATTCGAGACGAACCCTGCGCCGGCCGCAATGTGTTTGCCGAGTTGCTTGAATTCCTCCGACAGCAGCGAAAACCATCCGAAGGCATAGCAACAGACTAAGACGATCAGGAGTGCCGGGAAAATCCGCTTGATCCGCCGGGCGTAGAACTCGAAGAAGCTGAATGTGCCTCTGTCCAGGTTCTGGAAGATGATCGTGGAGATCAGGAAGCCGGAGATCACGAAGAAGACGTCCACCCCGATGAATCCGCCGCGCAGCACGTGCGGGAAGGCATGAAAGATGACGACCGAAAGGACGGCGACGGCACGCAGCCCATCGATGTCTGGCCGATACTTTGGGTGTGCGAATTCGTTACTGTCGATTCGGGTCGGCGTGGCAGCGGTGGCGATCGGATTCCGCCCCGAGTGAAGACTACGTTCCATTCGTCTTTATTTGTATTTGTGCGCGCGTCATTCTAACCGACGATCTGACGCATCAGAGAGCTGCTATTTCGGCACGTCATTATCAGTGGCGGTAGCGTGGCATTTTTGGTGGCGCGCGAAAAAATGTCGCAACCATCGGAATGTGCGGGGTAGTTACGGCGATCCCGGATTTTGCCAGCAAATTGGCAATACTAGGTGGCTAGTCTTGTGCGTCGTCAGGACGGGGAAGACTCGGACGGTCAGGCAACGGGATACAGAGCGCAAAGGACCGGCGCCGCCTTCCAGTCGGGCGGCGTGCCGACGCTATTCAACGTGACAGCGCCGGCGGGCAAACAGGTCCATCGCCGAGCAGGGCACGCCGGCGAGTTGCTCGAGGGCGTGTTCGATAGCAGTATCGCCCGCACGGGGAGATGATCGCACCGGATTTCGCTAGCTCTCGTCCGGTACCTGTTCGCCGAACTTTGATGTGACGAAGGCGCGCATGGCGGCGATCAGCGGTGTCACGCCGAGCCCACGCGCCGCGCCAACCTCAGCAAGCCAAACCAGCCTGTCAGCCTCTGGCGGCAGCAGTTTGATCCGATCCCGCTCCATGATCGGGCCGCCTTGCACCCAACTCGTCGATGGCGAGAAGGTCCGGCCGGCCCACTCGGAACCGGATGCGCCCATGACATCGCCGTCAACGACACTGGCACTGCCCCATTCAGCCATCGCCGCCCAGTAATCCAGCAGCGGCCCTTCGATTTCCGATACTTTCACGGTGGTTCCCCTTTCGTTGCACGACATGGTGAACGTGCAGCCGCGCGCCGCGCTCGCGACGTCTCGTCGATCCGTTGCCCGGTGCCGCGGCGGCTCCGTTCGTCCTGCGCGGCGACCAGGCCATCGGCATAGCTCGCCATGCGCCAGCCGCGGATCATCCCTGCGGCCTGGCCGTCACTCGGCCAAACGGGCGGGGAGCGTTTGACAGGCAGATTGCGCCTGTGCGCCCACCGCTCCCCCAACTGATCGACGCCGCGCGCCGTGGCCGCTCACCACCTCTGTTATATGCCACGCTGCGGCAAGACCTCTTGCCAGCGGGCTAGCACCATTCTTTCCGAGGTGGAAGCCACCGGATCGCTCGCCGCCGAAACCCGCGCCACACCGCGCGCCGCCTCAGGATCAACGCACCGGTCACATTCGGAATCCATGTCCTGACGCCCTCCTTTACACCCCGGACCGCAGGAGGATGCCGAAACTGCGCAGCTTTCCGGATTTCGCAGTAGCAGTGTTCAGACATACCAGATCTGCCGGAGAGGCAGATCGCCTGCGCACTGATTGCGCTGGCTCGTCCAGGCAAAGATCCCTTCGCCATCCCCCCAAAATCTGTTCACCCGGCAGTGCAATTTTGCGTAATCTTATGTGCGATGGATCACAAATGCTCTTGGTTCCCGCGGCTAGAGTCGTGCGTATCTGGGGGGTGGCATGGAAGGCAGAATCAGTCGGCGGCGGAGCAATCGGCTCGGGATCCTTGGGTTGATCGCCCTGAGCGCCACGTTGGCAATGACCTTCTTTCGCGGCGTGAGGAATGAGCCGGGCGATCTTGGCCTCGAAGATGCCGTGCGCTATGCATGCTACGAGGCTATCGACCGCATGTCGCCGACTCCCTATGCGGTCGATTTTGAAATCGACGAAGCGCCGCCAGCCTTGCGGCGTAAAACAGACGGCACGATAGAGTTGCAGCTCAGGTTCACAGCGAAGAATGCCCATGACGCTTCCACGAGCGCCATCGCGTACTGCAGCGTGTCTGGAGATGGCCAGCGCGTAGAGCGCATCAGCCTGAGGCGCACGCCCTAGCGTTGTCCGCGTGGCAAGTGCTGGAACCAGCCGGTTGCATCGAAGACGGGCCGCCCGTACGAGTCCGGCTTCGGCCACGTCGAGCACCGCGGTACCAAGTTGCGCCAGCCATGGCAGGGCTACGGCGAGGTGGACATGCGCCGTGGCGGCCGGGAGAAAGAAGGGTGTAGGCCGCATGGAGTGTCCCTACACCCCCGGTGAATGGCAACCAGGGTCCAATCTGTCGCCTTTGTTGATTATGCGGCGTCGCACAATTACAGGTACCCCGCTGATGAAGGGGCAGGTTTGCCCGGCTCGGTAACAGGGCAAAGTTGAAATCGACGAAGCCGCCGCGCTCAACGGCATGCCACTGCGCATAGTTGAGGTGGGAGCTTGGCATACGGCTGGCGTTGCTTTCGTTGCTGAACGAAAGAATCAGGGCACGTTGCCCGGGCTGCACCAGGCTGAAGAGGGACTCAATCGATTCTGCCTCGGCCGGGCGCACAAAAACCCCCGGGGATGGCTGTGACAATGGTTTGCAATTTCGGCGGCGACGGCATCCTAAAGTAAGGTGTCCGGGAAACCTCCCTCGACAGGTATTGCCCGAATGCCAGGCATCCTCCAAGGCGCCTGGCTATTTTTGTGTCCAGCGGTTCCGCAGCGAGCATGGCGCCGAGGTGCGGGGCGGGTGACTCAATCGATGCTTCGCATCGTCCCGGCGTACAATTCCGCCCATCTCCCGCATCCACGCATCATCCGAGGTCGCTACCCGTCATGGATTTCCTGACCACTCTGCCTGTGCCGCGCCGCGTTGCCGTCGCGGGTGCAACCGGCCGCATGGGCCGCATGCTGATCGACGCGCTGCGCCATGCGCCCGACTGCCGTCTCGCCGGTGCGCTCGCTGGCGCCAGTGCGGCCAATCAGGATGCCGGCGCTGTCCTGGGTTTCGACAGCGGCGTGAAAATCGTCTCCGAGCTGCGCGCCGGGCTCGCGGATTCACAGGTGCTGATCGATTTCACCCGGCCCGAAGCCACCATGGCGCAGCTTGGCGTCTGCCGGGAGCTTGGCGTTCAGCTGGTGATCGGCACCACCGGCTTCGACGAGGCGCAGAAGGCCGCCATCGCCGATGCCGCAAGGGACATCGCGATCGTGATGGCGCCCAATATGGGGGTCGGTGTCAACGTCACCTTCCAATTGCTCGCGATGGCCGCGAAGATGCTCTCCACGGGCCACGATATCGAGATCATCGAGGCGCACCATCGGCACAAGATCGATGCCCCTTCAGGTACCGCGCTCAAGATGGGCGAGGTGATCGCCGAGGCGATGGGGCGAGACCTTAAAGACTGCGCGGTGTATGCGCGAGAGGGCTTCACCGGCGAACGCGACCCGTCCACTATCGGCTTTGCGAGCATACGCGGCGGCGATATCGCCGGCGATCACACCGTGCTGTTCGCCGGTGCCGGCGAGCGCATCGAGATCACGCACCGGTCCGCGGGCCGTGCCAGTTATGTCCAGGGTAGCCTGCGTGCGGTACGTTTCCTGGCGGACAGGAAAGCCGGCCTTTTCGACATGTTCGATGTGCTTGGTCTACGCTAGGCTGTGCTGGCGGGCTCGGCGGGCTGCCTGCGCCATCCCTGCGATGCCAGTTTGACATCCGGGGAATACGGCCTTGCGCGCGCCTTCTCATGCCATGGCCGTCACTGCCCACCAGGCTGGGTGTCGGCTTGCTTCTCCGGCTTCCCGACCAGAACGTCGATTGGTACCTGCAGCGCCGTGGCGAGGCTCTGGAATACCTCAAGGCTGCCGTCGCGCTTGCGGTTCTCGATCTGGCTGAGGTAGGGCTTGCTGAGTCCGGCCGCCATCGCCAGCGCATCCTGGGTCATGCGGCGGTATTCTCGCCAGGCCTTGACCGGGTTGTCGCCGGCAAGTTCGGCGTCCAGGATGGCGGCGGGGATGCGAAAGCCGCTTTCCCGGGCCTTGGCCCGGTGGAGCAGCGTCACCTCGTCCAGGTCCTCGACCCGATGCTTGATGCGCTCCCACACCTCAATTGGCACCACGGCGAATTCGGGGCGGCCATCGCGTTCGATGAACTGAATATTGATCATTGGCAGGCTCCTCTGTGGGGTTCTACGGTCTCGGAACTACCGGGGCTACGAGACGGGCTGTCCTGGATCTCGTCAAGCACTCGACTGGCGTCGGCAAGGGTGGCAACTGTCTTTGCCGGAGACCTTCCGGGTCCTGGCGTATGGACCGATGGCCAGCGTACCGAGTACGGTACGGACGGCGATGGCAGCTTGCCCGGAGATGGCAGCGAGGATACGGGCCCCTTGCTCGGCGAACCCGCTTGCGCACTCTTCCATGTTAGCCAATGGCTAATCATGGCGTAAACAAAGTTAGCTTGCCGGGTGGCGCGGGTACTGCGGGCGGCACGTCCTGGATGACCGCCGACCTCGGCGCGCAATACGGTGAAACGACCTCAAATGTCCAATGCGTAGCTGGTCTCCCAGGGGTTTGCCGATCGACCTGGAATCCAGGCCTTAGTCTGATTGCAACCGCGCAAACATCTTGAAGTCCCCCGGCGTGCCTCGCACCATCCGGTAAGACCTGAGCAATCCCTCGTACCGAAACCCGCACTTCTTCAGAACGCTCTCGGAGCGTGCGTTGGAAGTGAGCACAACCGCCTGTACCCGGACAAAGCCATATTCCGTGTACGACCAGCCAGCCACCGCCGCACACACCGCGCTGGCGATGCCGCGACCCCAGTAGCCGGGGGCCAGGTCGTACGCGATCTCCGCGCTTCGATTGATCTCCGAGACGGTGTGGAAGCCGATCGTGCCGACGAGAGCCTTGCTCTGTTCATCGATCATGGCAAGGCGCCTGACGGAGCTCGCGGAACCGTCTTCGAGGGACTGCAGGATGGGGAGAAGATCCTGTGGCGACCGCAGGTTCCAACTCGTGTGCCGGATGACGTCCGGGAGCGTTAGATAGGCGAACCACGGATCCATGTCTTCGCGTTCGAGCTGGCGTAGAACGATGCCGGGATAGCCGGAGGCGGGAGGCAGGTCGATTCTCATCCGAGTCTGGTGTTCTGTGGGGATTGGCTTATCCGATGGAGGAGGGTGGCATAGGGAGCATGGCACGTACGTCATGAAATCAGATTTCTCTGCATATATCCATTGTTCAGCGCCCTAGAATTGGCTGATCTCCCAGTCCCGGCGCTCGTCGAACGCATGTGCGGGGGATGCGATTGACCTTCTCCAGAGAGCCGACGCTCGCCCAATTGGGGGCGGCAAGATCCGGATCGCCGCGGCTTCTCTTCGGGAAACCACTTCCTGTGCTCGTGCCGTGGGAGGCCTGCATGCCGAAGATCTCGTTCGTCTATCGGAACCAGAAGGATGAAACAAAAACGTATGAGTTACTGGACTGGGTAGAGCAGGGGGATTACATCAGAGGCATTTGCACGCGCGCCAATGCCATGCGTACCTTCCGCAAGGAACGTGTGGTCGCATACCTGGAGGGTGGCAGCTTGCTGCTGCGCCCTCATGAAGCCACTGCAATGCTCGGGCAGCGGGAACCAGTAGTGCCGGCCCCCAGGGATGCCACTCCGGCTGATGACGGAGATTAAACCCAGGTTGCCAGGCGCTGTCGGGAGCTTCGTTGTCCACCAGCGGTTTGACTTGATAGCATTGCGAGTTTCTACCAACTCCTTTCCACCAACTCCCACAGGGGTAGCCGCATGGGCATTGAATTCAGGATCGTCGTAGCGCTGCCATCGGAAAGCATGGCCGAGCAAATCCTTGCGCACGCGGGAGGTGGGGTCGGCACGAGAGGCCCTCGCGGCTTTGACTTCCGGTCGCCGGGGAACTCAGGCCCAATGCCGGATGCCATGGCCAGTGTGGAGCCCTATGGTTTCTATTTTTGCAGTTTTTCGGGATTCACCGGCCTCAGCGCCGAAGTATTTGGCGCTATCGTCGGGTCCGCCGCCGCATATGGACGGGTGGTTGTGGAGGATCTTGAGTGACGGCGCTGCCGGTATCGGGTTCAGCGGGCCTCATGCGCGCCGAGTTCTGCTGCCGTCCAAGGCCAAAGGCCATTATTCGTCATCGAAAAAGGGCAGTTCTCCCTGTGCCGGCATCGAGGAATAATCCTCATCCCCCGCCGGCGTCAGCGCGCTCACCCGCACGCCCAGCAGCCGTATTTTCTGGCTCAGCGGCACGCGTTTAACGCATTCAGTGGCGGCGCGGCGCAGCAGCCTGGCGTCGGCGGTGGGGGCGGGCATGCTGAGGTCGCGGGTGACGGTGTGGAAGTCGTCATAGCGCAGCTTGACGCCGATGGTGCGGCCGACGTAGCCCTTGCGGCGAAGGTCTTCCGCGAGCCGCTCGCACAGCCCGGTAAATACCTCGGACAGGATCTGGCGGTCGTGCCGTGGATGCAGGTCGCGTTCGAACGTCGTTTCCCGGCTCATCGATTTGGGCTCGGAGCTGATGACGACAGGGCGTTCGTCGTGCCCTTGCGCGATTTCGGCGAGCCAGGCCGAATAGCTGCGGCCGAAATGGGTCTGCAGCAGGCCGAGGTCCGCGCTGGCGAGATCGCCTACCGTCGCAATGCCGAGGGCGGCGAGCTTCTCGCTGGCTTTCGGGCCGATCCCGTTGACTTTGCGCACCGGCAGCGGCCAGATGCGCGAGGGAATATCGCTGGCGCTCAGCAGGGTGAGCCCATCGGGCTTGTCCAGCTCGGAGCCGATCTTGGCCAGGAGCTTGTTGGGGGCGATGCAGATGGAGCAGCTTAGCCCGGTCGCTTCCCGCACCGCCTGCTTGATGCGGGTGGCGATATCGGCGGGCTCACCTGGCAGATCGCTGAGGTCGATGTAGATTTCGTCGA
The DNA here is from genome assembly GCF_029335485.1 of Cupriavidus basilensis. GTDB lineage: Bacteria > Pseudomonadota > Gammaproteobacteria > Burkholderiales > Burkholderiaceae > Cupriavidus > Cupriavidus basilensis_E. The sequence goes on from NZ_JARJLM010000061.1 coordinate 18,379, forward strand.
TACCCCGGTCCTCGATCTGGTTCGTGAAGGTGCCGACGGCGGCCTTGAAGAGGCGGGAATAGTGCCGGTATGAATCGAAATCCGTGGGCAGGAGAATGGCGTCGGGGGCGAGTTGCGCCGCTTTCATCATGCCCATGGCGGAAAAAACGCCAAGCGCCCGTGCTTCATACGTGGACGTGGTGACGACGCCGCGTCCGGCATAGTCGCGCAGACGGGCAAAGCGCCGGCTGCCGTCTGCCAGCGTCTCGGGCACCGCGTTCCGCCCGCCGCCGATCACCACGGGCTTGCCGCGTAATTCCGGATACCGCAATAGCTCGACGGACGCATAGAACGCGTCCATGTCCAGATGGGCGATGCGGCGGGGTGCAGATGGCATGACTTGGCGAACCTGGGTTGTCGATGCGCCCCTTGCCACGACGACGGGGGGTAAGGGTGGGGCGTCTCGGTTACTGTGTGCATATACAGTATATCGAATTCCGCGAGATGGTTTGCCGCGCGCCGGTTCGACAGCCGTGGGGAAGCGGAATTCGCTGGACTATCGCCAATTCGTCCAATGGCATGCACGCCAATCGACGGCGCGCCGCTCTATCTTGCCGTCTATGATGGAGTGATCATCCTGTGGCCTGTTCACGACGCTATATGGTCCGATAGCGGGAGCAGCATGTGCGACTTCGAGAGTTGGGAATGCGGGCATGAGCACACGGGCGCATACCGTACCAAAATTCTACCTGGACGGCTTTGTGGTGCCGGGGCCGGCGCACGAGCGGAACCCGTTCGTGTGGTTGGCCTCATTGACGACCGGCGAGATCACAAAGCGATCACCCAGGAGCATTTCGATTTCGCGCGGGCGGTATGACGGACGTGGAGGTTTTGAGGGACAAGACCCAACCATCGAAGCGCATGTGGCTTTGCTGGCAGTTCTGGCCGGCAATCCGGAACAGATCGAAATTCCAGTCTTGCTGTCAAGCCACGAAAATGCTGGCCGCTTCTGGTCGTAATGGTTCCGAGGGCGGAGACCGAACCCTGCTGTATTTCGGTTGGCTGACCCTGCTCATCTATCTGGCAACGCCGGGCGGTTCCCTCGTTGATATACAGACGTCTTACATACTCAAGAACCAGTTGCATGCGACGGCGACGCAGATCTCGACATTCCGGCTGGTTACGGGCATCCCAGTGTACATTGCGTTCGCTTTTGGCCTCGCGCGCGACCAATGGAACCCGCTGGGATTGCGGGATCGCGGCTTCTTCCTGATTTTTGCTCCGGCGACCGCGATGGCATTTATCTGGATGGCGTTTTCAGGTTTCTCATATGCAGGACTGGTCGTCGGGATGCTGCTGGCAATGCTGTCGTCCCGATTTATCGCCGCAGCCTATCAGGGGTTGATTGCTCTGGTGGGCCAGGAGAAGCTCATGTCCGGGCGCCTGAGCGCGCTGTTGAACGTGGTCAGCTCCGTCCCGGTCGTTGCGGGAGCCTTCGCTTCCGGGTACATCTCCGATCGTCATGCCCCGAAAGAGGCCTTCTTCCTGGTAGCGGTGGTCACTTTATCGATTGCCGTATTTGGGCTCTGGAAGCCCATTTCCGTCTTCGGCCACATCTACGAGAAGCCACAAGCCAGCGGCGCAGATTTCGTTGGGAATGTCAGACGGCTGGTGAAGCACAAGGCCGTTTATCCAGCGGTTCTCATCTGCTTTCTGTGGAACTTTGCGCCAGGGGCGGCCACTCCGCTGCAGTTCTATCTGAGCAATGCGCTGCATGCATCGGATTCCGTTTACTCGTACTACAACGGGATCTTCGCCGCCGCGTTCGTCCCGACATTTTTGCTATACGGCTTTCTGTGCAAGAAAATACCGCTGAACAAGCTGCTGTGGTGGGGAACGATCGTCGCAGTGCCGCAGATGATTCCGCTGGCATTCATTCACTCAGCGAATCTCGCGCTTGTATTGGCGGCACCGATAGGGCTGATGGGCGGTGTCGCCACGGCAGCGTACTTCGATCTCGCGATGCGGTCCTGTCCGCCAGGCTTGCAAGGAACCTTGATGATGCTGGTGGATGGCGTCTTCGCGCTCTCGGCGCGTGCCGGCGATCTATTGGGCTCATGGATCTATAACAGCAGCCCAACGCGAGGCTTCATGTATTGTGTGATCGCGACCACCGTGGTGTACGCACTGATCCTGCCCTTGATCCCGCTGACGCCGAAAGACTTGATTGCTACCAGGGATGGCGAACCAAACGCGGAGGTCGAGGCCGAGGTGCTGAGCGAGATCCGGGAAGCTGAGCCTACATAGATTCCCGTGACCTGGGCGGGAGCAGCCCGGTTGATGGAGAAACCGACAAAACGGCTGGCGGCGTGCCGCGGCTTCCCTCACCCCATATGCCGCAGCCCGTCTACCAGCGATGCACGTAGGTGGCCGTCATCGTGATGCCCGCCGCGGGCAGGTGCGAGGTGTTGTTGCTGTTGCGCATCAGCTGGCTGTATAGGGGATAGTAATAGCGGTTGAGCAGATTCTGGATGCCCACGGTGACGCTGTCCTTGCTGCTGACCTGATAGCGGCTGACGAGGTCCAGCGTGGTGTAGCTCGCCACGTCGCGCCGGCCGAAGCTGTCGGCGCCGTTGAGCCGGTAGTCGTGCCCGGCGAAGAAGGTGGCCTGCAGCCGGTTGCTCCAGGCAGGCATCGGACGGTATTGCAGGTAGCCGGTGAGCTTGAGGGGCGGAATGCGGTAGCCGCTCATCTGCTGGCTGGCGCTGCCCTGCGGGGTTTCACGGCCGCGCATCCAGGTGAAGGTGCCGCCCGTGCCCCATCGCTCGTTGTCGGACAGGTAGTCGGCCGAGGCTTCGACGCCGAAGATGCGTTCGGCGGTGCGGGTCAGGATCAGGCCGTTGTTGAAGCTCTGCACGTCGCCCAGGTCGGATGTGGTGTAGAACATCGCCAGCGAGGCCAGTGTGTTGCCGAAAGTCCCGCGCCAGCCAAGTTCGTAGTTGTTGGTCTTGACTGGTTTCAGGTCGGAGGAGGCGATATCGAAGCCGGCCCGCGCGTTGCGCACCTGCAGGCCGATGTCGGGCAGGTTGAAGCCCTGGCTGAACGAGGCGTAGACCTCATGCCCTTGCACAGGCTTGTAGACGACGCCGACATTGCTCAGCAGCGCGGTGTAGTCGACCGAGCCGCCCTTGACGGTGGCGGGCTGCGCCGCGCGGGACTGCGACAGCGGGACGAAATCGTTGAAGCGGGCGTTGGCGTACTGATAGCGCAATCCGCCCTCGGCCGACCACTGCTCGTCGAACTTGTGCTGCAACTGTCCAAAGCCCCCCAGGCTGCGCGTGGTGATGGCCGGCATATAGGTGAGCGTGCCGGTCTTGCTGAATATCCGGCCGCCGCTGGCGTCATACGCCTTGGGGTCGAAGATGTCGATCGGCATGTCGCTGCGTTCCTGCTCGAAGTCCATGCCCCACACCAGGCGGGTCCGCCTGGCGCTGTCCAGCGGCGTCTTGATGGTGAGCCGGCTGCCAACGACGTCGGAGTTCTGCATGGACTGGTCGACATTGCCGCCGCGGGTGGCGACCGCGCGCGCGTCGAAGGGCGTGAAGCGCGTGAAGTAGTCCCGATAGTAGAGCTGCGCCGAGACGGCGCTGCCCGCCAGGTTCTTATGCTCGTACTCGAGGTTGACCAGCGTGTTGCGGATCTGGTTTTGGTCGGCGAGCTGCAGGCCGCCGATGGCGCGCGCGGGCACGCTGCCGGGTGCCGAACGGGCAACCGACGGGTCGGAGGCGTAGTCGGTATCCTGCTTCGCGCTGAAATGGCTCACGGCAATCTGCACGCGCTGCTCGGGTGTGAGGCGCAGGCCGAGTTTGCCGCCGATGTTGTAGTTGTCGGACTCGAACAGGTCGCCCTGGCTGGGTTCCGGCGCGATGCGCTGGCTGCGCGCGTCGTAGGAGGTACCGGTGCGGCGGGCGCCTATGTCGAAGGCATAGTCGACTATCCCTTCGCTGCCGGAGGCATGTTGCTGGATTTCCCCGGCCAGGCCGTTGGCGCGCAGGCGGGAGAGCGGCGACGTCAGCGAGAACGTGGTTTCGGCCTGCGGGGGGCCGCCGGCCGGGCGGGTGTTGATCGAGACGATGCCCCCGGTGGCGCCGCCGCCGTAGATGGCGCTGCTGCCGCGCAGGACTTCGATCCGCTCGATCAGGGCCGGGTCCACATTGGCGAGATTGCGTGCCGAGTCGCGGTTGGTGTTCAAGGGGATGCCGTCGACCAGCACCAGCATGCCGCGGCCCCGCAGGGTCTGGCCAAAGTCGGTCACGGTATGGCTGGAGTCGGCCATGCCAGGTATGACCTTGGAGAGCAGGGTGGCCACGCTGTCCGAGCCGGTCTTCAGTTCGCTGAGTTCCGCACGGTCGATCACGGTCACCTGACGGGTGGGACGCACCAGGTCGCTGGATGTGCGCGAGGCCGTGACTTCCACGGCTTCAAGGGTGGCCATGGGCGCGGCGGCAGTCGCCGCCGGTGGCATCGATGTGGGCGCGGTGGCCGGTGCCGCCATGCCCGCCTGGCCTACCGGTTGCAGCACGATGCCGGTGCCATTGCGCTGGTAGCGGATGCCGCTGCCCTTGAGCAGCGCATCCAGCGCGGCTTCGGCCGGCATGCTGCCGTGCACGGCCGGGGCTTGCTTGCCGGCCACCAGCGCCGGCGCGAAGAACAGCTGCAGGGAGGTTTGCCGTCCGAGCTGCGCCAGGGCGTCGGCCAGCGGCTGGGCCCGGATGTCGATCGCCACCGTGGCCGGCTGGGCGGCTGCCGGGGCGGCGGCGGTGCCGATCAGCGTGGCGGCAAGACTGGCGATCAGGAGGGGCAAGGCGCGTGGGTGACGCGGTTGGGTGCGGGCGCCGGTGCTGGTGCGAAATAGCTGCTGCGGTAGCGGTTGCTGGGTCACGTCTGGGTCTTCTCCGGGAGGCGTCGAGGGACGGGGCCCGCGTTGCGCGGGCACATTCGGGGAGAAGACGGAACGCGGGGCAAAAACCTGAATCTAGCGCGAGAATATTTCCGTGCTGCCGTCCGCAAGCGTGCGTACCGCTACCGGCAGGATCTGCGGCAGGGCGGCGAGCAGGGCGTCGGTATCGTCGGCGCGGAACACGCTGCTCAGGCGCAGCGCGCCGGTGCCGGCGTCGCTGACCCGCACCGCGTTACGCCGATAGCGCGAGACCTCGGCCGCCACCAGCGACAGCGGCTGGTCCTTGAACAGCAGCTTGCCGTCGCGCCATGCCATGGCCGTGGCGAGATCGACCGGCGCCGCGCGCGCCACGGCGCCGTCGCCGGCAATGCGTGTGCCAAGCCCGGCCGACAGGCGCTCTGCCGCGCGGGCCACGCCCTGGCCCTGCACGCTCACCGAGCCGGATTCGACCGCAACGGCTACGGTCCCGCCGTCCCGGCGCACGTCGAAGCGTGTGCCGGTTACCGTCACGGTGCCGCTGCCGGCGTCGACCACGAAGGGGCGCTCGCTGGCGTGCGCCACCTCGAACATGGCTTCGCCGTCGGCCAGCGTCACGGCGCGCAGGCCCGGCTCGTAGCGCACCGAGACGTGTGTGCGCGTGTTCAGTTCGATGACGGAGCCATCGGGCAGCGTCAGCCGCCGCCGCTCGCCGGGGGCAGTGCTGAAGGTTGCCGCGTAGTGGCTTGCGTCGCTGGCGGCATAGGTGGTGGCTGGGCGAGGCGACGCCTGTTGGCGGACGAGCCACGCGGTGCCGATGGCGACCGCGCAGAGGCTGGCGAGCAGCGCGCCGCGCAGGCCCCGGTGCAGGCCGCGCGCCGAGGTGGCGGGCGGGGACGAGGCGGGGGCTTGCGCAAGGGCGCGCAGACGCTCCGGGTCGAGCGCGCCCGCCGCCTGCCAGATTCGCTCCAGCGCGGCGTACTCGGCCCGGTGCAGGGGGCTGGCGTCGAGCCAGGCCGCCATGGCCTGGCG
>NZ_JARJLM010000620.1 GCF_029335485.1 Cupriavidus basilensis
TACGCCGACTCGCTGTCCTGGGGCATCGTCCCGGGAACGCGGCAGCGCCTGCCTTGGCCGATTCGCTGGCCTGGCCGGCTGGAGCTGGCCCTCAACGCGGACACGGGACAGCGCCCGGTGCGCATACTGGAAGACTGCCTCAACGGCCGGCGCACGGTCTGGGACGACCCGTTCAAACCCGGCCGCAACGGCATCCAGGGGCTGGCGCAGCGCATGGAAATGCACGCGCCGCTGGCGCTGGTGATCCTGATGCTGGGCAGCAACGATTTCCAGTCCATGCACCCGCACAATGCCTGGCACGCCGCGCAGGGCATCGGCGCCCTGCTGGACACCATCCGCGCCGCGCCCATCGAACCCGGCATGCCGTCGCCGCCGGTGCTGGTGCTGGTGCCACCGCCGATCACCACGCCGCGCGGGCCGCTGGCGCCGAAGTTCGCGGGCGGCGAGCACAAATGCGCGGGGCTGGCGCAGGCCTTCGGGGAAGTCTGCCATGCGCGTGGCTGCGCGCTGTTCGATACCGGCACGGTGATCCGCAGCAGCGAGGTGGACGGCGTGCACCTGGACGCCGATGCCCATATCGCGCTCGGCGATGCGCTGGTGCCGGTGGTGGGTTCGATGCTGGCCGCGATGCGCGGCTGATCCGGTCTCTGCCTCCTGGCGTGCGGGCGCCGGCTGCGACACTCCTGACAGCATTTGTCAGGAGCCCCGGCGCACAATCCCGCCCTCACCGGGGCGGTCACCGTCCCCCCAAACAGGAGGCTGCCATGCAATTGCTGATCAATATCGATGTCGACGACCTTGCTCGCGGTATCGGCTTCTACCAGCACGGCCTAGGGCTGCGGCTTGCGCGACGGCTGTTCGACGGCTCCGTGGCGGAGATGCTCGGCGGCAACGCACCGATCTATCTGCTGGCCAAGGCGCCCGGCAGTTCGCCCAGCAAGCGCGCCGACGGACGGCGCGACTATCGCCGGCACTGGACGCCGGTGCATCTTGATTTTGTGGTGGAAGACCTGGAAAGCGCGATCGAGCGGGCGCTGGATGCCGGTGCCGAGCTGGAGGACTGGCCGCAGGATTTCGAGTGGGGCCGGCAAGCCATGCTGTCGGACCCGTTCGGACACGGACTTTGCTTTATCGAGTGGAAGGGCGAGGGGTATACGGGCGCGGCGCTTTGACGGAAAAGCGCATCACCGGATAAACGGCAATGCGTTCCCATCTCCCACAGGCGGGGAAGAAGCGCCCATAAAAAATGGATATGCAAGCGCGCTTTGCTTCGTTGGTAGCGCGGCCGGCTTGTCTTATCGTGTCCCCAGTGCTGCAACGAGAACACAACGCGGCGCCTGCCAGGGACATTGCCGGCCTACGGGCCGCACCCGCCCCTCAGGCGCGCCAGGCCCAACCAGCATGGACCGGCGAACCGTCGCCGGGCCACTTCGCCAGAGATCGCATGCCTTCCTTCGGCCCGGATCCGACCGATCCCTTCGTCGCCCGCGCAGTGGTGCTGCGCGAGGCCTTCCATACCGATGCCGTCGCCCGCGACAAGGCCGGCGGCCGTCCCCTCAAACAGATTCGCCTGCTGAAGGAAAGCGGCCTGCTGTCGGCGGGGATTCCCGCCGCCTACGGCGGCGGTGGCGCTTCATGGCTCTCGCTGCTGCGCGTGGTGCGGGAATTCGCACGTACCGACGGCTCGCTGGCGCACCTGTTTGGCTACCACCATCTGCCGATACATAGCGTGCTGGCACGTGGCACGGCGGAACAGAAGGAACGCCTGCTTTCCACCGCAGCCGAACGGCAGTGGCTGTGGAGCAATTCGGGCAACGTGTTGTCGAAGACCTCCAGCGCGCGGCGCTCGCCGGGCAACGACGGCTGGGTGCTCGCGGGATTCCGGCCCTTCTCCAGCGGCACCCATGTGGCCGACACGATCCAGGTCGCCTGGGAAAACGAACTCGGCCAGCGGCTGACCGGCGTGATCCCGGCCGAGCGGGCAGGCATCGTGATCGAGGACGACTGGGACGGCATCGGCCAGCGCCAGACCGGCAGCGGCACAGTGACGTTCAACGGCGTGCTGGTACGCGACGATGAACTCCTGGGCCGGCCCGACGATCCGCTGACGCCCTTTGCCTCGCTGGTCACGCTGCTGCAGCAGAGCGTGCTGCTCAATGTGTTCGTCGGCACCGCGCAGGGCGCGCTCGACGAAGGCCGCGCCTATACCGCCACGCTGTCGCGCCCGTGGATCCATGCCGGCGTGGCGCGCCATGTCGACGATCCATGGGTCCAGCGCAAGTACGGCGAACTCGCCATCCGCACGCTGGCGGCCGCCGAACTGGCCGACCAGGCGGCGCGCAGCCTGGACGCGATCTACCGCCATGGCCCGGCGCTGACGCCGGAGCAGCGCGGGCGCGCAGCGATCGACATCGCCACGGCAAACCTGTACGCGGGCGAGACCGGCCTGGCCGTGTCGAGCGAAATCTTCGAGGTGATGGGCGCGCGCTCGGCCACCACCGCCAACGGCTTCGACCGCTTCTGGCGCAATGTGCGCACGCACACCCTGCACAACCCGGCGGAGTACAAGAAACGCACGGTGGGCACGTGGCTGCTCACAGGCGAGTTCCCCTCGCCTGCCGTCTACCGCTAACGCTAGCACCAGCGCTACCGATCCAACTCCATCACCGTCACCATCACCGTCAATCCCCATGAGCCGCGACCGACTGTTCCTGCTGCAACCCGGATTCATCGACCCCAAGCATCCCGAAGACCGTTTTGTCTGCCCGCATGGCCTGCCCATAGAAGGCTTGCTGGCTTCGGCGCCCGAACTGGCCGCACGCCTGGACATTACGCGTGTGCCCTTCGAGCGCCCTCGCCGGGACGTGATCGCGGTACTCGGTGAAGCGCACCAGGACCTGCCCGCGCTGGTCCTGGGCGACCATGCGCCGGCGCCCGCCGACGCGCAGGCAGTGGGCGAGGTGCGCTTTGTCACCGACAGCCGCCGCATCCTGGAACTGCTGGCCGGGCGCCACGGTTTTGCCAAGGTACATTGAGGCTCTCCAATCCACGCCACGCCATGACCGCCAACGTCGCTTATCTCCAGGCACAGGCCGATACCGCGCCCGCGCTGTTCGAGCCTGACACCAGCAACCCCTTCATCGCCCGCGCCGTGGCGCTGCGCGAGCGCTTCGGCGAGGATGCCGTCGCGCGCGACCAGGCCGGCGGCAGGCCGGTGGAACAGATCCGCCTGCTCAAGGAAAACGGCCTGCTCACGCTACTGCTGCCGCGCGAGCATGGCGGGCAGGGCGAGACCTGGTCGACCGTGCTGCGCATCGTGCGCCTGTTCGCGCAGGTGGACGGCTCGCTTGGCCACCTGTTCGGCTATCACTACAGCAGCCTGCTGAGCCCGCGCCTGCGCAAGGCGCCGGAGCAGACGGCAAGCCTGTGGCGGCGCTCCGCCGAGGGAAACTGGTTCTGGGGCAATACGTCGAACAGTTTCTCCAAAAGCCTGTTTGGCCGGCGCGATGGCGAGTGGTTCGTGCTGGACGGCTTCCGGCCCTTCACATCCGGCTCGCACGTCGCCGACTTCCTGGCGATTGCCTGGGAGGACGCGGACAACGGCGAGCGGCGCTTTGCCGCGATTCCCGCCAACCGCGAAGGCATCGCGATCGAGGACGACTGGGACGGCATCGGCCAGCGCCAGACCGGCAGCGGCCGCGTCAGCTATCGCGGCGTGCGCGTGCACCAGGGCGAAGTGCTGGGCCAGCCGGTGCCGCTCAACCCCGCCGGCGCGCCAGCCGAGCCCTACCGCTCGGTCACGCCGCTGCAGCAGCAGAGCGTGCTGCTCAATGTGTTTATCGGCACGGCGCAGGGCGCCCTGCGCGCGGGCCGCGAATACACCGTGCACCAGTCGCGCCCGTGGGTCCACTCTGGCGTGGAGCGGCACACGGACGACCCGTGGGTGCGCCGCCAGTATGGCGAGCTGTGGGTCCGCACCCAGGCCGCAACGGCGCTGGCGGACCGGGCGCTGGCCGCGCTGGACAAGGTCGCGGCGCGCGGGGAAGCGCTGAGCGCCGAGGAACGCGGCGAGGCGGCGGTAGCGATCGCGGCCGCCAATGTGCTGGCCGGCGAAGCCGCGCTGCAGGTCTCCAGCGAAATCTTCGAGCTCACGGGCGCACGCTCCGCCGTGCGCAAGCTCGGGCTGGACCGCTTCTGGCGCAATGCCCGCATCCACACGCTGCACAACCCCGCCGAGTACAAGACCCGCACTGTCGGCCGCTGGGTGCTCGGCGAAGGCCATCCGGAGCCGGGGACATTCCAATGAGCACATCCAGCAGTGCATCCAGGCCGCCGCGCCAGCTTCACCTCAATGTCAACATCCTGCATTCGGGCTTCGTACCGTCGGCCTGGCGGCTGGCACAGAGCGACCCCTCCGCCTTTGCCGATGTGCGCCACTACATCCGCGTGGCGCAGATCGCCGAGGCGGGCAAGCTCGATGCGGTGTTCCTGGCGGACAATGCCGCCATCGTCGACCAGATCCACTTCCGTCCGATCACCGCGCTGGAGCCGACCGTGCTGCTGGCCAGCATCGCGGCGGCGACCACGCATATCGGCCTGATCGGCACCGCCTCCACCAGCTACAACGAGCCCTATAACATCGCACGGCGGTTTGCCACGCTGGACCATGTGAGCGCCGGGCGCGCTGGCTGGAACGTGGTGACCACCGCCGACCTGCCATCGGCGCACAACTTCGGGCGCGAAACCGTGCCGGATCACGCGCAGCGCTATGCGCGCGCGTCCGAGTTCACCGCCGTCGTCAAGGCGCTGTGGGACAGCTGGGAGGACGATGCTTTTCTCGGCGACAAGGCCGGGGGGCGCTTTGTCGATCCTGCCAAGGTGCAGCCGATCTCGCACCATGGCGAGCACTTCCATGTGCAAGGGCCGCTCAACCTGCCGCGCTCGCCGCAAGGCCACCCGGTGGTGGTGCAGGCCGGCGGCTCCGCCGATGGGCGCGAACTTGCCGCGCGCCACGCGGAGGCCGTGTTCTCGGCTTCGCAGTCGTTCGAGGAATCGCTGGCCTACGGGCGCGAGCTGAAATCCCGCGCGCAGGCCCTGGGGCGCGGCCCCGACGCCGTGCAGGTGCTGGCCGGCCTGACCACCATCATCGGCGCCACCGAAGCGCAGGCGCGCAAGCGCCGCGACGAACTGGTCGACCTGATCCCGTGGGACTACAGCCTGACGCGGCTCGCCGGCATCCTCGGCATCACGCCCGAGCGCCTGGCGCTGGACCAGCGGCTGCCGGAAAACCTCGCCCTGCCCGCCAATGGCAATGGCAACCACACCTTCTTCAACGCCACGCTCGCGCTGGCGCGGCGCCACGGCTACACCGTGCGCGCACTCATCCGCGAACTGGCGGGCGGCGGCGGGCACCGCGTGATCGTCGGCACGCCCGAGCAGATCGCCGACGATATCGAGCACTGGTTCCGCCACGGCGCCGCCGACGGCTTCAACCTGATGCCGGACGCGCTGCCCGACGGGTTGCAGGATTTCGTCGACGGCGTGGTGCCGATCCTGCAGCGGCGCGGCATTTTCCGCACCGGGTACGAAGGCCGCACCTTGCGCGAGCACCTTGGACTGGCACGGCCGCAAGGCCGGCAGGGCCCGCGCAAAGCCGCCTGACATCCCGGTGGCGCCACAAGCAACCGTCAACAGGCACGCAACATAGCGAGACACGCAACCATGGCACAACGCAATGGCTTCCTCAGCCTGGGAGCCTTCCTCTACCCCAGCGGCCACCACATCGCCGCCTGGCGCCATCCCGACGCCAAGGCCGACGCGGGCATCGACTTCAAGCACTACGTAGCACTGGCGCAGGCCGCCGAGGCGGCGAAATTCGACCTGATCTTCCTGGCCGACGGCGTGGGCACGCGCGGCGACGATGTCGAATTCCTGAGCCGCACCGCGCACAGCTACCAGGCGCAGTTCGAACCGATCACCCTGCTGTCTGCGCTGGCCGCGGTGACCGATCGCATCGGCCTGGTCGGCACCGCGTCCACCAGCTTCAACGAGCCCTACCACGTGGCGCGCAAGTTCGCCTCGCTCGACCATATCTCGGGCGGCCGCGCCGGCTGGAACCTGGTCACCTCGTCCAACGAGCATGAAGCGCGCAACTTCAACCGCGACCACCATTTCGCGCATGCCCAGCGCTACGAACGCGCCGCCGAATTCGCCGACGTGGTCACCGGCCTGTGGAACAGCTGGGAGGACGATGCCTTCCTGCGCGACAAGGCCAGCGGACGCTATTACGATCCCGCCCGGCGCCACGTGCTGCGCCACAAGGGCAAGCACTTCTCGGTGCAGGGGCCGCTCAACGTTTCGCGCACGCCGCAGGGCCATCCCGTGGTGGTACAGGCCGGCTCGTCCGAAGCCGGCAAGGAGCTCGCCGCGCGCACCGGCGAAGCCGTGTTCACCGCCCAGCAGACCGTGGAAGACGCGGTGGCGTTCTACGCCGACGTCAAGGGCCGCCTTGCCAGGTACGGACGCGATGCCGATGACCTGAAGATCCTGCCCGGCGTGTTTCCCGTGGTGGCGCAAAGCGAGGGCGAAGCCAGGGAGAAGTTCGAGCAGTTGCAAGCGCTGATCGACCCGGTGGTCGGCCTTGCGCTGGTGTCGGGACTGAGCGGCGGCTTCGACCTGTCCGGCTACCCGCTCGATGGCCCGATTCCCGAGCTGCCCGAAACCAACGCCAGCAAGAGCCGCCAGCGCCTGGTGATCGACCTGGCGCGGCGCGAGAACCTGACCATCCGCCAGCTTTACCAGCGCGTCGCCGGGGCGCGCGGCCACTGGCAACTGGTCGGCACGCCCGTGCAGATTGCGGACCAGCTCGAAGAACGCTTCCGGAAATATGGCGCGGATGGCTACAACGTCATGTCGCCGTTGCTGCCGGGCGGGCTGACCGATTTCATCGAGCTGGTGCTGCCGGAATTGCGGCGCCGGGGCCTGTTCCGCACCGAGTACTCGGGCAGCACGCTGCGCGAGCACCTTGGCCTCAAGCGCCCCGCGCATCCGGCCCGGAGCGCGGACACCGCTGCCGCCAAACCCGTCGCACCAACCATTGCCGCCACCGCATGACCACTACGTCCACCCTTGCCCACGCCACTCCCGCGTCCGATCCCGATTTCCTCGCGCGTGAAACCCTGCGCCTGCTCGGCCCCGCGCCCGACAACTGGGTGCCCGACCACCCCGGCATCGATCACAACGTCGCCATTGTCGGCGGCGGCCAGAGCGGCAGTGCCTATGCCTTCGCGCTGCGCCGCGCGGGCATAGGCCGCGTCACCGTGCTGGATGCCGCGCCCGACGGCTCGCAAGCCGGCGTGTGGCGCACCCGCGCCCGCATGCAGAAGCTGCGCACGCCCAAGAACCTGATCGGGCCTGAACTCGGCCTGCCGGCACTGGGCTTCCAGGCCTGGTACGAAGCGCGGCACGGCGCCGCGGCCTACGCCGCGATCGACCGCATTCCCCGCCTCGCCTGGGCCGATTACCTGGACTGGTACCGCGGCTTCCTCGGCGTCCAGGTGCGCTACGGCACGCGGGTCCTGCGCATAGAGCCCGTCACCGGCGGCGTGGTGCCGCACTTCCGCCTGCATGTGGAAGCCAACGGGGAGGCGCGCGTCGAAACCGCGCGCAAGATCATCCTGGCCAATGGCGTGGCGGGCAACGGGGCCCCGCTCGTGCCAGCCGTCCTGTCGCAGGCCGTGGCCGCCGGGCTGGCAGCCCATACCGCCGATGCCATCGACTTCGACGCACTGCGCGGCAAGACGGTCGCAGTGCTGGGCGCCGCCGCCTCGGCCTTCGACGCCGCCGCCGTGGCGCTGGAGTCCGGCGCCGCGGCCGTGCACCTGTTCGCGCGCCGCGGCCATATCGCCGCCACGCCGGTCTCGCGGGTGCGCGCCTATCCCGGGCTCTACGACAACTACCATGCCCTGCCCGACGCCACGCGCTGGGAGCAGGCCATCCGCTACCGCCGCGCCGGCTCCACGCCGCCGGCGGATTCGGTTGAGCGGGTGCTCAGGTTCCCGCAGTTCCATCTGCACCTGGGCACGGCGCTGTGCGCCGCCGAAGTGGAGGCTGGCCGCATCGTCACCGAGGTACAGGGCGAGACGCTGTGCTTCGACTTTGCGATTGCAGGCACCGGCTACCTGGTCGATCCGTCGGCACGGCCCGAGCTGGCAGACATAGCGCCGCACATCCTGCGCTGGCGCGAGCGCTACCAGCCGCCGGCGGATGCGCGCGACGACGAGCTGGCGGCCTCGCCCTATCTCGGCGCCGGCCTCGAATACCTGGAGAAGACGCCCGGCGCCGCGCCGTGGCTGCGCGACATCCACGTGCACAACCCGGCCGGCTTCGCCAGCGTCGGCGTGCCGCTGGGCGACGTGCCGAGCATGCGCCGCGATATTCCCGGCACGGTAGCGCGCATCAGCCGCGACCTGCTGCTGGCCGACCTGCCGCTGCACCAGCAGCGCATCCGCGGTGACGTACCGGCCGATTTCGGCCCCGAGTTCTATGCGGGCGCGCTGTGGACGCCCGCCCGGGCAAGGCGCGCCGCCGCCTGAGCCGGGCGCGGGATGGCATGCCGGCCGCCATCCCGCATTGCACCATGCGGCGCGGCGCCACGCCCGCCCGGCGGGCGGCGCTGTCACCGGCGCCTGGCGCCGCTCCCCTTCCTGACGGGTATGCAGTTTGCTTCCCCGGGTGTCCTATACTGGACAGCAGTTCCCCCGAAATTGTCGCCATGCCGAGGAGGTATCCCCATGGTCACGATGAACCGCCGTCAGTTTCTCAAGATTACCGGAGTGTCCCTCGCGGGCTCCAGTCTTGCGCTGATGGGATTCTCCCCCGGCCCGGCGCTGGCCGAGGTGCGCGCCTACAAGCTGGCCCGCGCCACCGAAACCCGCAATACCTGCCCGTACTGCTCGGTGGCCTGCGGCATCCTGATGTACAGCCTGGGCGACGGCGCGAAGAACGCCAAGGCCAGCATCATCCACATCGAGGGCGATGCCGACCATCCGGTCAACCGCGGCACGCTCTGCCCGAAGGGCGCGGCCCTGATCGACTTCATCCACAGCCCCAGCCGGCTGAAGTACCCCGAGTATCGCGCCCCCGGATCGGACCGGTGGCAGCGCCTGTCGTGGGATGACGCGCTCGACCGCATCGCGAAACGCATGAAGGAAGACCGCGACGCCAACTTCGTCGAGAAGACCGCCGACGGCAAGACCGTCAATCGATGGCTGACCACCGGCATGCTGGCGGCCTCCGCCAGCAGCAACGAGGTTGGCTACCTGACCCACAAGACGATCCGCAGCATGGGGATGCTGGCGTTCGACAACCAGGCGCGTGTCTGACACGGTCCGACGGTGGCAGGTCTTGCCCCGACGTTTGGCCGCGGTGCGATGACGAATCACTGGGTCGACATCAAGAACGCGGATGTCATCCTGATCATGGGCGGCAATGCGGCCGAGGCGCACCCGTGCGGATTCAAGTGGGTCACGGAGGCCAAGGCGCACAACAAGGCCCGCCTGATCGTGGTCGATCCGCGCTTTACGCGCTCGGCATCGGTGGCGGACCTGTATGTGCCGATCCGCACCGGCAGCGACATCGTATTCCTGGGCGGGGTGATCCACTACCTGCTGAGCCAGGACAAGATCCAGCACGAGTACGTGAAGAACTACACCGACTTCACCTTTATCGTGCGCGAGGACTTCACCTTCGACCAGGGCATCTTCTCCGGCTACGACGCCGCCGCGCGCAAGTACGACAAGTCCACCTGGGACTACGAAAAAGGGGACGACGGCTTCGTCAAGACCGATCCCACGCTGACCCATCCGCGCTGCGTCTACAACCTGCTCAAGCAGCATTACGCGCGCTATACGCCCGAGATGGTGGAACGGGTGTGCGGCTCGCCCAGGGACAAGTTCCAGGCCGTGTGCGAGATGCTGGCCTCGACCGCCACGCCGACGCGCGCCATGACCATCATGTACGCGCTTGGCTGGACACAGCACTCGATCGGCTCGCAGATCATCCGCACCGGGGCCATGGTGCAATTGCTGCTGGGCAACATCGGCATCGCGGGCGGCGGCATGAATGCGCTGCGCGGACATTCCAACATCCAGGGCCTGACCGATCTGGGGCTGCTGTCGAACCTGCTGCCCGGCTACCTGACCCTGCCGAACGAGGCCGAACAGGATTACGGCAAATATATCGCCGATCGCGCGCCCAAGCCGCTGCGGCCCAACCAGCTCAGCTACTGGCAGAACTACGGCAAATTCCATGTCAGCCTGATGAAGGCATGGTGGGGCAACGCCGCCACCGCCGACAACCAGTGGGCATACGACTACCTGCCCAAGCTCGACAAACCGTACGACCTGCTGCAGGTGATCGAGCTGATGAGCCAGGGCAAGATGAATGGCTATATCGCCCAGGGTTTCAACCCGCTGGTGGCCGCGCCGAACAAGGCCAAGCTCAGCGCCGGCCTGGCCAGGCTCAAGTTCCTGGTGATCATGGACCCGCTGGCGACCGAAACTTCCGAGTTCTGGCGCCATGTCGACGAGATCAACAACGTCGATCCGGCCAAGATCCAGACCGAGGTGTTCCGCCTGCCGACCACCTGCTTCGCCGAGGAAGATGGCGCGCTGATCAACTCCGGGCGCTGGCTCCAATGGCACTGGAAAGGCGCCGAGCCGCCGGGCGAGGCGCGCAGCGACCTGGAGATCATGTCGGGCCTGTTCCTGCGCCTGCGCAAGCTGTACCAGAACGGCGGCGGCAAGTATCCCGATCCCATCGTCAACCTGTCGTGGCCCTACGCCAATCCGGCCAGCCCGACGCCCGAGGAACTGGCCAAGGAATATTCCGGCCGCGCGCTGACCGAGCTGAAGGACCCCAAGGACGCCACCAAGGTGACGCGGCGCGCCGGCGAACAGCTTTCCGGCTTCGCCGAACTGCGCGACGACGGCAGCACCGCCAGCGGCTGCTGGCTGTTCTGCGGCGCCTGGACCACGGCGGGCAACCAGATGGCGCGGCGCGACAACGCGGACCCGACCGGCATCGGCCAGACCCTGAACTGGGCCTGGGCGTGGCCGGCCAATCGCCGCGTGATGTACAACCGCGCCTCGTGCGATGTGAGCGGCAAGCCGTTCAACCCGGCGCGCAAGCTGATCGCCTGGAACGGCACCAGCTGGAGCGGCGCCGACGTACCGGATTTCAAGGCCGACGAGGATCCGGCCAACGGCATGGGACCCTTCATCATGAACCCGGAAGGCGTGGCACGCTTCTTTGCCCGCGGCGGCATGGCCGAGGGCCCCTTCCCCGAGCACTATGAACCCTTCGAAACACCGCTCGGCTATAACCCGCTCAATGCCAAGCAGCCGCAGGCCACCAACAACCCGGCCGCGCGCATCTTCAAGGACGACCAGGCCGCGCTGGGCAAGGTCGAGCAGTTCCCGCACATCGCCACGTCCTACCGGCTGACCGAGCATTTCCACGGCTGGACCAAGCACGCCCGCATCAACGCCATCCTGCAGCCGGAACAGTTCGTCGAAATCGGCGAGGCGCTGGCCAAGGAGATCGGCGTGGTCGCGGGGGACCGCGTGAAGGTGTCCTCCAACCGGGGCTTCATCAAGGCGGTGGCGGTGGTCACCAAGCGCATCAAACCGCTCCAGGTGGACGGCAAGACGCTGCACACGGTCGGCATCCCGATTCACTGGGGATTCACCGGACTGGCCAAGCCGGGGTACGTGACCAACACCCTGACCCCGGTGGTGGGCGACGGCAACTCGCAGACCCCCGAATTCAAGTCGTTCCTGGTGAAGGTCGAAAAGGCATAGGTGAACGCCATGGCACTGCAATCTCTCGACATCCGCCGCCGCTCGGCCACCACCACGCCCCCGACCCAGGTGCGCACGCCGGTGACGGGCTCCGTCGCCAAGCTGATCGATACCACCAAATGCATCGGCTGCAAGGCCTGCCAGGCAGCCTGCATGGAGTGGAACGACCTGCGCGACGAGGTCGGCCACAACGCCGGTGTCTACGATAACCCCGCCGATCTCAGCGACCAGTCGTGGACGGTGATGCGTTTCAGCGAGTACGAGAACCCCAAGGGCGACCTGGAATGGCTGATCCGCAAGGACGGCTGCATGCACTGCGACGACCCCGGCTGCCTGAAGGCCTGCCCCTCGCCCGGGGCCATTGTGCAGTACACCAATGGCATCGTCGATTTCAATGAGGAGAATTGCATCGGCTGCGGCTATTGCGTGACCGGCTGCCCGTTCAATATCCCGCGCATCTCCAAGGTCGACCGCAAGGCGTACAAATGCACCCTGTGCTCGGACCGCGTCGGGGTGGGACAGGAGCCCGCCTGCGTGAAGACCTGCCCGACCGGCGCCATCGTCTTCGGCACCAAGGAAGACATGAAGCAGCACGCCGCCGAACGCATCGAGGACCTGAAGTCGCGCGGCTTCGACAAGGCGGGCCTGTATGACCCCGCCGGCGTGGGCGGCACCCACGTGATGTATGTGCTGCACCACGCGGACAATCCATCGCTCTATCACGGCCTGCCGAACGACCCGCATATCAGCCCGCTGGTCGGCCTGTGGAAGGGTCTCGCCAAGCCGCTGGCGGTGGCCGGCATCGCGCTGACCGCGCTGGCCGGATTCTTCCACTACATCCGGGTCGGCCCGAACGAGACCGGCCCCGAGGACGAGGAAGCCGCCGAAGCCGAACTGGCGCGCGAACGCGGCACCCGTCCGCCGGGCCCGCTGGGTGAGGAGGAACACCATGAAATCCGCTGACAAGCCGGGCCTGATCCAACGCTATACGGCCGCCGAGCGCACCAACCACTGGATCGTCGCCATCACCTTCGTGCTGCTGGCGCTGTCCGGCCTGGCGCTGTTCCATCCGTCGATGTTCTGGTTGAGCAACCTGTTCGGCGGCGGCACCTGGACGCGCATCCTGCATCCCTTCCTGGGTATCGTGATGTTCGTCGCCTTCACGGTGCTGGCGCTGGGCTTCTGGCGCGACAACCTGCTTGACCGCAACGACCGCGCCTGGCTGTCGAAGCTCGGCGACGTGCTGAACAACCGGGAGGAGGCACTGCCGGAAGTCGGGCGCTACAACGCCGGCCAGAAACTGCTGTTCTTCGTGATGGTGGCCTGCGTCCTATTGCTGCTGGTGACGGGCATCGTGATCTGGCGGGTCTACTTCTCCGGCTATTATTCCATCGGCGTGCTGCGCGCCGCTTCGGTGCTGCATGCCATTTGCGCCTTCGTGCTGATTTGCGGCATCATTGTCCACATCTATGCGGCGCTGTGGATCAAGGGCTCGATCCGGGCCATGACGCGCGGCACGGTCACCCACGGATGGGCCTGGAAGCACCACCGCGCCTGGTTCAGGCAGGTCTTCAGGCAAGGCAACAAGTAGCGCCGTACGGCGGCTGCCGCCCGCACCGTGCGGCGCCCACCCGTGACCGGGGACAAGGGCGTCGGGACCAGCCATGGTGCAGCGGATTCTTCAACCCCACGAAATCGAGTCGCTCGATCACGTCGCGCTGGCGCGCCTGCGCCTGCCGCTGCGCACCGAGACCTTTCTCGCGCGCGCCCAGCGCCTGAGGCAACTGGCGGGCGGCCATCCGATCGGCGCCTATCTCGAGCTGATGGCCACCCTGGCCGAGACCCAGCACGACATTGCCCAGTCCCTCGCGGTGCCCCCTCCCGACCAGGATGCCATCCGCCTGGCGCAGGCCCACCGCATGCCGCCCCTGGCTGCCGCTGGTGGCCAGGGCCAGCCCGCCTGGCGCGCGGCGCTGGCGGCGCTGCTGAACCGGCTCGAGCGCCAGGACGGCCTGCCGGAGGCAGTGGCCGCCACCCTGGCGCGGCTGGCGGCGCTGCCCCCGCAGACGCTGGAGGCGCAGGCGCAGGCGCTGCTCGCCGGACGCGCCGCCGAGGCAGACTGCGCCATCGCGCCGTTCCTGATGGCCGCGCTGCAGGTCAGCTGGACCAGCCAGGCCAGCCAGCTTGCCGAGCGGGATGTGCCGGACCTGGATGTACCAGGCGTGTGCCCGGTATGCGGCACGCTGCCGGTGGCCAGCATCGTGCGCATCGGTGGCCGCTACCAGGGCCTGCGCTACCTGCATTGCGCGCTTTGCGCCAGCGAATGGCATATGGTGCGCGTCAAATGCACCCACTGCGAATCCACCGAAGGCATTGGCTACCACATCGTCGAAGGGGTGGAAGGCGCCGGGGCGAACCAGCAGGACGCCAGCAATTGCGCGGTCAAGGCGGAATCCTGCGATCACTGCCATACCTACCGCAAAATCTGCTACATGGAGAAAGACCCGCTGGTGGAGCCTGTCGCCGACGATCTCGCCAGCCTGGCGCTCGACCTGCTGATGGGCGAGGCGGGCTATGCGCGCAGCAGTGGCAACCCCATGCTGTGGCAGGGGATGGAGGACGCGGAGCATACGGAGAACACGGAGGACTGACCCATGGCCGAGAGCGCAAGCGTCCCCGCCGGCGCGGCGGACATCCCTTCGGTCGACCGCCTGCTTAGCCTCCCCGAACTGCAGCCCCTGCTGGCCCTGCACGGGCGCACCCAGGTGACGGCGGCGCTGCGCAGGCAACTGGACCAATACCGCGCCGCCGCAATCGCTGGCAAGCTGCCGGCGCACGCGCTGGGCGGCCGCGCCCTGGCCGATGCGCTGGGCACGGCGCTGGCCACCGCCAGCCAGCCGCGCCTGCGCGCCGTATTCAACCTGACCGGCACGGTGCTGCATACCAATCTCGGCCGGGCCTTGCTGCCCGACAGCGCGGTTCGGGAAGTCGTGCAGGCGCTGACCACGCCCGCCAACCTGGAATTCGACCTGGCGACCGGCGAGCGCGGCGAGCGCGACGACCTGGTCGAAGACCTGCTGTGCGAACTGACCGGCGCCGCAGCCGCGACCGTTGTCAACAATAATGCGGCGGCGGTGCTGCTGATGCTGAATACCCTGGCCCAGCGGCGCGAAGTGGTGGTCTCGCGCGGGGAGCTGGTGGAGATCGGCGGCGCCTTCCGCATACCCGATATCATGCAGCGGGCCGGCGCCAGGCTGGTCGAGATCGGCACCACCAACCGCACCCATCCGCGCGACTACGCCGACGCCATCGGCCCGCGCACCGCGCTGCTGATGAAGGTGCATTGCAGCAACTACCAGATCACGGGCTTTACCTGCAGCGTCGGCGTGGACAAAGTGGCAGCGCTGGCGCGCCCGCATGGCCTGCCCGTGGCGGTCGACCTTGGCAGCGGCACCCTGCTCGACCTGACCCGCTGGCAGTTGCCGAGCGAAACCACGGTACGCGAGACCATCGCGGCCGGCGCCGACCTGGTGACCTTCAGCGGCGACAAACTGCTCGGCGGCCCGCAGGCGGGCCTGATCGTCGGGCGCGCCGACCTGATCCGCCGGATCAGGAAGAACCCGCTGAAGCGGGCGCTGCGCGTCGGCAAGCTGACGCTGGCCGCGCTCGAACCGGTATTGCGGCTCTACCGGTCGCCGGAGCTGCTGGCCGACAGCCTGCCCACCTTGCGCCTGCTGACCCGCCCGGCGCACAAGCTGGAAGCGCAGGCGCTGCGCCTGTGCCCGCTGCTGCAGCCTGCCCTGGGGGATGCCTACCTGGTTGCGGCCGCGCCGATGCTCAGCCAGATCGGCAGCGGTGCGCTGCCTGGCAGCCAGCTGCCGAGCCATGGCCTGACCATCGCGGTGGCCGAGGGCGGACGCAGCGCCGGCGCCGGGCGGCGGCTGCAACGGCTCGAGGCCGCCCTGCGCGCGCTGCCGCGCCCGGTCATCGGCCGGGTCGGCGAACAAGCGCTATGGCTGGACCTGCGCTGCCTGGAAGAGACGGACGAAGCCGCCTTCACCGCGCAATGGCAAGCGCTGCGCCTATGATCATCGGCACCGCCGGGCATATCGATCACGGCAAGACCACGCTGGTGCGCGCGCTGACCGGCGTGGACACCGACCGGCTCAAGGAAGAGAAAGCGCGCGGGATCTCCATCGAGCTGGGTTACGCCTACACGCCGCTCGCCAACGGCGACGTGCTGGGCTATATCGACGTGCCCGGTCACGAGCGCCTGATTCACACCATGGCGGCCGGCGCCAGCGGCATCGATCTCGCCCTGCTGGTGATCGCGGCGGACGATGGCGTGATGCCGCAAACGCGCGAGCATGTGGCGATCGTCGAGCAACTGGGCATCGCGCGCGCCGTGGTGGCCCTGACCAAGGCCGACCGCGTGGATGAAGCCCGCATCCGCCAGGTGCGCCGCGAGATCGAGGGTCTGCTGTCGGCCACGCCGTTTGCCGGCGCACCGGTGTTCGCGCTCGATGCGACCAGGCCGGACGATGCGGGCGTGGCGGCGCTGCACCGGCATCTGCATGACGTGGCGCAACAACTGCCGCCGCGCGACGCCGCCGGCCTGTTCCGGCTCGCGGTGGACCGCGTATTCACCTTGCCGGGCCACGGTACCGTCGTCACCGGCACGGTGTTCGGCGGGCAGGTCCATGCCGGCGATGTCATGCGCCTGGCGCCCTCGGGCAAGCCGGTGCGCGTGCGCAGCCTCCACGCGCAGCAGCGCCCTGCCCCCGCCGGCTCGGCGGGACAGCGGTGTGCCCTCAATCTGGCGGGCATCGACAAGGAAGCCGTCAGCCGCGGCGACTGGGTGGTCGACCCAGCGCTGGCCGTCCCGGTGAGCCGCCTCGACGTCTCGATCGCCTTGCTGTCCGACGCGGATCTTCGGCTGGCGCACTGGTCCCCCCTGCACGTCCACCTCGGGACCACGCACCGGCTGGCCAATATCGTGCTGCTCACCGCCGAGACGCTGGGGCCCGGCGGCACGGCCCTGGCGCAACTGGTATTCGGCGCGCCACTGCATGCCGTACCCGGCGATCGCTTCATCGTGCGCAATGCGCAGGCGACCCGGACGGTGGGCGGCGGCTGCGTGCTCGATCCCTTCGCGCCCGAGCGCAGGCGCCGTACGGCCGCGCGCCTGGCCTACCTGCAAGCGCTCCGGCAGATGACCGAGGGCGCCGGCCTGGCACCGCTGCTGGCGCAGGCGGCCCACGGCATCGCCGTCTCCCGCCTGGCCTGCCTGACCGGCGTCGGGCCGGATGGCTGGCGCCTGCCGGCCGATGCCATGACCCTTCCGGCGCAAGGGCATGGCGATGCCTGCGTCATCCTGGCCAGTCACTGGCAGGCGCTGCAGCGCGCGCTGCTGGATGCGCTCGCGGCATTTCATGCGCGCCTGCCGGACGAGCCCGGCCCCGATGCCGGCAGCTTGCGGCGCATCGCCTTTGCCGGCGCGCCATCCCTGCCGGATGCCGCCTGGGCGGCGCTGGTCGACACGCTGGCGGCGCATGGCGAGATCCGCCGCAATGGCGCCTGGCTGCAGTTGCCCTCGCATGCGATCACCCTCTCCGAGAACGACCTCGCGCTGGCGCAAGGCATCCTGCCGTTGCTGGCGGCGGGCGGATACGATCCGCCTTGGGTACGCGACCTGGCCGCCGCGCTGCACGTGCCGGAGGAAAGGATGCGCCTGCTGCTGCGCAAGCTGGCGCGCCAGGGCGCGCTTTACCAGGTGGTGCGCGACCTGTTCTACGACGGCGCGCGGGTGCGGGAGCTGGCCGGCCGGGTCGCCGCGCTGGTGGCACGGCACGGCAGTGTCGACGCCATCCAGTTTCGCGACGCCACCGGACTGGGGCGCAAGCGTGCCATCCAGATTTTGGAGTTCTTCGACCGCGTCGGCTACACTCGACGCGTCGGCAATGCGCGGGTATTGCGTCCCGACAGTGAATGGCAGGCAGTTCATACCACCGCCATCCAGCGTAGTACGCAGTGAGGAAGGCATGCGTATCCGGTGATGCGGCCGGGCTTCAAATCCGGTTGGGGGCGTTAGCCGTTCCCAGGTAGGTTCGACTCCTACTGCTTTCCGCCATCGTTTCGGTGGTCCGGCACTGGCGGCAGCCATCGCGGCGGACGCCTCGCCGGGCCGGCAGGGGGATCCATGCGGCCTCACATCCAGCCTGACATCCAGACAGAGCACTCCGGCGCCCAGCAGCGGCCCGTGGTGCGGCATCGGGGACAGGCACCGGCCATGGACGCCGACCGCGTGTCCGAGGAATTCCCGGTCGCGCTCGTGTTCAACGGCATCTCCCACGCGGTGATGATGGCGACGCCCTGCGATCTCGAGGAATTTGCCATCGGCTTCGCCCTGACCGAGGGGATCGTCGGCAGCGTCCACGACATCTTCGATATCGAGGCGACCATGCACGCCGCCAGCGCCGAAGTCCACCTGACCATCGGGCAGCAGGCCTTCCTGGCGCTGAAGGACAAGCGGCGCGCGCTGGCGGGCCGCACCGGTTGCGGCGTGTGCGGCATCGAAAGCCTGCAGATGCTGGACCTGACGCCGGCCCCCGTCGCCCAGCCAACCCCGCCGCTTGCGCTCGGTGCCGTGATCGCGCGCGCCGTGCGCGAACTGCCCGGGCACCAGACCTTGATGGCGGCCACCGGCGGTGTGCATGCGGCCGCGTGGTGCGGCCTCGATGGCGCCATTGTCAAAGTCTTCGAAGACGTTGGCCGGCACAATGCCCTCGACAAGCTGGTGGGCTATCTTGCGCGCCAGCGGATCGACATGACGCGCGGCTTTGTCTTCCTGTCGAGCCGCGCCAGCTACGAACTGGCGCGCAAGGCGGCACGGATGAACATCCCCCTGCTGGCGACCATCTCCGCGCCGACCTCGCTCGCCATCGACATCGCGCAGCAGGCAGGCATGATGCTGGTGAGCTTTTGCAGGCAGGATGGCTTCGTCGAATATACCGGCCTGCCTTCGCCGGCTGGCGATAGCACCGGCGCTGCCACCGGCACGACGCCATAGCGGCCCGGCTGCCGCAGCCTCGCCCGGCGCGCATGCGCTCGAACGCCGCGGTGCAGCATCCTTGCCGCCGTCTTATTGCCGGCAGGAAGCGCGGGCGCATCCTACTATGCAATTTGAATTCTGCAATCGGCCCGCCGGCCAACCGTGGGGAGGAATCAGCATGGACCGTCGTTCATTTCTACGCCTGGGAGCCGCCGCCCCGGTATGCCTCGGTGCTTCCGGCGCCGCGGTACTGGCGCGCGCGCAGACGCAAAGCGAAGATGCCCTGCTGGCGACGCAGGGCTGGCGCGTCTACGAGGTCACCACGGAACTCTCGTTGCCGCCGGCGGCCGCTCCGGCCAGCGCCTGGCTGCCGATGACCGCCGCGCGGCTTGGCGACTACCAGCGCACGCTGTCGAGCCGCTGGGAGGCAGCCGACGCGCAGGCGCGCACCGCGCTCGCGCCGGGCTATGACACGCGCATGCTGGCGCTTAGCTGGCCCGGCCCCGCCGCAGCGCAAAGCGCGGAACTGAAAGCCAAGCTAGTGGAAATGGTGGCGCTGCGCGATCGCAAGACCGATCTGGGCCTGGCGCCATCCGCACAGGCCCCGCGCGAGCCGGCCGCGACCTTGCGCGAGTACCTGGCGCCGACGCGGTTGCTGCCGACCGGCGGCATCGTCAAGACGACCGCGCAGCAGATCACGGCCGGCGCATCCGACGACATGAGCAAGGCCCGCGCGCTCTACGAATGGGTGATCGACCACACCTGCCGCGAAGCCAGCGTGCGCGGCTGCGGCGTCGGCGACGTCGCGCGCATGCTGCGCACCGGCGGCGTGATGAACGGCAAGTGCGTGGATATCAACGGCCTGTTCGTGGCGCTGGCGCGGGCATCCGGCATACCCGCCCGCGATGCCTTCGGCGTGCGCGTCGATACCTCGCTGTACGGGTTCAAGGCGCTGGGCAAGAGCGGCGACATCTCGAAGGCGCAGCATTGCCGGGCCGAGTTCTATGCGGCAGGCTACGGCTGGATCCCGGTGGACCCGGCCGATGTGCGCAAGGTCGCGCTGGAGGAAGCCCCTGGCGGCCTGCCGATGAGCGACTGGAAGGTACGTTCGGCGCGCGCCATGTTGTTCGGCGCATGGGAGATGAACTGGGTTGCCTACAACCATGGCCACGATGTCGCCCTGCCCGGCAGCGCATCGCCGCCGGTACCGTTCCTGATGTACCCGAACGGCGAGACCGTCGCCGGCACGCTCGACAGCGTCGACCCGGCAGCCTTCGGCTACCGGATCACATCGCGCCGGATGGCCTAGGCGCGCGTCGCGCCCATACGCGCTCCGGTTCCATTCCAGGAACCGGATCGCACGCCTTCGCCAGGCCACGGATCCGGACACGCGAACGCGCGAACACTAGTCTCCCGTGGCGTCGCCCGTGGCGAATGCCCGCAACTGCCCGATATCCAGGATCTCGATCGAACCTCGTGTGCGGTGCAACAGGCCCTGCGTTTCAAATTCCTTGAGAATCTGATTTACCGTCTGCCGGGATAGCGAAAGCATCAAGCCGAGTTGTTCCTGCTGCACGTGAATAACGCGTCGGGTACGGCCATTCCATTCCCCGTAGCCCCCGGCTATGGCCAACAGCCGGCGAGCCAGCCTGACCGGCGCCGGCAGCGATGCCGACGCCCCGATCGCATGGAACGTCAGCCTCAGCTTTTGCGCAAGCAAAAGCCCGAACGCCCGCCAGTGCGACGGGTTCTGCCCAAGAAACGCAAGCAGGTCATGCTGGTCCACATGCAATAGGAGGACGTCGGTTTCCGCCCAGGCATCATGGGTGCGCGGCAAGCCGTCGAACAGGGAGATCTCCCCGAACCACTGCGGCGGCTCGACAAGGGCAAGCAGGGCCTCTTTGCCATCCGCGGAAAAACTTGTCATCCGGACCGCGCCATGCACCATGAAGTAGAGGCCGTCAGGCGCATCCCCACGTCCGAAAAGCCGCGAGCCAGTGGCCAGGGTCCTGGCCTTTGCATGCTCCGCGATCCACGCTTGCAATCCGGGGGTAAGGCCTGCAAACCAGGCACTGGAGTGCAACGCGGCCCGGCGCTCGTCGGAGGAGAATAGCTTTGGCACGGCGTCGATCGTAGCCTTATGTCGGGAAGCTGACATTGTATTCGGCCATTCCCGGCAAGAATCGCATCTTGAAGGCGTCACACATAGATGAAAACCCTCGAAGAGAACAGGCCTGGCCGCAGCCTGACCGCCACCGGCAGCCGTTTCCAGCGGATCTGCCCCCGGCCATCCTGACAACCACCTCACCAACAGGAACGAGGCAATGGCTACCGAGAATTCCCCCGCGCTCTACAGGCGTGATCTTCCCACCGCATTCCGTGCCATCCGCAAGCTGCTCGCCAACGGCGACGACACCACGCAAGTGTTCCTGATCATGCGCGCCCTCAACGGCTCGGCCGCGTCGAAGAATTTCGCGCGGCTCATGAAGATCCCGGGCGGGCCCAGGCAGATCTATCGGCGTGTCGAACTCGCGGAGCGCTTCTCCGATCCGGCCTTCATCGCAAGTTTCGCGCCCGGCACGCTTGGCGCGGCCTACCGCGCGTTCCTCGAGGCAACCGGATACAGCGCTGCCGGCCTGGCCGAAGTCTCCAACCTCGATCGCGAGCCGCTGGTCGAGCATCCCTATGCCTGGTTCGGCAGGCGTACGCGCGACATTCACGACGTCTGGCACGTACTGACCGGCTACCGGGCGGACGAAACCCTGGGCGAAGCCGCGCTGGTGGCCTTCAGCTACGCGCAGACCGGAGGCCTCGGCTGGGCATTCATCGCGGTGGCTGCCTCGTTGAAGAACCTGCGCGCCACGCGCAACACCGCCTTTGCCCGCGCCGTGATCGAGGGCTATCGCAACGGACGCAAGGCGAAGTGGCTGCTGGGCGAGGATTACGAAACGCTGATGCACGAGCCGCTCGAAGCCGCCCGCGCCCGGCTCGGCATCGCCGAACCCATCGCCTACCACGCGGCATGCGCCACCAGCGAATGGCATGAACCGGCCAAGGCAGGCTTCGACGCGCGCTCCGGCTCCGGCAGCGCAAGCGCCGCTCGGCACGGGGAGGATTTCACGTAGATCCAGCAGGGAACTCCGCCATCCCGGCTTGGCGAGCGAGCCGCCTTGGACGCCTGCGCGGCATGCGTGGTCAGATCACGGCGCCGCCGTTGGGACTGATCACCTGGCCCACCAGGTAATGATCGCCGGCCAGGTAGGTCACCATCGACGCGTATTCCTCCATCGTGCCCAGGCGCCCGGCCGGGCATATCTGCCAGAACCGGTTGCGCTTTTCCTCGCCTGCGGCGTCGAAATATCTCGTGAACTCGGGCGTTGCCACACCGCCTGGCGCCATGGCGTTGACAAAGATATTGGCGCCAGCCACCTCGGCCGCAACCGACTTGGTGAAGGCAACGACCGCTCCCTTGGTGGCGCTGTAATGCGGGCTATGCGCGCTCATCGCCGACATGCCGGCAATCGACGCGATATTGACGATCTTGCCGTCGCGCTGCGGCTCCATCAGCTTGAGCGCTTCGCGCGTGCAATAGAACAGGCCGTGCACATTGACGTCCCAGTAGCGATGCCATTCCTCGTCGCTCATCTGGCTGGTGAAACCCAGCGACTGGCGCGGCACCGGCGTGGTGAGATAGGCGTAGTGCCTGTTGCGGCGCCCGGTGTCGACCGGCCGGTTCGGCACCAGCGCCGCATTGTTGACGAGGATATGCAGCGCGCCGAAGCGTTCGACGGTGGCGGCGAACATCGCGGCGACCTCACCGCTCGACGATACGTCGCAACGCAGCGCCAGGCACTGTGCGCCGGCCGCTTCCACCGCCTGGCGCGTTTGCTCCAGCGCAGGCATGTCGATGTCACAGATCACCACGTGTGCGCCCGCCTTGCCGAGGTCGATCGCGATGGCGCCACCCATGCCGCGGCCGGCGCCGGTGACCAGGGCAATGCGCCCTTCCAGATTTTGTCTTTGGTACTGCGTCATGATGGATTACCTTGATTACCTTGTCGTTTGCACGGGTTGCATGCCGATGGCCGGCCGCGCGCAGGCGGCTCGCGCGGCCAGCGCGAAGAACAGTGCCGAAGCCATCGCCAGCGCATCCGTGGTCAGCAAAACCCGCGTCAGCGGCGCAGTGGTGCCATTGGCAATCAAGTAGTCGGTCGCAGCGCCCACGGCCACCGTGCCGATGGCGATCGCGAACACATTGATGCACAGCATGGTGAAGCCAGAGACCGTCGAGCGCATCTTCTGCGGCGTCATGCCCGTAATGGCCGCGTTGGCAGGGCCGTATAGCGCCAGCGGCAGGAAGAAGCCCACGCACATGCCGATGTAGAACAGGGGGGATCCGGCAGGCGCTAGACGATAGGCGATGACAAAAGGTGCGCAGATGACGACGAGGAGCGCCATGAACGTGGCACGCCCGCCAGGCAGTTTGCGCGCTGCGCGATCGCTCAGGACGCCGCCCGCCAACGCGCCGAGCGTGCCAAATAGCAGTTGCAGCGCGCCGATGCGGGTGGCGATGCCGGCGGCATCCATGCCGCGCTCATTCACCAGCCACAGTGGCGTGAACGAGAGGCCCGCGAACGCGATGTGCGTCAGCACAAAGCCGGTAATGGTGAAGCGAAGCGCACGATGCCCCCTGACCAGGCTCAGCACGGCGAGCACTTGTTGCAGTGCCGGCGCGCCCCGTTCCTGCGGCGCGAGCTGGCCGCGCTCTTCCTTCAGCAGCGCCAGCGGCAGCGCGATCGCGACGCCGGTCACGCCCAGGGCATAGAAGGTCGTGCGCCAGCCGTGCGTGGCGCCGAAGGTGCCGGCCAGCAGGAAGCTGCAGCCGATGCCCAGCGGGATGCCCATAAAGAACAGGCCCATCGCCGTGCCGCGCCGCTTCTCGGAGAACAGCTCGGACAGCAGGCCGACCGCGGCAGGCACAAGGGCCGCTTCACCGCTGGCGACAAAGAAGCGCGCGATCGCCATCTGCTCGAAGCTCTGCGCATGGCCGGACGCCCAGGTACAGGCGCTCCAGATCAGCACGCCGGCCGCGATGATCCGCGTCCGGCTGAAGCGATCCGCGAGCGTGCCCATGAGCATCGCCATGACACCGAAGCTAAGCACCCAGACCGCACCGACCAGGAAGCCATACTGCGCATTGTTGATCGCCAGCGCCTTGATGATCTGCGGCGAGAATCCCAGCAGCATGTTGCGGTCGATATGCGCCAGCAGGTGGATCGTCAGCAAGGTTGCCAGAACGGCAGAGGGGCTTTTCTTCCAGAACATCATTTGTCTCCAGGCCGCGGGATCGTTGAGCGCGGGGGGGACGGCATACGGTACGCCGCCGTATTCCGTCCGGGTCTCGCCAGCCTACGCTACCTTGCGTACCGGCGCGCCGCGCTGCACCGGGGCACGGTTGGGCACCATGCCCAGTTGCTGCAGTGTCTCGCCGGCGGATTTCCACTGGGTGCCGATCTGGTAGATGCGGTGCGCGTCTTCGCCGGTGGCGACTTCGCGGTTGAGTTCGCGGGCAATGCGCACCATCTTCTCGATCTGTTGCACCGAGGTGGCGCGCTCGCCATCCGGTCCGAACAGCGTGTCCTCGATGCCGACACGCACGTGCAGGCCCAGCGCGATGGCCATGGTATTCATCGGGACCACGTTGCGGTTCAGCGTTTCGAGCGTGAGCACGGCGCCATCCGGCGTGCGGCGCACGAACTCGATCATGTCGGCCGGATGCAGGCCGGCCGCGCCGCCGCCGATGGCCACGTAGTTGAGGATCAGCGGGCCCGTGTAGACGCCGCGGCGGATCAGGCGCTCGACCGTTTCCAGCCCGGTCAGGTTGCCCAGCATGAAGTGCGGCTGGATGCCATGGGCGACCAGGCGCCTGATGTGCTCCACGTGCCAGGACGGATTGGACGGCACGATCATGTCGCGGTAGGCGGCCTGCAGCGCCGGGTTGGCGAGCGAGGTGCCGGCGATGTCGGCCTCGGTCATCAGCTCCATCACGTTCATCTGGCTGGTGTTGATCGCCACGGTGACCTGGTCGGGGCGCGGATCCAGTTCGGCCAGCATGTGGCGCGTGTCGTCGTTCAGCCACTTGGCTACCTCGCCTTCGTTCTCCGGTGCGAACGAAATCGAGCCGCCGACCTGGATGACCATCTTGGGCACCGCCTCACGCAGCCGGGCGAGCATCTCGTTGAACTTGGACAGGCGCTTGCTGCCCTTGCCGTCTTCCTCGCGCACATGCATGTGCAGGACCGTGGCGCCGGCGTTGTAGCAATCAACGGCCTTCTGAATCTGTTCGTCCATCGTGACCGGGATATCGTCCGAATCGCCGGCGGCCCATTGGGGGCCATAGGGCGCGACCTGGATCACGAGTTTTTCCTGGTTCTCAGGCAGCAGGGAATCGTCGAGGAAATGCATGGCTGGTTATCCTTGATGGTGTGGTCGGATCGGCTAATGGGCTCTCAGGCGCTCTCAGGCAGCCTTGACGCTGGCCGCCCTGGCCTGCTCGATGGCCGCCAGCTCCTCCAGGAGAATCGGCGCCCCGAGGCTGCTGGTATGGATGCCAAGCACACTCACCGCCTGCAGCACGGCAGCGATCTCCTCCCTGGTGGCGCCCAGTTCGAGCGCGCGGCGGATATGACGGCGCGTGCCCGGCGCGTACATGTGGGTGCAGGAGGCATCCACCGCGATGGCGAGAAACTCCAGCACCTTCGGCTCCAGCACGCCCGACATCACCGGGTGCATGCCCATCACCATGAATTTCTCGGCCCATGCCGGGTCGAGTGCCGCAAAGGCGTCCCACGCGGGATTCCAGTTGCCGGTGGCGCGCAATTGATCGCAGACCG
Source organism: Cupriavidus basilensis (assembly GCF_029335485.1). Classification (GTDB taxonomy): domain Bacteria; phylum Pseudomonadota; class Gammaproteobacteria; order Burkholderiales; family Burkholderiaceae; genus Cupriavidus; species Cupriavidus basilensis_E. The sequence continues at coordinate 25,806 of NZ_JARJLM010000620.1, forward strand.
GCGTGGCGGTGCGGTTGGTGTCGTTGCTCATGCGTTGTCTCCTTGATGCCAGGGAATCGGTAGCGCTTTTCGGTAGCGCTGCCGTGGAGGCAAGTATCGGAGATCGGCAAATTCAGGTTTGACAAAAGGCGACATTGAATTTACATTTCACGACAGCTAGGGAGATCACCATGGCCTACCTGTTACGCAGCGCCAGCCTGACCAACTACGTCGATGTGGCGCGCTCGGTCGGCCTGGATCCCTATCGGCACTTGCGTGCCGCGGGCATCGACCGGTCAGTGCTGCTGGATCCGGATATGCGGATTCCGGCCGAAGCAGTCGGGCGCCTGCTGGAGGCATCGGCACAAGCCGCCGGCGTCGAGGACTTTGGCCTGCGCATGGCCGAGACGCGCCATCTCTCCAATCTGGGGCCGCTCGGATTCGCGGTGCAGGAGGGGCCGACGCTGCGCAAGGCGCTCGACGCGATGTCGTACTACCTGCGGCTCCAGAACGAGGCGCTCTACATGCGCATGGAGGAAACCGAGGATGTCGTGGTCATCCGGCAGGACATGATCGGCGGCCATCCCGGTTCGATGCGGCAGGGGACGCAACTGGCACTGGGCGTGCTGTTCCGGATGCTGAACCTGTTCCTTGGCGCCACATGGAAGCCGCGCAGCGTCTGCTTCATGCACAATGCGCCGGCAAGTCTCGCGGTCTATCAGCGTGTATTTGGCGCAGCCATTGCGTTCAACCAGGATTTCGACGGCATTGTGTGCCTGGCATCGGATCTTGACGCCGAGATTCCGTCCTACGATCCGGTCATGGCCCGACAGGCCCGTCAATACCTCGACGCGATGCTGGCGCAGTCCAATGCCACCATGACCGACAAGGTCAGGAAGCTGGTGTTCGCGCTGCTGCCGACAGGGGGGTGTTCGGTGGAGCGGGTGGCGCAACACCTTGGCGTGGAAGCCAGGACCGTGCAACGCCGCCTCGCGGATCACGGCGAGAGCTATTCGTCGATTCTCGATACCGTGCGCGTGGACCTGGCAACGCGGTATGTGGACAGCCTTGACCGCCGGCTGTCCGAGGTCGCGACGCTGCTGGGTTTCTCATCCCTGAGTGCGTTCTCGCGGTGGTTTGGCGGGCGTTTCGGCTGTAGCGTTTCGAAGTGGCGCGGCGGCAGGCCAGACGCTCCCGTGCCCAATCGGCAGGGAGCGGGCTCCCGAGGCCATTGAGGCTTCGAAGCGCGCAGAGGTGCGCCATACGCGCTGACCGCTCCGGACCACCGATACCGACGGCTACGACTCGGTTCAGTAGCGCGCATCCTTCGGTTTCTTGCCGCTCGGCCAGTCCTTCTCCTTACCCGGAAAATCCGGGCGTGGCATATGTGTGAAGTACTCGGCGACGTCCACTGCATCCTGATCGGACAGCACATTACCCTCGCCCCAGCCACCATGCGTGTTGACGCCCATCGGCATATTGTTGCGGATAAAAGCGGCCGCCTTGTAGGTGCGTGCCAGTCCCGCCCCGATATTGAAGGATTCGTCACCCCACAACGGCGGGAACACGATATTGCCCGCTCGATCCTTCCTGCCCTCGCCATTGAGGCCGTGGCAGGAAGCGCATTGAGCAGCGTACAGGTTCTTGCCGCGCACCGGATCGCCAACCAGCTTGGTATCGATGGGCCAGGCGTTTTCGATCTGGACCCTGGCGCCATGCGGCACCGCCTGGGCCAGCCATTTCATGTAGGCAATGATCGCTTTCATCTCGGATGAGGTCTTGTTCAAGGGCTTGCCGTTCATCGAACGCATGAAGCAACCGTTGATGCGGTCCTCCAGTGTCACTACGCGATCGGCACGCGCGCTGAACTGGGGAAAAGAATTGACGGTATTGATATACGGCGCGCCCAGCGGCTTCTTGCCCTGTTGCACATGACAGCTGTTGCAATTCATACTTGCGCCCGTGTATTGCGGCAGCAGGCGCCGCGTCTCGTTCAGCAGGCGCTTGCCATGGTTGATCTCGTCCGCATTGGGCTCCCTGGCGATCAAGGTATCCGACGGAATCGTATAGTTCGGCAGACGATTGCCATCCTTGTCCAGCACCGGGAAGGTCTTGACGTTGTCTGCAACCGGGATGTCAGGCGCTGCCGTGGCGGCCATCGTGCTTCCAGTTGCAATCAAAACAGCCAGGACTGCTGCGATCTTGAATTTTCTACTCATGCTTACCTCCCGCCTCGATGTTCGGCTTCTTTTTCGCCAGAAAGGCACGGGTGCGCGCGACGTCGCCCTCTCCTATGGGAGGTGCCTGATTGACCCAGGCAGTGCGGATGAAATTGATCACGTCGGTGATGTCCTGATTGCTCAGGTGATTAAAACCGGGCATCGCGAAAGCCATGGCGTCATGACTGTTGGATGGCATCTTGCCGCCTTCCAGGGTGATCTGGATGATGGACTGGGGGTGTTGCGCGAACACCGCGGAATTGTTCGCCAACGCCGGAAACAAACGCGGTACGCCCTGGCCATCGGCGCGGTGGCAGGTCACGCACTGCTCCATGTAGATCACCGCCCCACGCGAATCGTAGCGGCCGTCGAGTAGCGCGGCAGTGGTGGTGTCCGTTCTCGGCGGGAACGTGTCTAGCTTGCCTTTCACGGCAGGTAGCTGCTTCACATAGGCCGCGATGCTGGCGATATCCTCATCCGTGAAATGACGCGTACTGTGCTCGACCACATCAGCCATGGCGCCAAATGCCGCCACCTTGTCCGTACGGCCCGTCTTCAAGAACATCGCGATATCTGCTGCGCTCCAGGATTGCAGGCCCTGGGCTTCGCCGCGCAGGCTCTTCGCTCGCCAGCCATCGATCACCGCGCCGGACAGGAAGGCATCGCCATCCGCCAAGGACAGCGCCTTTTCCTGGTAGGCCAGGCCACGCGGCGTATGGCAGGCCCCGCAATGGCCGGGGCCCTCTACCAGGTAGGCACCCCGCACAAGCTTCTCGCTGGCGCCGGCGGGAGCGACGAACTCCCGCCTGGACGTGAATACCAGCTGCCACCACGCCATCGGCCAGCGCATGTTCAGCGGCCAGGGAATGGTCGAGTCGGCACTGGGCTTGCCATGTGGCTCCACATCGGACATGAAGTAGGCATATAGCGCCTGGATATCGGCGTCGGGCATGATCGCGTAGGACGGATAGGGCATCGCCGGATAAAGCGGCGTGCCATCCTTGCGTATGCCGTGCTGCACCGCATTCTTGAAATCGGCATAGCTATAGTTGCCGATGCCCGCCTGCTTGTCGGGCGTGATGTTCGACGAATAGATCGTGCCCACGGGCGTCTGCATCGCCAGGCCGCCCGCAAAGGGCTTGCCGTTGGGCACTGTGTGGCACGCCACGCAATCGGCGGTACGCGCAATATATGCGCCGGCTTTGGCCAGGCGCGAGTCATTGATATCGACAGATGCCGCCACATCAACCTGGCGGCTGGCGGTGAGTACCCGCGCACCGCCGATGGCCAGGACGGCAAGCACTCCCATCCCTGCCGCTATTTTGATCCCGAACTTCCTCATACAGGCTCTCCTCAATCACTGGCAAGTTTGCATGCCGGGGATTCATGCAACTTATCCAGCACATGAGGTCAGCTTATCGATATCCGGCAATAATCAATATAAGCAAATAACCAAAAATCATATCAATCGATGGCTTTTTGATCAGGCGCAAACAGCCTGCGGCGCAGCCGGGCGCATGCGCCACGGCGATTCCGCGCGCGATATGGCTCGAAGGGTTCGGTTGCGGCAAGCACCCGATGGAATCTGGCGATATGAACTCTAATGCGGCGAGACGGGCTCCACGTCGACCCAGCGTTGCTGGCCTTATCTTCCCGTGCCACGTGGGACGGCATAGACGCAGGCCACATCCCCTCCCCCGGAGCATCGTCATCGGATCCGCAGAGACACCCCGAGCATTTCCAGAACAGCATGCACCTTCGGCAGCAACTGGCGGCTGCGGGGCCAGACCAGGTGCAATGGCAGCCCATCGGTGGCCAGGTGCGGCAGGACTTCGACCAGCGCGCCGCTGCGCAACTCGTCCTGGACCAGCCACGTGGCCAGTTGCGCGATGCCCCAGCCGGCTGCGACCGCACTGACCTGCGCCTCGCCGCTACCCACGACGAGACGGCCTTGCACCGTTCGCCGTTCAGGCTGCCCGGCCTCATCGGCGAACAGCCAGGGGGCGGTGCTGCCGTCGGCTTTGCCGTAAACGACGCAGGCATGCTGTGTAAAGTCCCCGGATTGCGGCATGCCCGCGCGCTCAAGATAGGCTGGCGACGCGCAAAAGATCAGGCGCTCGGTACCCAGGTGGCGATGCCCCAGCGCAGCAGGCCAGGCATCGGGGCCGCCGATGCGTACGGCCACGTCGATGCCTTCGTCCACCAGATCGACAAAGCGATCCGTGAAGGAAATATGTGGCCGCAACCCCGGATGCTGCTCGGCGAACCGCAGCAGAAGCGGCAGTACCTGGAGGCGCCCGAAGGAAGCCGGCAGATCGACCCGTAACCGGCCTGCCGGCTCCGCATTCTGTGCCGCCAGCACTGTCTCCGCCTCTTCCAGGTCGGCAAGCACCCGGATGCAGGTGCGATAGAACGCTGCACCGGCCTCGGTCAGTACCACGCTGCGCGTGGTGCGTTCGAACAGCCGGCTGCCCAGGCGCGCCTCCAGTCGGGCCACGCTCTTGCTGATGGCGGAGACCGTCAGGTTGAGCCGTTCGGCGGCAACAGTGAAGCTGCCTGCGTCGGCGGTGTAGACGAACGTGTCGATGCCCTTGAGCCGCTCGGAGGGAGTCATTTCTCTCTGATTATTGACTTGAATTCAATATTTCATTGAAATAATACCAAAACAAGGAATTTCAGTCTCAAATAGCATACGGACTCCCGCCTTTACGGAATCCGACATGCCGCCTCTCGAAACCGCGCCCGCCCACATCACCCTGCCCGCCTCGGCTGCCGCCGGCAACGGCCTGCCGAGCGTCATCCTGGCGCTGGCGGCCTTTGTCATCGTCACCACGGAATTCCTGATTGTCGGCCTGCTGCCGGTGCTGGCACGAGACCTCGGCATCCCGGTCCCGGCCGCGGGGCAACTGATCACGCTGTTCGCCTTTACCGTGATGCTGTTCGGGCCGGTACTGACCGCGTTGCTGTCGCACGTCGAGCGCAAGCGCCTGTTCATTGCGATCATGCTGATCTTCGCCGCTTCGAATGCGCTGGCTGCGCTGTCGCCGAATATCTGGGTGCTTGCCCTTGCCCGCTTCATCCCTGCGCTGGCGCTGCCGGTGTTCTGGGGCACCGCGAGTGAAACGTCGGCGCAACTGGCTGGCCCCGCGCGCGCCGGGCGTGCCGTGTCGCAGGTCTACTTCGGCATTTCCGCCGCCATGTTGTTCGGCATTCCACTGGGAACGCTGGCCTCGGGTGTCGTCGGCTGGCGCGGTGCGTTCTGGGGGCTTGCGGCGCTATCGCTGCTGATGGCGCTGCTGCAGTGGGTCTTCATGCCCGCGCTCGCGGGTTCGGAGCGGGTCAGGCTGGCCGCACAGACCCGCATCCTCAAGGATTTCCGCTTCGTCGCCAATGTGGCGCTGTCCGTGGCGGTGTTTACGGCCATGTTCACTGCCTATACCTATCTGGCGGACACGCTGGAACGCATCGCCGGCATCCCCGCGCCGCAGGTGGGCTGGTGGTTGATGGGCTTCGGGGCCATCGGGCTGTTCGGCAACTGGCTGGGCGGACACTTCGTGGATCGCAGTCCGCTGGGCGCGACGGTCGCCGGCACCGTGCTGCTGGGTATCGGCATGGCGGCCAGCGTACCGGCATCGGGATCCCACGGCCTGCTGGCGATCGTCCTCCTGGTCTGGGGCATTGCCTACACCGCCCTGTTCCCGGTCTGCCAGGTGCGGGTCATGCAGGCCGCGCCGCAAGCACAGGCGCTGGCCGGCACGCTCAACGTCTGCGCGGCGAACGCCGGCATCGGGCTGGGTGCCATGATCGGCGGCCTGGGCATCGGGCATTGGGGCCTGGGCTATGTCGGATATATCGCGGCGGGCATGGCGGCGCTGGCCGTCCTGCTGGCCCTGGCAATGGCGAGCCTCGCGGAGATGTCCCGGCGGGGCCGTGCACATCGCCGAACAGACATGGAGTGAGTCTTGCCGGACGGCAGCGCAGCACCAGCATCTGCGGCAGGAAGGACCATCGATTTCCTGGGTTCAGGGCGCCGTGGCTCTGACCTCGGCCAGGCAGCATCATGGAGATTTCCGGGATCCTGGGGAAACTCACTGTGGCGGACCTCAGCGCAGACCGGCAAACCTTGGTGCCGGAGCCAGCGGCAATAAAAAACCCGCAGCACAAACCAGGCTGCGGGTCTTTGTCTTTCAATACCGAGGCAAAGCCTCAGCCAGGCAACCGCCTGCTCAGATTTCCTCGTACAGCGGCAGCGTCAGGAATTCCGCGAAGTCTTCCGACGTGGACATCTGTTCGAAGATCTCGCCGGCGCGGTCGTAGGTCTTGGTGTCGCCACCGACGAACTCCTTGACCTTGGCCAGTTCTTCCGGGATCAGCGCGCGCACCATCTCGGCGGTCACCTTGCGGCCGTCTTCCAGCTTGCCCTTGGGCGAACGGATCCACTGCCACACCTGCGAGCGCGAGATTTCAGCGGTGGCGGCGTCTTCCATCAGGTTGTGGATGGGCACGCAGCCATTGCCGGCCAGCCAGGAACCGAGGTAGTGGATGCCGACGTTGATGTTCATGCGCAGGCCGGCTTCGGTGATCGGGGTTTCCGGCTGGAAGTCCAGCAGGTCCTTGGCCGTCACGCTGACGTCGTCACGCTGCTTGCCGAACTGGTTGGGCGCGTCGCCCAGCACCGCCACGAATTCCTTCATGGCCGGCTCGACCAGGCCCGGGTGGGCCACCCAGCCGCCGTCGTAGCCGTCGGTGGCATCGCGCTTCTTGTCGTTGATGATGCCCTGCATGGCGATGGCGTTCTTCTCCGGATCGTTCTTGATCGGGATCAGTGCGCTCATGCCGCCGATGGCGGGCGCGCCGCGCTTGTGGCAGGTCTTGAGCAGCAGCAGCGCGTACGAGCGCATGAACGGCGAGGTCATGGTGACCTTGGCGCGATCGGCCAGGCAGAAGTTCTTGTCGACCTTGAACTTCTTGATGCACGAGAAGATGTAATCCCAGCGGCCGGCGTTCAGGCCGGCGCTGTGCTCGCGCAGCTCATACAGGATTTCCTCCATCTCGAAGGCGGCCAGGATCGTCTCGATCAGCACGGTTGCCTTGACGGTGCCTTGCGGCAGGCCGATTTCGTTCTGGGCCATGACGAAGACGTCGTTCCACAGACGGGCTTCGAGGTGGCTTTCCATCTTCGGCAGGTAGAAGAAGGGGCCGGCGCCGCGCGCGATCTGTTCCTTGGCGTTATGGAACAGGAACAGCGCGAAGTCGAAGATGCCGCCGGAGACGCGCTGGCCGTCGATGGTGACGTGCTTCTCGTCCAGGTGCCAGCCGCGCGGGCGCACCTGCAGCGTGGCGATCTTGTCGTTCAGCTTGTAGTGCTTGCCGTTGGAATCCAGCGTGAGCGTGCGGCGCACGGCGGCCTTGAGGTTGACCTGGCCCTGCAACTGGTTGTGCCAGTTGGGGGTGTTGGAGTCCTCGAAGTCGGTCATGTAGCTGTCGGCGCCCGAGTTGAACGCGTTGATGACCATCTTGGCTTCGACCGGGCCGGTGATTTCCACGCGGCGGCAATGCAGTGCCGGCGGCACCGGCGCGACCTTCCAGTCGCCTTCGCGCACGCTCTTGGTTTGCGGCAGGAAATCGGGCAGTTCGCCGGCGTCCAGGCGCTTGGTGCGCTCGACGCGGGCAGCCAGCAGTTCCTGGCGACGCGGCTCGAAGGCGCGGTGCAGTTTGTCCACCAGGGCCAGGGCCGCCGGCGTGAGGATATCTTCGTAGGCCGGCAGGATTTCGCCGGTAATCTTCATGCCCGCAGGCAGCGTGATGGCCATCAGTGTTCTCCTGTGATCGATGGTTTGATAAAGGTGCCCGCCGTCACACCGCCGCACCGCGGGTGCGGGCGAATTCGAGCAGGTCGTTCATGTCGTGCCCGGTGCCGGAAGGACTCACATCGAGCCGCTCCGCCGGATGACCGGCACGATTGATCCAGAACGTGGTGTAGCCGTACCAGGTGGCCCCGCAAGCATCCCAGCCATTGGACGAGACGAAGAGGATTTCCCCGGCCGCCACCCCGAAAGCCTTTGGGCCCAGCGCATACGCGTCGGGGGCGGTCTTGTACATGCGCACCGCGTCCACGGACAGCACATGGTCGAACAGCCCGTGCATGCCGGCGCTCTTGACCGAGATATCCAGCATCTCCGGGTTGCCGTTCGACAGAATGCCCAGCGGCAGACCGGCAGCGCGCAGACGCTTGAGCGCCCCGAGGTTCTCCGGGAAGGCCGACAGGCAAGCGTATTCCTTGAGCAACTGCGCCTCCGCGGCGGGGTCCAGCACCAGTTGCAGGCGTTCCGCGGCATAGCGCAGCGCATCCACCGTGATCGCCCAGAACGGCTTGTAATATGCGCCGTCAGGGGCAGCCAGGGAGCGGATGCGGGTGTAGTCGATCTGCCGCTCGCGCCACAGCAGGGCCAGCGGCTCGCCCTTGCCCGGGAACAATTGTTCCGCGCGCGCGGTGACCGAATACACGTCGAACAGCGTGCCGTAGGCATCGAAGACGACTGCGCGGATCTTGTTCATGAGCTAGACGCTTTCCCCTGGCCAACCTGGCAGTCCCGTGCGCTGCGTGGGCCTGTACACCAATGAATGCATAGCATTGTAGGGAGACGTTGCAGTGCGGCAAAGTCGGTCAGGGTCACTTGATCTTTTACTTTTACCCCACTAATCTTTGCTAACGCCGTAAAGAATAGGCACCAAATCCACCCCATTACCGTGTTCGCCCTGTTATTTGGGTTGCATGCGGCATAAAACCGGCCTGCTTCGTGGATCATTTCAAACAATTGGAGAC